>JACNLQ010000032.1 GCA_014381415.1 Fidelibacterota bacterium
AGCAGTTGTAATGATCATGATAGTATCATCCCTGTTCTTTATTGGATGTTCAACTCATGTCCATTCGGTAGGCACCGGACCTCAAACCGGTCAGGTTGAAACAGCTCGTCAGTGGTATATTCTTTTTGGATTAATACCATTGAATTCTGTTGATACTGGTGGAATGGCGGGGGGTACTGCTAATTATGAAATTAAAACTTCAACAGAAGCTTTAGATATTATAATTGGTATCCCGGCTAGTTACATTACAGTATCATCTCGAACGGTAACCGTGACTAAATAGTATGAAAATACGGTTCTCATTTATTTTACTATTCCTAACAATACCATCATTAGTAGTTGGTCAGAGTTTTGGGTATAAAATGATAACCATACAAACTGAACCCAGTGGCGCAGAGCTTTTTCTAAATGGACAACCATTAGGGGAAAGCCCTGCCACTGTTCGGGTACAAGATGGATTACTTGCACCTCAATATTTTATTCGTGTAGAATTGGATGGATATCAAAAGATGCTAATGCCATTAGATCAAAATTGGAAAACCGGGTTAGCACTAACAGGGGCATGCTGTGGTATGCTATTTTTACCAGCATTAGCTATATTAATCTATGCAAAAGAGCATGAACCAATTTATACAATTTATTTACAAAAAGATGAAACTTCTTCAATGCCATTTCGGTTTGATCCAGATACTGGGCTACCTATTGAATGATCCCTTTTATAGTATTAGTTTCTCTTTTTATTTCTAGCATTCAGGCTCAAGATTTAAATGTGGATTCGCTAATTAATCAGAATGAAATTGGTATAATTGAACAATCAACATTTAGGTTAATTAAGTCTTGGCAGTCCATTTCCTATAAAAGTAAAAAGCTTAACTGTCAATTTTATCCATCTTGTTCAAATTATTATGCATTAGCAACTAACCAGTTTGGAATATTAGGGGGGAGTATTCGCGGTATCGATCGTTTTGTAAGATGTAATCCTGGGGCGGTTGGATATCATTTACAAAATCCTAATGCAGAATTTCATATAGATGGTCGTCTTGTTGATAAGCTCGAATCGAGAAAAACTATTTCATTAAAAAAAGCTACTCAATCACCTGTTTTATTTTCAGCGATACCAGGATTTGGAAGGGCATATTATGGACATAGATTTGATGGCTTTGTGAGTTTTACATATGTTTCAGGATTTTCATACCTTGCTTATAATTCATTTAAATCAAATAATGATTTTATAGGAGTATTTTCAAGTATTATGGCTCTGCTTTTCTGGTCAGCAGATATTTTCGCCACCAATCAATTAGCATTAGATTAATATTAGTCTAACAAAATATTTTGTTTTTGGATTTTATTTTCAATTAACTTAACAGTTTCAGTTCCCTCCACATCCAATAAAAAGGATGGTTCTGGAGCATCATTAACAATATTCACTTTTCCTTTGAGAAGAATAAGTTTCCCAGTTTTCATTTTAGCGGTGAGATGAATCGGTATATCATCATTAAATGCAACATTTCTAAGTAATTCTGGAAATGATGTATTGAGGAGTCTTTCTTGCTCTTCTCTGTTTATTAGGCTGAAGTAGTCATGGTTTATTAACTCTTCAGGTGCATATCCTAAAATATCACAAAGGGGTTGGGTTACATCACGGAATGTGCCGCGACGAACCGTACACTGTGCCCTCTGTGAGTTTAGAACTTTTTTTCGATAGGACTTTCTAAATTGTTTCTCAGCCGTTTATTTTCATTCATCAAGTAATCAATTTGTTTTTGCAGGGTTTGGATAATGGATTTCATTTCATTTTCTCCCAATTTATTTTCGAGTGGTATTGCATCATTTTTAACAGGATTTTGTGGAATAAAATCAACTCTTCCGTCATCATTATATTTTAGAGATTGCTTAAAAACAGCCGCCAATTTCATGAGATTTTTCCTACGGATAACTTTTGTGGAGCCTGTCCTCCAGCGATAAATAGTATCTCGGGCTACCCCTAATTCTATTGCAATTTCAGCATCAGATTTTGCTGTTTCCATCAATATTTGCTGTATGCTACTTCCTATTAATAATTGCTTCATAAGTCGATAATAAGTTACAAACACTTATTAATATAAGCATAATGTAATATAATAAATAATACTTGTTGTATATTGCTGTATTGCAGTACTTTTACATTATTAAATTAGAAATTAAAATTAGAATAATTAAAAAGTAATGCTATAAATTTAAAAAATTTTGTTTAACTACAACAAAACCTTGTAAAATTATTGCAACAAATGAATTATGATACTAACGATTATGCTTACGGTGATTACAGCAGTGAACCTGTAATTAAACACGGTGAAAATAGACCTGTTCACCTTAATTTTGGGTTTATGTATGCAGTAAATGAATCTTTTCGATTTGGTATGCACTTCCAATAACCATTTGTGGCATTTTACTGGAAACTATAAATAAGGGTTTACACACTTAATTAGGAGATGATTATGAATAAATTAATAATGGCATTTTTATTGTTGTTAACAGTTACTACTGCACAGAATACGGAGAAAATTTCCACTGGGCAAATGAATGCCATCGCTGTGTTGGCAGGGCAAAAAGGTCTTGACCACAAAGCATTAAATAATTTAGTTATTCAACAATTTAACCTCAACCTGGATCAACTCAGCAAACAACAGGCAGCGGATTTAATTACTGAATTTCAGAGCAATAGTTCAACGCCGAGAATTCAGATTGAACCAACTAAATCACCTCCCTCTCAAGTATTGGCTGAAATATTAGAGGTTGGCATGGCGAAAAAATTTCATTTACGAGATGGGAATATTATCCACGGTTCAATTTCTGATATAATTGATGGAAATTGTAAAATTGTTACGAAAGAAGGAGTATTAACAATTCCCATGACAGACATTTTAGAAGAAACAGTAGATATTATTAAGAATGATGAGGCCCGTTACAAAGGTCCTTTATTAAAAGAGGACAGAACATCCATTGTGTTACGATCTAATTATGGTGATGTTAATATCAATAAAAAGGATATTAAAAAAATGGACAGGTATCATGGAGGAAAACTAATCCCCTGGGTAGAAAATAAAAAAGAATTCTATCAAGGAGAGGCACAACTAACTTCTGTTTTCTTGGACCCTACAGCTTTTCCTTTAGATGCCAATACTTTTTATATAAGCGGGTTATCAATCGGTTACGGATTTACTGATCGATTCATGGTTACCACAAAATTTGGATCAAATTTTAATGGTGATTTAAACTTGAATCCTAAAATGCGATTTTTACATAAAAAGACTTCTGATAAAGAAACTGCTATGACATGGGGAATGGGATTTCATAGAGCTTACCCAATACAAAAAGTTGTGAGTAAATACTCTCACGCTTGGAAATTTAGTGATACAGATACAACCTTAAATGAATCCAGTGGATTTACATTAGGTAATTTGGGAAATTATATTTCTGATGCGGAAACCAATGTGTTAGTTGAAGCATATCTGGTGTATTCATCTCGAAGAGAAAACCCTACTGGGCGAGGAAAGGTGGGTTATTCCGTTGGGTTTCAATCCAGTAATATGTTTTTTCTAACTGAGGATACATATGCGTTTGGGAATAAAAATATTGAATTTGAAAAGGATAATTGGCAGTTCAAAATTCCCTTCAGAGCTTGGATTTCATTTGAATATGATCTGCAGAAAAAACTAAAATTTGTTGGGTCAATGTGGGCTGACAACAGTAGCAGAACTCTGGATTTTGAAGATGTTGTGGAAGATTATTTTGGTGATGAAGGAGAAGCTTTTTCACTTGATGGAATGGGCGGTAAATATAGTATGTTTGATTTTGATTTTGGCTTTTTATATGCCATTAATAATAACTTTCGCTTGGGGATTCATTTTCAACAGCCCTATATAGATATTTATTGGGAATTTTTTGAATTTTAAATGAAATTGGTGAATATATTTATTTATTTATGGGCGATATTGTCTCTTGGGTTTACTCAATCCTACGATCCTGAAACTGGAGAGATTATAAGAGACAAAAATAAATCTGAAATACAATTTGACCCTTTAACGGGAGAAATAATTTCAAAGGTTAAGGTAAATTCAACATTTAAAACCAGTATTAATATAAAGCAGCTTGCCTACAGGGATGCTAATGATAATTTTAATACTCCGTTAACTTGGAGTATTTTAGGAGGAGGTATATCCCTTTTTAGCATTCCACCTTTAGCGGGTTTAGGAATAGCAATTGGTGGTGAAAACTTAGGTTTTGTTGGATTCTTAGGGGGAGTATCAATAGCAGTCGGGGGTGTGCCAATGTTATTAGCAAAAAATGAATCCGATCCTTCAAAATATGTCCTCCAACAAAATAAATTACTACCTCTTTCAAAAGAAGAAAAATTGCAATACATTAAATCTTATTCAAAAGAAATTGAGAAAAAAAGGATACAAGCAATTAGAAAAGGTCAGATTGGCTGGGTTTTAGGTGGGTTTGGTTCAATATTATTTTTAACAATGATTTTTAGTTAAATGTTTAGAATAAATTCACTATGGTTAATATTATTCTTTTCATGCCGATCTTTGGTGACAACTTTTGAGGATGTTGAGAGTGCCATCTATTATGAAGCTGTACCGCAGAAATCCGCTGAATTTAATAATTCACTAAAAGTTATGACCTGGAATATTCGGTTTGGTGCAGGGCGAATACCCTTTTTCGGAGATTCCTGTGGTGACAGGGTACTTATGACCAAAGCGGAAACCAAGGGCTATCTAAATAGTATTGTTTCTTACATTAACTTAACCTTA
Organism: Fidelibacterota bacterium; assembly: GCA_014381415.1. Classification (GTDB taxonomy): domain Bacteria; phylum Fidelibacterota; class Marinisomatia; order SCGC-AAA003-L08; family D37C17; genus D37C17. Next base: position 4,800 of record JACNLQ010000032.1, read on the forward strand.
CCCGATATACTGCTTTTACAGGAAGTAGATGTTTCCTCAAAACGCAGTGCCTATGTAAATCAACTCCAGTACATTTTAGATCGCACCCATTTGAATTATGGTACGTATGCCTCAATGTGGGATGCTGAAATAGTGCCAAGTGATGGCCTGGGGAAAGTAGATGCGGGGAATGCAGTATTATCCCGTTGGAAAATAACCGATGCAGAACGCATTCAGTTGCCCCTCCGAACGGATCAAGATGCACTTACCCAATATTTTTATCTCAGACGGAATATTCTTAAAGCAAAAATTGATTTACCTTTAGAAAATAATTTCTATGCTGTAAATACCCACGCTACTGCTTTTGCAACAGATGATACAAAACAGAAGCATATAGACAAATACGAAAAGGTATTAGAAGGTTTATATTCACAAGGTTTCATATTTGTAACTGGTGGTGATTTGAATTCAGTTCCTCCAGGAGCAGATCCCACAGATTTTTGTGAGGATGATAGCTGCAGCGATGAAAGTTTCCACATAGATGCAGATGGTGGTCCCCATAGAGAAGGGAGCTATTTTAATAATTTCCCCAGTGAGCCTAACTTAGTGGAACCATTTTATAGTTACAGCCCCGCTATAAATTTAGATGATACAAGAGATTCAACTAATTATACCCATAGTCCATGGAATACAAATGCTAATAACACCGGATTTTCTGATGTAGATTATTGGGATAGAAAATTGGATTATCTTTTTACCAATTTTGAAGATGGTTTTATAAATGGTACTACTCATCAGGATGCACACGAACTCTCTGATCATGCACCGGTATCTGCTACCTTAACTTTTCCAAGTCAATAAATAATTACCAAGATGCATATTACCAACATTTACCCCTTACCCAGCCTCTCCCTCAGGGAGAGGAGTATAATGCATAAATTTCTACACAAATTGAATTGGGATAGGGGAAATTTATTATATCCTCTTCTCCCAGGGGAGAAGACCGAGTTGAGGGGTAAAGAGAGAAAGATTTTATTCAATATTGAAATAGATTAAATGAAAACATCAAGTGAACAACCTCCCAAAGGCAGAACAAAATTAGCCCGTCATTTTCGAAAGAATATGAATGAGGCAGAGGCAATATTATGGTCACGATTACGAAATAATGGGTTTGGGGTTAAATTTAGAAGGCAGGTTCCTGTAGGAAAATATATTGTAGATTTCTTAAATGGAGATTAACCTAATTGTTGAAGCAGATGGTTCCCAGCATGGGGATAAAAAACATAGTGAAAAAGATTATGAAAGAGATCGGTTTCTTAAAAAAGAAGGGTATTCAATTATAAGGCTATGGAGTAGTGATATTATTCAATTTTCTGATGAAACATGCCAACTTATTTATGAAAATATTCAAGAAATAATGACTAATAAATGAAAACAGCAATTTTGTTTGTTACCCCTCACCCAGCCTCTCCCTCAGGGAGAGGGGTATAATGCATAAATTTCTACACAAATTGAATTGGGATAGGGGAAATTATAATAAAGCCTCTTCTCCCAGGGGAGAACCTACCCGCCACTATTAATTTTAGTTGGCAGGCGGGGACTGAGATGAAGTGTTTAGAAAAAAAATGATAAAGAATATTTATTTATTAATTTTATGTTTCATACTTTATAATAATTATATTATTGCGGGTGATACTGCTTATCCAATTGAAAATGGGCAGCGTCAGATGGGTGTTTTTCAACCCCGCATTTATGGAATGAATAACAATATAGAAATCAGTACCCACCCTTTATTGTTTTTTGTAAAACCAAATATTAAAGTAAAAAAATACCATGGTGAAATGAAGGGGTTTGGAATAGCATCTCGCTATAGTTTTGATTACCCCACCCCATTGTTGAAGTTGATACAGCGGAAGGGTAAATTTGGTATATTGTCAAAAGACCCGGATATAGGGGATATCCCAAGCCTGTTTGTTTTTCAAGGTGAATTATTGACAACAAAAAAACTCGATAAAAGTTCGATTACTGGAAAAATAGGGTTGTCCTTTTGCCCTGGCTGTGAAATAGATAGTCGTCATCTAGTTGATTTGCCATTGGCATACCCGCGCATGTTAGTTTATGAGAAAGGGCTCTCCACCAATATAGGGCTGGATTATTATTATAAATATTCTGAAAAAGTATCCCTTAAAACAGATATTGATTTATTTATCATTCCAGATAAAGATGTATTTATAGAAAATAAGTTTATTATTGAATACCAATTTTCTCCGAAATATACTCTAACTGGAGGCTTTAAGCTAACCCAAGGAACCTACCCCTTTGGAAAACAGTTGGATATTTTTCCACTCATTGATTTAAGTTGGAGTTGGGAAAAGTAGTGACACAATGTATTGTGACAGTGCAGTCCACTTTTAACAATTAATCAAATCATCCCCTTATCAGCCATGCTGGTATAGTCATTACCGGCAATAATCAAATGATCATGGAGTTGCACATCAATAGTTGCACAGGCTGCTTTCAATTTTTGTGTAAGGTTTTGGTCATCCTTTGAAGGATTTGGATTTCCAGATGGGTGATTGTGAACAAAAATAACCGCTGCCGCATCTTTTTCTAAAATCAGTTTAATAACTTCTCGGGGATAGACAGCACTGGTGGTGAGGGTTCCCTCAAATAATTCAACAATATCCAACACCTGATTTCTACCATTGAGTAACACCACCAGGAAAACTTCTCTTCCTCGATCTCTGAGATTATGACGGAGATAATCCAATACATTCTCCGAGGATTGAATATAATCTTCTCCAATAATTTGTTCTTTCAAATATCTGCGAGCAACGGATTGAACCAGCTTTAGTCCAAAAATATTAGCATCACCAATGCCTTTAATATTTTTTAATTGTTTGGGGGTTGCTTCTAATACACCGCGAAGTGACTTGAATTTACTTAGAAGAAGTTTTGCAGTAATTTTCTGGTCTCGGCGATTATCTGCCAACTTGAGTAGTAGCTCAACAACCTCATAGTCTAAAAAACCATCAATTCCGCCAGAGAGAAATCGCTGACGAAGGCGCGCATAATGCCCTTGCGGGGAAGAAATTTTATTCATAAGACGATACCTTTAATTTAATTAGGATAAATTACATTATTGATGAAATATGTAAAAAGGTTAAATTCGCTTATTATATTGGAATTAAATAATGTCCATTGAAATTAACACTATTGTAAAAAATAACAAAATATAAGCAGGAGTAAAAATGATTACAGCCATTGATAATGTTTTTGGAATTTTTGTGGGGTATATTGCTGAAGTCCTATTTTATAAAATCTATGGGTTCCCTTTTATCGTTGTGGTTCTTTTAGTAGGTGCCATTACATTTTCTTTTTATTTTCGATTTATAAATATCCGCGGATTCAAGCATTCAATAGAAATTATTCGTGGAAAATATGATAACCCAGATGACATTGGTCAAATAAGCCATTTTCAGGCTCTTACCTCTGCACTATCTGCCACCATTGGATTAGGAAATATTGCAGGGGTTGCCATAGCCGTTGCACAAGGAGGTCCCGGTGCAGTTTTCTGGATGATGTTTATTGCAGTTTTCAGTATGTCAGCAAAATTTGTATCAGCGTCCCTGGCTCAAATGTACAGAAAGGTAAATCCAGATGGTTCTATTTCTGGTGGTCCAATGTATTATTTGGATCAAGGTCTAAAAGAAAAAGGATTATCGAGGTTTGGTAGAATATTGGGAATCATGTATGCCATATTTATAATAGGCGGAGCTTTTGGTGGTGGCAATATGTTTCAGGCTAACCAATCTTATGAACTTGTGGCTACACAGGTACCCATACTAGCAGCCAATAGTTGGTTATACGGGATCATTTTAGCTGGGCTTGTGGCATTGGTTATTTTAGGAGGTATTGTTAGAATTGGCAAAGCCACTGAAAAAATTGTTCCGGGGATGGTTCTCATTTATGTAGGAGCTTCTTTATGGATTTTACTGGCGAATTTAGAGAGATTGCCAGGAGTAGTTAGTTCTATTTTCACCCAAGCATTTACTCCTGAAGCTTTTTATGGAGGGTTTATAGGTGTTCTGGTAATCGGAATAAAGCGAGCCGTATTTAGTAATGAAGGTGGTGTTGGTTCAGCTGCTATTGCTCATTCTGCTGCCAAAACGGATGAACCAATCCGAGAAGGAATGGTTGCAATGATTGGTCCTTTTATTGATACCATCGTCATCTGTTTTATGACGGCATCAGTTCTCCTTATTACAATTGAAGACAATGAACTTTTAAAAGAATACAATACGGCTAAACACGAAGTTTACTCATCTGAATTGGTACTGGCTTCAGCAAATGGAACGGGCGAAATAGCCATTGCAAATGTAAATCTTTCTCAAGCTCAAGAAAGGCTTATAAATGCTTCCAAAGGAGCCGAATTCACATCCAACGCATTTAGTTCGGTATTCCCATGGTTTCCCATAATTCTATCTATTGTTGTATTTCTATTTTCATATAGCACCATGATTTCCTGGTATTATTATGGGGATAAGGGTTGGAATTATTTGTTTGGTGCCAGCTCTATTCCCATTTATCAAGCCATCTTTTTAGGATGCATATTTTTAGGTTCAGTAACTAAATTAGGAAATGTTTTAGATTTCTCTGATATGATGATTCTATCCTGTGCATTCCCAAATATCATTGGTGCATTCTTTCTTTTACCGGATATTAAATCAGCCCTCAAAGATTATTGGTCACGCTATCAAGCCGGAAAATTTCAGACTTATAAATAAGGGATGTAATGAATATAAAAAAGCCGCAAGTAATTGCGGCTTTTTTATTTCTGTTACATTTTCAAGCTTATTTTATAAGCATCAATTTTTGAGTTTCTGAAAATCCACCAACTTCAGCCTTTATGAAGTAAATTCCACTAGGGACATTTGAAGCATTCCATTCCAGTGAATATTTATTTGCAGATTTATACCCGCTCAGTAGAGTGTTCACAATTTGTCCATGTAAATTAAATATTTGCACATTTACATCCCCCGCTTCAGGCATAGTTAAGGTTAAAGTGGTAACCGGATTAAAAGGATTTGGATATGCAGAGCTTAAATTATACCTAGCTGGAAGCGATGTTGGTATTTCATTCTGGCTATTGGCTACTATAATCTCAATTATCTCAAATTCACCCTTGAAATTGAATAGATGTTCAGTTTCAGGTGTAATAACCAAAAGATGCGTTTCATTTCCAGTTGTTAGATAATCTGAAAATAGAGCTTTATTTGTCATTTCAATTGAAAAATTCGAACCATGAGCCAATGTCAATTGAACACCACCAATAAAACCATTTCCTTCAATGGAAAGAGAATTATCTTTTAAAATTAGGGATGCGCTACTGGCATCATCGATCCTTCCGCCACAATCACCAGCAAGAACACAATTAGCAAGTGTTACAATATCCAGCACATTATATCCACCATCACCATTGAGATCTCCAGCACAACCATATTGAAGTTCACTACAATCTCCTGCTAATACGCAATTTGCTAGGGTTACTATGTCCAACACATTCCATCCGCCATCTCCATTAAGATCGCCTAAGATACAACCACCTTCTTCATTAAAATCATCTTCATTTCTTGGCATGATTTTGAATTCACTATAACTATATTGAATCACTCCCGTTATTGAACCGTATTCATCTCCTACTGTAACGGTTGGCCAATTACCATCAAAAAAGTAATCATCCACCAGTGCTTGACCAGACCCATCATTGATTAACCAATTTCCAAATTCATCTATTCCTTCAACAGTGATATTGCTGACTTTTACCAACATGCTTTCATATCCTTCTCCTTCAAAAGAACATACTATCCCTAAATCGCCAGTAGAAATTGATAGTGGGTTTACAGAGTTTCCACTTGAAATAGATGTTGATGAAGTAACATCTTCGAGCTGAGTGAAACTATAATATTCATTTACAGTAGCAGACAGAATGAGTTCATCCCCAACTTGAGGATTTACAGATGTATCATAGACATATATTCCACCCCAGCTATTTACTCCCGGTTGTGTTAAAAAGAAATTAGGATATTCTCCTGGTTTAACTGCTGTTACCACCCCTGATGTGATGACTGTTTCACCAACCATTGGTGTTTCATAACAATATTCTCCCTGAACTGTTGTATACTGAATATCCTGAATTGTAATTGGGCTTGAGATTGTAATTGTGATTTCATCAGTGGCTTCATTAAATTCATTATCAAAAACCGATAATTTAAAGGTAAGGCTTCCATCTGTATTGGGTGATGTAAAGGTGGTAATTGCCGCTTCTTCATCGGATAAAGTTACTACCGTTCCACTTAGCTGGGTCCACTCATATGCAATTATATTTCCATCAGGATCATAACTGGAAGAACCATCTAATGTAACGATAACTCCCGGTGATACACCTTGATTGTCACCAGCATCAGCAACTGGGCAAGTAGAACATAAGTTTAAATCGCTCATATTTCTGGGAAGAATTCCAAAAGCACTATAAGCGTAATCAACGACTCCCACAATGCTTGCAAACTCTTGTCCAGCAGAAGGGTCAAGCCATTCTCCATCGAACATATAATCATCCACTTCACAAGGACCGGATCCATCGTTGATTGTCCAATTTCCAAATTCATCAACGCCTTCAACGGTTATATTACTTACTCTCACAAGCATACCTTCCAGAGATTCACCTGTCGCCGTACAAGAAGATAAATCCGCTGTGGAAATATCTTTAGGAGTCGTAGAGTTTCCCTGTGAATCTACTGTACTGGAAGAAACATCCGTTAATTCAGTAAAACTATAATATTCGCTTACTGTACCGATTAAGGTTACCTCATCTCCTACAACAGGATTTTGATTTCCGTCAAATACATAAATACCTGCATAAGTATCTGAATCGGGGTCCTGTAAATAAAAGCTTGCCATAGAACCCGGATTTACTGCGGTAATTACTCCAGAAGTTTGAACACATTGTTGATCATAATCAGACTCATAACAGTAGTCCCCCTGAACATCGGTATATTGAATATCATAAATGGATAATTCTGTAGGATAAACACAGCTTCCATCATCGTCTGTTGCATAAGGGTCATAATTGCAGGCTGATACATCTGTACATCCTGCAGAAGTTCCACCTGGATAATTCACTGTTGCACTATTTGGAGCTGTAACTGTCACTAAGTCAATAAAATAAACAGTTGGGTCGGGACCTGATGAACTGCTGTATAATCGAGCTTCGATTACGAGAGCTTCTTTTCCACTTTCAATAGTCCAAGTATATTCCACCTGTCCCCATCCAGTACCATCGGTATAATCACTATTTCCACCTGCTGAACCTTGATAATCATTAATGTCAGAATTTAGAGCATATCCACCCCAAATTCTTAGAGATGGTGCTGAACCTTCAGTATCATCCCAACCATAAAAACTTGCCGTTACTACATCTCCTGCATTAAGGTTTTGAATATAAGATATATATGCTCTGGGTGTACCGGAAATAGGTGATTCAGAAACGGTTAACATGCGGGAACCATCATGGGGTGAAATCCCGGTTGTAGTTCCTACATTACCAGGGCTTGATAGGTTACCGTAACTTCCTAAAATAGTTCCAGATCCATCTTCCCAGCTATAGGAAGTCGTTTCTTGTGTAAATGTTAATACTACAAACAGACTAAAAAATATTAGTTTTTTCATTTTTTTCTCCAATTATGATTATTTCCTCCGCCAAAGGATAGGCTGTAATTTACAATAGGACGATGTATCGAGGAAAGATTGTTTTTCTATTTTTTTTGATTAATAAAAAGTAACCCCAAAGCTACAAATTACTCTTCTCCACCAATCCCTAAAAATGCTTTTACACCGTTTTCAATTTCATTACAGATTTTTTCATTATCCTGTAAATACCGTTTAGCATTTTCTCTTCCTTGACCAATTTTTTCTTTATTATAGGAATACCATGCACCCATTTTGCTGACAATTTCAGCTTGTACTGCGAGATCAATTAAATCACCTTCAAAAGAAATCCCTTCTCCATACATAATATCGAATTCCGTATTCTTAAAAGGAGGGGCAACTTTATTTTTTACAACCTTTACCCGAGTACGATTTCCAACTACTTGTTCCCCTTCCTTAATCTGCCCTATACGTCGGATATCTAATCTAACGGAGGAATAAAATTTTAGAGCATTTCCACCGCTTGTGGTTTCCGGACTACCAAACATCACTCCAATTTTATGGCGTATCTGATTAATAAATATAACAGAAGTTCTAGATTTGGAGACAGTGCCAGTAAGTTTTCGCAATGCCTGAGACATGAGTCTTGCCTGAAGTCCCACATGCGTATCTCCCATATCACCATCTAATTCTGCCTTTGGAACCAATGCTGCAACTGAATCAATTACTATCACATCTAAGGCGCCACTTCTAACCAGAGTTTCGGTAATATCCAATGCCTGCTCGCCAGTATCCGGTTGGGAGATCAGCAGATTATCCGTATCAACACCTAATTTTTTAGCATATTCAGGATCCATAGCATGTTCAGCATCAATGAATGCTGCATAGCCTCCTGCTTTTTGGGCTTCGGCTATTATGTGCAGGGTAAGTGTAGTCTTCCCAGAAGATTCAGGTCCATAAATTTCTGTGATTCTGCCTCTAGGGATTCCTCCTATCCCTAATGCAGCGTCTAGTGATATAGATCCAGTGGAAATTCCCTCAATTTTTACGATAGAATCTTCACCCATTCGCATTATTGATCCCTGACCAAATTGCTTTTCAATCTGTGAGATTGCTAAGTCTAATGTTTTTTCTTTCTGTTGTACTTCCATTGGAATTTTCCTTTCTTTATCAGTTTAACGGGAACTCGTTTAGTATTCTATATTTTACCCCCTCTTGGAGTAATTGACTTTCAAACAAACAAATAGAATTAACATCTAATTCTATCGGGGAATATACGGTGTTCAAAAATGGTAAAACATCAATTTTAACAATATTCTGTGGAATTTTTGCAATTGTAATATGAGGGGTGAATGTCTTTGCTGGGGTTTTATCTGTTATTTTCAGGAGAGATGATTCAATTTGTGTGTGCAATGATATTAATTCTATCGCACCCCTTTTTATCCCCAACCAGAGCACTCTCGGAGAATCTGAAGAAGGAAAAGCTCCAGTGGATTCAATGACCATTTCAAATTTGTTTTGTATAATCTCAGCCTCTAATGATTGAATAATACCTTCAATATTTTTAATTGATAGATTCCCTACAAATCTCAGAGTTAAATGAATATTTTCTGATGGAATCCAATTTATTTTTTCTGAATTCCCAGTAAATTTTGATTTTAAGACAGCGAGGAGGGGCTTGATGACTGTGCTAATTGGGACTCCAATAAAAACACGTTTTTCATTAATTTTTTTCAATCGCAAGTCGTGTTATATTTAAAGCGGCTGTAGTGGTCATTTCCCGATGGATGTGTCTACCGTAATTAAAATTATATTTTTTTACCATAGATTTTTCTGGCGTCACTACTCCAATATAAACCAATCCAACTGGTTTTGTTTTAGTCCCACCCTCAGGACCAGAAATACCTGTAGTACTGATGCCAATATCAGCTCCAGTTTTAGCTCTAACTCCTTTTGCCATTTTTAGGGCAACTTCTTCATTTACTGCTCCGAGAGTATTAATAATATCATTGGGTATATTTAACAGAGAGGATTTCAATTGATTACTGTAGGCAGTAACACTTCCTAAAAAATATTCTGAGCTTCCAGCAGTATCTGTTAAACGCTTACCTATTAATCCACCAGTGCAGGATTCAGCTGTGGCAATTGTATAATTATTTTTAATTAATTTGAGTCCGAGAACTTTTTCTAAAGTGTCATTATTTATCCCATAAGCATAGGGCAACATAGCTTTATAAAATTCATCTTTTACATCTTGTAGATTATCAATTTTATTCAATTTATTTATTCTGAATGATACACCTGAATAGTGAGGTAAAAATGCATATCGGTATGAATGTGAATAATTTTCCATTAACCCATTTACTTTTTCTGCTAAATGGCTTTCCATAATTCCAGCTGTTTTTATGGTGATGGAATTTTCTACTGGAGATTTTTTAATATATTTAGGGAGGATATGATTTTTCACCATACTTTTCATTTCTCCTGGCACTCCTGGCATTATAAAGGTATGTGTGTCCTTTATTAATATGTGCATTCCAAGGGCCGTTCCATTTTCATTGGGTATAACATCAGCTGTTTTTAAAAGCATTGCCTGGCTGCGGTTACTTTCGGGCATTTTAATGGACCTTTTTTCAAAATGATGTATTAGTTGAGTATAATAACTTTCATCAAAAATCAATTCATCATCCAGAAATTGCCGAAAAGCCTCTTTGGTTATATCATCATGGGTGGGTCCTAATCCGCCTGTTACAAACAGTAAATCAAATTTATCATTTAAAATATATTGTGTTTCAGAAATGATATCATTTAGGTTGTCTCCAATGGCAACTTTTTTTGAAATTTTGATATTGTAAGGGAGGAGGGTTGTTCCCAACCAGGAAGAATTTGTGTCAATGGTGAAACCCTGCAAGAGTTCATCGCCAATGGTTAATACAGCTGCGTTCACAAAATGAAGGCAATACCAGAAACAATTGCAAGCGTAAATAAACCAGCTAATACATCATCGAGCATAATTCCCCAGCCACCAGGCAAATTCTGAGCTTGATAAATAAAAGATGGTTTTAGAATATCAAAAAATCGGAATAAAAGAAACGCGAAAAGGTAAAGAACCAAATTGTGGGGCAGCATAAAAAGTGAAATTCCCATACCCACAGCTTCATCAATTACTATTTCTGAGGGGTCATGAACTTTCAAATATTTAGCAACTTTGTGAGAGGAATACACACCCAGCACAAAGAGGATTAAAATTACTGAAAAATGAACCGATGCTGTGATAGGGAGAAAAAGCCACAATACTAATGTCCCCAAACTCCCACATGACCCCGGGGCGAGGGGAATTTTACCCAAGTAAAAAAAGGTGGCTGCAAATCGCCAAATTGTCATTTATTTAAAAATAAATTTTCTAAGGTTTTATAATTGTAATACACATAATGAACACCTGTATAAAATGTAATTATAGTAGTGATCACCATGAGGTAAAAAAGCGAATCTTTTAAAAGAAGTTCTGGAATATCTATTTTATAAGAAATTAGGATTAGGAATACCAGAATAAAACAAATAGTGACAATTTGGAGAAATGTTTTCAGTTTGCTGGCCTTACTGGTGATCATAGTGACACCTTTGTATTGCATGAGTGTACGCAAAAGTGTTACCAAAATATCCCGAAATGAAATTAAAATTATCATCCATAGTTTTACGGTAGTTGTCAATACTGGGAGAAGCATAAATCCATAAAAAGCAGATAGTACTAATAATTTATCTGCGAGGGGATCAAAATAAACACCAAACTGAGATTCAATATTATATTTTCGGGCAATTATACCATCATAGGCATCAGTTATAGAGGCAGCGATAAAAACGATGAGAGCCAGTAGTTTCCCATGGCTAAAATCTGAAAATAAAAAATATAAGAAAACCGGTACTAGAAGAATTCTTGTTGAAGTTAGAAAATTAGGAATCCATTTATATTTCATACTTTTTAATTTAGTTCAACTCTTTCATTTATGGATCGCGTTAGGGTAGCTTCATCAACATATTCTAATTGCCCTCCCACTGGCAACCCTCTTGCTAAGCGTGTCATTTTTATGGGTTGAGTTTCTAATAATTTCGAAATATACAAAATTGTTGCCTCTCCTTCAATACTGGTGTCGGTTGCAACAATAAGTTCTGTTGCGGTTTTTACCCTTTCTATTAGGGAATCAATTTGCAAGTCATCAGGACCGATACCATCTAATGGAGATAGAAGTCCGCCCAATACATGATAGACACCCCTGAAACCCGTTTTTTCTATGAGATAAATGTCGGAGGGGTCTTCACAAATGCAAATAATTGAACTATCTCTTTTTTCATCAGTGCAAATTTCACAAAGGTCAGCTTCGGCAATATTATGACAATTATTACAGGTGTTGATTTTAGTTTTTACATTTATTAGAGCTTGGGAAAAATCTTCGATTTCTTTTGAACTAGTTTTTAAAACATGCAATCCTAAACGATGAGCAGTTTTTTTCCCAATTCCCGGAAATTTAGAAAAACCCTTAATTACCTTTTCTAATGTTGGGGGTAATCCGTCCATTACATTCCAGGGATTTTCATTTTTCCCATCATACCACCGGTAATGGAATTCATTTTTTCCTCGGCAACTTTTCCAGCATTTTGCAATCCTTGATTCACTGCTGCCAAAATCATATCTTCAATCATTTCTTTATCTTCGGTTAATATTTCTGGGTCAATGGTTAATGCAACAAGTTCTTTGTGACCATTCACTGTAACGGTTACCATTCCTCCCCCTGCCTGCCCTTCAATTTCGATCGAATTAAGTTCTGCCTGCGCTTTTTCCATTTGGCTCTGCAATTCCTGAGCCTTTTTAATCATTTTAGTCATTCCGCCTTTTGGTAACATTGTAATCTCCTATCTTATTATTTCACCTTCAAATGTTTCTAATACCTTCATAAATAAGGGATGTTCCGCACTTTCCGGTTTCTTTTTTTCTGAATTTTCTTCGTTATTTTCCTGAATATGAAATTTAATCCTAATTTTCTGGTTTAACTTATTATTTATTACCGATGCAATTTGCTCAGCATCTTTCTCCAGCGTTTTCAAATGAAATCTATGTCCATTAACGAGCTCAATAAATAATTGTTTTCCATCAAAACTGGATAATTTTGCCTCCTCAAGAAAATGAGCAATTTTGGAATTTTTCTTTTCAAGCTCCTCGATAATTTCATTCCAGGAATTTCTAAAATCATCAATTGTTAAATTATTATCCGGTTCGGGTTTAGGCTCAGAAACTGCTGAAGCAATTGGAGTTGACTCAGATTTTTCGACTACTGGGCTATCTTTTGCTGACTGATGTGATTCTATCGGTTCGGTCTGAACAGGGGGTGAAATCGATTTATCTATATGTATGGTTGACTTTGGGGGTTCAGCTTTTTTAACAGAAATCGTTTTCGGTACATCTCCCGATAGAATACTGGCAATATCAACACTAGAGTCCATCATTGATAATTTTATAAAAAGAGCTTCTAATGAGATAAGGGGTTGTTGAAGAAATCTTAATTTGGATTCAAATTGGAGAGATAAATCAAGCATTCTCAAAAAATCTGCTGTAGAAAACCGGCAATTATTTTGGAGCCAATTCAAGCTTTCTTCTGAGAGATTTAATTTACTGGATTCCCCTGTTTTCTGAATCATACAGTTTCGTAGGTATTCGTTAAATCCGTTTATAAAATCTGAGATTGCAAATCCCGAATCAATAAGTTGACTCAGCTGATTAATTACTACTTTATGATCCCTTTTTTCCATTGTTTGAATAATATTTAGAAAAACATTTTCCTTAATAATTCCCAGGACATCACGGATTGTTTCAACATCTAAAGCATCGCTGGCATAGGCAATTGTTTGGTCTAACAGGCTCAGCGAATCCCGTAAACTTCCATCAGCTTTTTGCGCAATGAGGCGAATGCCTTCTGTATCATATTTAATATTTTCAGATTCTAATATTTTTATGAGATAATCAGAAATATCATTTATGGAAATCTGTTTAAAATCAAATCGTTGTGTTCTGGATAAAATGGTTGCAGGTACTTTGTGTGCATCTGTGGTGGCCATAATGAAAATTACATGGGGAGGGGGTTCTTCCAATGTTTTTAATAATGCATTGAAAGCTTCCTTTGTGAGCATGTGGACTTCATCGATAATATAAATACGGTATTTACTGCTGTTTGGAGGATATTTTACTGCTTCCCTTAAATCCCTCATTTCATCTATCCCTCTGTTAGATGCCCCGTCCAATTCCTGAACATCCAAATTGCTTCCTTGGGTAATTTCGGTACAGTTTACGCAGGATCCGCAGGGGTTATTCTCAGGTGGATTTTTACAATTGAGAACTTTAGCAAGAATGCGGGCAGTAGTTGTTTTTCCCACGCCTCTTGGACCAGAAAAAATATAGCCGTGTGCAACTCGGTCTGAGCCAATAGCATTTTGTAAAGTACGGGTTACATGCGTTTGACCAACGACTTCATCAAATCGTTGGGGTCTTAATTTTAGTGATAATACTTGATAACTCATATTATTATATTGTATTTAAAACTGTGCACCGGTAGTTGTATTTCCTGTTTAAATGATCTGTTTTACAGCCAGCTCAGTTTCAGAAATTTACGGCACATAAGCAATATTTCTACCGCTGCTTCCTTCCGGATCTGACGGGATTAAAAACAAGTCTATTGCGTAAAGCTGAAAGCATCAACACCACTTATAAACCATTTCAAATTCAGCAAAACCCTCCTACCGGTATTCAATCCTGCATTAAGCGGGTTTCAGGATACAGGGAACCGCTAACTCCCCATCTAGCACAGATTAATAGCTAATCTTGTTTATTCCGTTGTAGAGAGAATATAAATTTACATTGGTTAGAATATGCAATTGGAAGAAAATGAATTTGTCATTGTGCTCCATTTTCTGATAATTCTACCGAAAATCCCTCTAAAGTATAAATGATGCCGTCATTATTAAAATCAGATTCATCTTCAATTGTTAATAAAGGTTTGTCCCAATTAAAACGCCATAATCCTATGAGTGAATCGTGATAGGAATACCTATAATAATCGCCCAATTTATTCGGATGGGCATATTGAAAAGTTATGGTACTATCTGCAAGTCTGGTATTCCAAAAGCGGACTTCATCAATATAGCCATACCAGAAATTTTCACGAATGGTTCGGGTTTTGTTTACAATGCCACCAATATTTAACATATTTCCCACAACATCAATAATTTTTTCATCACTGAATATGTTGGTTGAGTCTATATATAATTTTATTCCCTTAGAATTTGAAAAGAGGATTGATATCAGATAAAAATTGTCCGGGTCGGACCAATCCAGCCAGCTAAACTCACTGGGAGTTACATTTGAATTAATGATTGTGGTAAGAATATTTGGCTGATTAGCATCCCTTAATAATGCTAAGGTTATTCCATCCGTGGAGTCAATAATTGAAAAAATAGCAGGGGCTTCATTGGTATCTACCTCCCCTCCTGAAACCCAAAATTGGAGGGTGAAATCATTGGATTCTAATTTCATACTGTCGATTTTAGCAAATTCAATCCAACTGCCCCCTGTAAAATACAGACTATTATATTTCCCTTCCTGAATTATTAAATCAATACAGGAAAATAAAAAGAGAATGGGCAATAATTTTATAATTCTCATGGATTAGACCATCCAGAAATATAGTCACTATATTTTCTTTGACCATTAATATCTACTACGGCTACGGAATAATACCAGGTTGTCCCATTGCCCACATTTCTGTCCATAAACTTTTTTTGTAAAGGGTCAATAATGATTGCAATCTGTTGGGAATTATCAGCATTCTCATTGGAGGATCTCCATATTTCATATTGGTAAAAATACGTTGAATTTGAGACTGGCTCCCATGTAATCTGAATAAATTCATTATTATTTTTACTCACATTTGAATTGGTTAAAGATATTTTTCCGGGGGAGATGAAATTGGTGTAATTATAAATATAACTGTTTCGACCACTATCCCCTGCATTTACGCGAATCTGATAAAAGTAAGAATAAATCCCCGATTCTTCAGTAACCATTGAATCGGTAAAACTGGTGTCATTTTTTGTAAGAGTTACTAATTTACAAGCACAATTTTCAGAATTAATGAGGTCGACAGCATTATTATTTGCAACTCGATATAGAATATAATCTGTAAAATTGTCATCAAGCTCTGCTGTGGTTGACCAATTAATTATACGATGGTATTTTGGATATTCAACATCCGTAAATTCTTCCCCTTCATTCCATTCACCATTCCCAAGATCTGTAAATGATTCACCCTCATTCCAGACGCCATCGAAATTTGCGTCAGTAAAATATTCCCCTTCATCCCAAACCCCATTTCCAAGGTCAGTATAAATTTCTCCAAAATCATATATCAGATTTCCTCGCTTAACAGTTTCAATCTCATATCGAAAATTTGTCACCGGGTAAACAGGTCTGGTGAAAATTTGGATACTGTCCACATAAGTTGAATCAACCGCAATAACCTGTATTGAAATATCCCGGAATTCACCAGGGCTCATCCCACTAAATGTATGTGAGTTGCCACTTGGGTATATATCTTCCCCTGAAACAAATAATTTAACTTCTCCTTCAGTAGTGTTCCAGAAAATGGTTACAGATTCGAGAGTGGAACCAGAATTGGAACTCCACAAATTAATCTTATAATTTTGATTGGGCAAATTAGATATATTATTATTAATTATAAGTGATGTTTCCTCACTGCAGGAAAAAATAAACAGAAAGAGAATAAAATATATATTTAATTGTTTACTCATCGGCTGGGTATTGGCGGGAGAGATTATTTTTTCGGCTTTGAAACTCATCAATTTTTTTCATTAACGGGAGTGGATTACTACCTGAAGATTCTGCATTTTTTAATTCTTCCCGAATAGATTGAATATGAATATTTAACCAGTTTTGCTCTAATCGTCTAACACAATCCTCAGCAGATTTTAAACTGGGTGTTATTTTTTCTAAATCAAAAACCAATTCTGCCAGCTTATTTCGGTGATCCTCATTTTTGAGTTCATCCATAATCAAACTTGGTTCTGGAGCATTGGCAGAATGTAAATGAATATACACTTTTTCATATATTTTTTGAGATAAATCTGTTACCAGCCATTCAGGTTTAACATTGTCAAATAAAAATTTACGTATAGTAATATCCTCTGCAAAACAAATTCGAATTAGATCATTCTCCAGTAATTGTTTTTTGTCCTCAGTTTTTGGTTTTGGGCTTTTATTATTTTTCTGAAAACTTTGTCTCCGTTTCAGTTTTTCTAGCATGCTGTGGAGGGATTGGAAAATACTTTCCGCACTTACTCCAACTATTTCACTTAATTCCCGTCCCTGCAATTCTCGACTAACAGGATCTTTAATTTGAACAATTTCCATGAGTACATCATTCACAAAAGCTGTTTTGCCCGAAGTGGTAGTAATATCTCCTTTATAATTTTGAAAATGAAATAGGAGTAATTTTTCAGCGTTTTCTACCGCTTTTAAAAATGGAGTATTTCCATCCCGTTTCACCCAATCATCAGGGTCAAAGCCATCCGGAATATTGGCAATGAGTGGTAGTAGTCCTGCTCTGAGAAGGACATAACCTGCACGAATAGCAGCAGCTTTTCCGGCAGAGTCACCATCATAAGCCAGGTGGACTTTTTCACAAAATCGTTTAATTTGAAGGGCATGCTGATCTGTAAATGCCGTACCGGAAACTGCCACAATATTATGGATTCCCGATTGATAAAGCTGAAGAAAATCAAGGTAACCTTCAACTACAATAACAGATTTACTTTCCCTGATTTTTTGTTTGGTTTCATGCAAACCATATAGAATTTTGCTCTTATTATAAATAGGAGTTTCCGGGGAGTTAATATATTTAGCTGGATCATCTGATTCAAAAACACGCCCGGCAAAGGCAGCGATTTTACCGGCAGAATTGTAGATGCTGAACATTATTCGACCTCTGAACTTATCCATGTATCCGTTCTTGGTATCAATAAATAATCCAGATTGTTGCATAGCCTTACCCCCCACACCTTCTTTACGGAATGCTAAAAGCAGAGCATTATTCTGTTTCATGCTATAGCCCAATTTGAATTTTTTAATAGTTTCTCTGGTAAGTCCTCGGGATTCTAAATGGGCAAGTACTTTACTCCCCTCTTCGGTGCCTAAATTATTTAGAAACGTCTGCGCAGTCTTAGAATGAATTTCAAATAACTGAGTAATGAGGTCTTTTGATTGCTCCGCGCTCTCATCAATCTGCAGTTCAATGCTATACTGGTCTGCCAGATGTTTCACAGCATTTACAAATTCCATTCCTTCAATTTCCATAATGAAATTGATTACCCCTCCACCAACACTACAACCAAAACATTTGTAAATCTGCCGCTCAGGACTCACCGAAAAGGAAGGCGTTTTTTCACCATGGAAAGGGCAGAGTCCAAAATAATTACGGCCTCGTTTTTTTAGCTGTACATAGCCGGATACCACTTCAATGATATCTGCTGTACTGCGGATTTGTTCAATAATTTGTTCAGAAATTCGTGCCATGAGGAGGTTAAAAAATACGGCATTCTGCCTGTTTGGGACATATTTTTTATTGACTAAATTAATCATAAATTAATTTAAAAAACCAAATAGTCTAAATCTATAAAAACAGATAAGTCGATTGAATTATGAGTTATATAATTTGATAGAGAAAGTAATTAAAATTATTGAGCAATCTTAAAATCCTTTACAAACTGTAACGAGTACATCCTTTTCCCTTTTCCCTAAATAGTCGTAAATTAATCTAAGATGAATAATTTTCGCTTATATATTACCAATCGGACATGGGTGATTCTAGGCTGTGTACTATTATTAAGTACTTATTACTTTACTACGCAAAGCAGCCACGAGAATTCTGCTAATTATAAACCCCCATTTATAAAACGCCCCCATGGTTTTGATATCCCCAAAGAACCGGGAGCTCTGCCCAATGATTGGATGGGATATCAGCGCACTTACCCTCACGGAAAAATAAAACAGAACCATTATCTTAATGCCCTGAGAGAGTCTCAATCACTACATAATAATTCTAATAACAGGGAAATGGAGTGGCAGCTGTTAGGTCCTACCAATATTGGGGGCAGGATAACAGACTTGGCAAATCACCCAGCTGGACCCGAAATTATTTATGTATCTGCAGCATCAGGTGGAATTTATAAAAGTACAAATAATGGTGACAGTTGGGAGCAAATATTTAATGATGCACCCGTCATCAGTATGGGAGACATTGCTCTTGATCCTAACAATCCCCAAATCATTTATGCCGGAACGGGAGAAGCCAATGCTTCCAGCTATAGTTTTATTGGGGATGGACTGTGGAAATCTGAAGATGGGGGTGCAAATTGGGCTCATGTTGGATTGGAAACATCTGCTTACATTGCCAGAATTATTGTGGATTATGACAACTCCAACCGTGTATTTGTGGCTGCCTGTGGAACCCTATTTTCTTCCAATAGTGAACGGGGAGTATATCGCAGTGAAGATGGAGGTAACAACTGGGAACAGGTTTTATTTTTAACGGATTCCACCGCAGCAATAGATTTGGTACAACATCCTACAAATCCCGATATACTTTACGCCACAATGTGGGAAAGGGTACGGGGACTCACTTACCGAAAGTCAGGGGGTGAGTCATCAGGAATTTGGAAAACTACAAATGGTGGTGATACCTGGATAGAACTTGTAAATGGACTACCCAGTGGTGACAATGTTGGTAGAATTGGACTGGATATTTCAAAATCAAACCCAGATATTTTGTATGCATTCTATGATAAACACATGAATGAAGATGAGGATTTTTCCTTTCTGGGGATTTACAAAACTACCAATGGCGGCTCAACATGGAACCAGACAAATGATAACAATATTATGGGTATGAATTCCCGCTTTGGCTGGTACTTTGGTCAGATAAGAGTGGACCCATCCGACCCCAATAGAGTGTATGCTTTAGGAGTAGATTTGGTGAGGACCGAAAATGGAGGAAATAGCTGGGAAGCAATAGCTGGTTACTGGAATACCAATGAAATTCATGTGGATCATCATGCTATGATCATAGACCCAAATTCAGGACACATCATCGAAGGCAATGACGGCGGATTATTCACAAGCACAAATTATGGTAATTCGTGGACACATATCAATAATATTCCCCTCACTCAATTCTATGCCATTGAAGTGGATTATCAACAATCTCACCAAATTTATGGAGGTACTCAAGATAATAACACCATTCGTACCATCACTGGAAATCTGAATGACTGGCATTCCATTTTAGGCGGAGATGGGTTCTATACTCTGGTTAATCCGCAGAACTCAGAAATTATTTATGCTGAATATCAATGGGGTAATCTATTTCGCTCTACTAATGGCGGGGATTGGATGGAAAATATTAGCTATTATTGGGAAGAGGATCGTACAAATTGGTCATCACCTTTTGTAATGGATCCGGCTGACCCTTCAACATTATATTTTGGTACCTATCGTGTTTGGAAAACCACCAACGGAGGCAACAACTGGCTTCCCATCAGCAGTGATTTGACCAATGGAGATGATGGCAGCAGTTACCATACCATCACCACACTAGCAGTTTCTCCTCATTATAGTGAATATATATTAGCCGGCACAGATGATGCTCATATTTATTTAACGGTTGACGGGGGAAACAACTGGTCTGAAATTTCTGCTACGATTCCTGATAGATGGATTACCCGTGTGGTTTTTGATCCATTTGATGAATCTACAATTTACGCCACACTTTCCGGCTTTCGCTGGGATGAACCGCTATCCCATGTATTTCGTTCAGCGGATTTGGGCGTAAATTGGGAGAGTATCAGCTCTAACCTGCCGGAACTCCCCGTTAATTGTATTGTACTAGATCCGGAAGAAGAGGAACATATTTATATTGGTACGGATGCGGGAATATTTTACAGTTCCAATAGTGGAGAAAATTGGCAGAGTTTTTCTCTCAATTTACCCACTGTGCCCGTAATTGATTTGAAGATTCATAATCCCACCCGTACACTCATAGCTGGTACTTATGGCATGTCTGCTCATTCCATTGCGTTAGATCAATATTTATCAGGAGATGTTAATCAGGATAGTTCGGTAAATATCCAGGATATCATTATTATTATTCAAGCAGTTTTAGAAAATATTGAGCTGACAGAAACCCAATTTAATTTGGCGGATATGAATGGGGATGGTACCCTGAATATATTAGATGTGGTGATAGTGGTGAATGTAATACTGGATACTACCAGTTCATTGTATTAATAATTTTCGTTCTCTATTAAAAAGAAAAATGAACTAATTTTCACCCATGATTCATTTCAGTATATGACCAAAATCCGCTACCTCGTTTTACCCCTTATAACCACTCTGCTTATTTGGGTGTTGAATACCCGAATAGGTACACTTCCTCCACTGGGTAAATTTCTAGACCCCTTTCATGGCTATCTTGCATTGGTGGGTTCTGATGATCTCAATCGTCTTCACATAGATACGACTCAACTTGAATTACCAGTCACTGTAATTTTTGATAGTCTGCGAATCCCTCATATTTTCGCCGAAAATGACCATGACCTTTATTTTATTCAAGGGTATGTGATGGCTTCTGAGCGGCTGTGGCAAATGGAATTCCAAACCCATGCTGCCGGTGGACGTATGAGCGAAATTGTAGGTGATAAAGCATTAGGATATGACCGCTTTCAAAGAAGGGTTGGTATGAAATTTGGAGCAGAAAATTCTTTAAAAGCTATAGAAGGTGACCCGCAATTATCACTTCTGGCAGAAGCTTTTACTGATGGTATTAATACCTATATTGGTTCACTGCCAGAAGATAAATATCCTCTGGAATATAAAATATTGGATTATGCTCCCGAACCTTGGACTCCCCTCAAAACCAGTCTGCTTTTAAAATATATGGCATGGATGCTCACGGGGCGAAATACCGAACTCGCCTATACTCGCATGTGGAATGAAATGGGACAAGATGTAGTTGAAGAACTGTTCCCCATTTACCCCTGGTTTGTGGACCCTATCATCCCGCCGGGAACAAAATATGATTTTGTTCCCTTACCATTAGATCAACCTCCCAACTTATATCAATCCAAAGCCGATAGAGGTACTATTATTACACAAGAACATGAAGGTGTTGGAAGCAATAACTGGGTGGTTTCTGGTAATCGGACAAAATCAGGAAATGCCATCCTTGCCAATGATCCCCATTTGGGATTAAATCTACCTTCTATTTGGTATGCAATGCACCTGGTGAGTCCAAACCAGAATGTAATGGGGGTATCACTCCCAGGTGCACCCGGTATAATAACCGGATTTAATGACCATATTTCCTGGGGTGTCACCAACGGATATGATGATGTAATGGATTGGTACGATATCCAATTTAAAGATTCTACCATGACTGAGTATTTTCATGATAACACATGGAAATCCACCCGAAAAGTAGTTGAAAAATTTAAAGTAAGAGGAAGGGAGACTTTTAGTGACACCGTCACCTATACCCATCATGGTCCCATAGTTTGGGATACGCCTTATCAAACATTATCTTTGGGAGAAGGGAGTATAAGAAATTCAATCCGACAGGTTTCAACAGGCCGAGCTTTAAGATGGTTGGCACATGATGAATCCAATGAATTGCGTACCTTTTATTTGCTGAATACAGCTAAAAATTATGATGATTATGTCCATGCACTTGAATATTTCAATTGTCCAGGTCAGAATTTTGCCTATGCAGATGTTGAAGGAAATATCGCTCTTTGGCATGCGGGAAATAATCCTGCAAAATGGGAAAAACAGGGAATGTTCGTCAGTGATGGAACAGACCCTCGTTATGACTGGCAAGGCGTAGTTCCTCATGACCAAAAGCCCCACATGAAAAATCCAGAACGGGGTTATATTGGTTCAGCCAATCAACACCCTACTACATTAGATTATCCATATTTTCTTAGCGAGTTTTATTGGGCAAGTTTTCGCTGGAATCAAATTCATACTCGGCTAGACACCCTCCAATCTGCTAATATAAATGATATGTTGGATATTCAATTAGATAATCGTTCTGTATTTGCAGAAAAAACCATGCCCGTTATTTTGCGAACTTGGAAAGATCATCTAAAAAATGAATTGGAAAAACAGGCTTTCAATATTCTTTCTGACTGGGATTATGAAATGGAAAGTCATTCTCCGGCACCCACAATGTACCGGTATTGGTATGGAATATTGGAAAAATTAACATGGGAGGATGATCTTGGTAAAGATAATGATAAATTTATTTGGCCATATAGGGACAAAATGATGGAACTCATATTGACCAATCCTGAATCTCACTGGTTTGATAATAAAACAACTAAAAATGTAGAAACTTTTTCTCATCTTTCCCAGAAAGCCTTTCATGAAATGGTTTCAGAATTACAAAAAAAATATGGTGATAATATATTTATAGATTGGATTTGGGCAAAACATCAGGGGACGGATATCAATCATTTGGCTAAAATTCCAGGCATGGGTATTTTGGATCTGCCCACATCCGGTGGAAGTGATATTCCCAATGCCACAGGTTCAACCTTTGGACCCTCTTGGAGATTTGTAGTTGATATGGGAAAAAAGAAATCAGCTTATGGAATTTACCCAGGTGGTCAATCAGGATTTCCCGGAAGTATATATTATGATAATATGGTAGATGATTGGGTGAATGGTGTGGCCTATCCTTTATCTTTTTCAGGTAATCCTGCAGAAATTTCAGGTCTAACCATAAAATTGGGGAATGGAAAATGAAACGAATACTTTTGATTTCACTCATAAGCTTATTTGTTCTTCCATTTACAGGCTGGTGGATACTTTGGATTGTTCTCTTTCTATGTGGATGGTTTGCAAATTCCTACAGAGAAGCCCTAAAAATTGGCATTGCTGTTGCATTCCTCACTTGGGGAATCAAAATTGGAATTGGTTTTATCCCCGGTGGCTCTCTTCTTATGCAACGAGTTGCAGATATGATGGGTTTGGGTTCTTCGGCTGGGTTGATAATAGCCACACTAATTTTAGGAGTATTTCTGGGAGGGCTCAGTGCAGTAAGTGGGTATCAACTGCGCAAAGTATTTTGACATTCCCTAAACCCTTCTTCTCCTAACCCTCAATCCCCAAATTAATAAGATTGTGATAAAACCTATAAAAAGTCCTGACTTCTGCCGACTGGGGTAATTTATTTTGCTATTAGCCTGCATAACAAATTCTTCATTCATATAATCCTGTAAGTCGAAATACCAAAACAGGGTATCACCAGCAGAGGAATCAGCATTGGTATATTTCAAAATTCCAGGGAGAATAAGTTGAAATGAAAAGTTGTCATCAATGAGATCCAGGGTAATTGTCAGCTCATCTTCCAAGGTTTTGAATATGGAATCCATTTCATTGTAGAGGTGGGGAGATGCCGGTTGCATGATGATATCCAATCCCATATTTTTGTAATAATAAATTTCTTCTAATAGAGTGGAGTCACTTACCGTCATTAAGTCATTTTTTTTCCAATCTTGTAATTCTGCAGTTATAATAGGGCGGGTATTCCACTCTATATCAGCTTGATTTAATGTTTCTGTTAAAAGGTACATGAGAGCTTCCTTCAGCCACCCATTCGGTGGATATTCGGTATCTAAAATAAATTGTCCCACAAGAGGGTAATTATTGCTCACATTTCGTCGCCCAATTTCAGCATCAAAAGAAAAAGTCTCCATAAAAAACCAATTATAATGCTTCACCTTTATGGGATGCTTTAACAAGGACTCAAAATAGATTGAATCTTCTTGATAAAATGTATTTGGGAATTTTTCATTACGTTTAAATAATCGGTGGGCTGTGTAATCAAAAGATTCAGCTTCAGTATTTTCCAAAGTGGAATTAATGGTCCATTTTGCACCGGTTGGCAATGGAAAATCAAAATCTGTGAGATCGTTTTTATCCCCATGGCCTTTGTAGTCCACCCGATAACTTCCATCAGGTGAAACTGTAAATGAGAATTTATGTTCAACACAGGAGAATACTAAAAAAAGTCCTAAAATATATCTTTTAATCATTCTTTTTAATAGTTTTTAATGATATTTAAATTGATCCTCAATAATTTCAAGTTTCAATCGTTTGGCTTGTTTTTACGCAAATCTGTTCCACCACATTTCCCCGATTCAGTAGAAAGTCCGGATCAAGGGCGGCTTTTGTTTTTCTAATTTGTTCAGCAGCATCCTCACCATAACATTTCAAAAAGTCCGGGCGTTTGCGTTTTCCAGTACCATGCTCTGCAGAATAAACACCACCCAACTCAGCGGATTTTTCTACAATCTGTTGATAAACTTCCAAGGCCTTTGGCTGCTGATCCTTGGAGGGTATCAAATGAAAATGCAGATGGCAATCCCCTAAATGACCAAACAGGAGATATTCAATTTCTGCAGTATGTAATATTGAATGAGTTACATCTAAAAATTCAGGAAAATTTTCTGGCGGTACAATAGTATCTGTCAAAATACTCCACGTATCCAATTGACGTGTTTTCTCTAATGCATTTGCAGGTATGGAATGTCGTGCATCAAAAAATGTCTGCCAGTTTTGGGGAGTATTCAGCAAAATGACCCCTTCCTCATGAATACCACAATTTGATTTTGTCAATATATTGAGCCAATCCTCGGCAACATCTTCCACCGTTTCGTTATAAAGGGGAACCTGCAGATAAATACCAACTTCAGAGTTGGAATTAAATAAGGTTTCCCGATGATTCATATAGGTTTGGCAATTATACCCAAAATATTCAAGGGCAGTAATTTGGGATAAATCCCCATTGAAATGATTACTGATAAACTGATGAAATCGGACAGAATTTATTTCATTTGGTAGTGTGAAAAACAGGTCTAAAAATACATCCGGTATTTCTTTGAGTCGAAACGTAGCAGATGTTATAAGTCCAAAAATACCCTCTGATCCTACCAAAAGGTCAACCAAATCCACCTGCCCGTTTTCATCTGAGAATGGTCCGCTGGCATTCTTAATATCTGGTCTGGGATAGGATGGTGGTTCCACTATTACTTCACCATCTGGAAAATCAAAAATGAACTCCCCATTCTCAGAAATATAATCTCCTCGATTACAGGAAATTGTATATCCATTAGGCGTAAGAAATTCTAATCCTTCCGTCCAATAGCGTGTTGCTCCTGTAGGTCCCGGAATAAAACCAGAGGCATTACATGAAAGCGTACCACCCACCATGGCTTCTTTCCGGCTGGTGGGATCCACCGGGTAATGCAATTTATTATTCGACTGTTTTAGTGCTTCCTTCCGCATGTCTTCCAGATAAATCCCTACGGGAGTGGTAAGTAATTCTGATTCAATATCAACCTTTACACTTGGCTGAGTCATTTTTTCAATTGAGAGGACTACCCCACCTTCGGGTGTAGCACTACCCGTTAAATTGGTTTGACCAGCCGAAATTGTCATTGGAATTTTAGCTTTTTGACAGCAGCGCAGAACCAGCGCACATTCCTGTTCATTTCCCGGGCGACACAATACTTCTGCACTCCCGTTTATGTTGGAACTGTCCCGCTCATACCCATTCACAATATCTAAATCGGAGGTAATATCAATATGAAATTCCAACGAGAGAAATTCTACCAAATCTGAGATAATTGGATTTTTATCCGCCCAATCTGAAATTTTCTCAACAACATCACTTTCTAAAATAGAATGAATAGAAATCCGGTTATTGCTCATATAATTAATAATTCTTGAGTTTCAATTTTATCTAACTCTTACAGCCTGTTAAATTACTCCCCAATTAATAATTAATTTTAATGAAACTTGACGGGCTTGATTATTTAGATTTATCCAGCCATTTATCAGAAAATGAAATAATGGTTCAGCAATCCACGCGAAAATTTGTGGATAAGGAAATAATTCCCATTATTGATGAGCATTTTGAAAATGGAACCTTTCCTGATAGTCTCACACCCAAGATTGCAGATATGGGATTCTTTGGAATAACCCTTCCAAAGGAAAATGGCGGGGGTGGGATGAACAATATCGTTTATGGATTGGTCTGTCAGGAAATCGAACGAGGGGATTCTGGTATCCGCTCATTTATTTCCGTGCAGAGTTCTCTGGTCATGTATCCTATTCATGCTTTTGGCAGCGATAAACAAAGAGAAAAATGGCTGCCCCTATTAGCCCTGGGAGACGCAATCGGTAGTTTCGGTTTGACAGAACCAAATAGTGGTTCAGACCCCGGTAGCATGAAAACATCGGCAAAAAAAGTGGATGGTGGCTTTATACTCAACGGCACTAAAATGTGGATCACAAATGGAAGTATTGCGGATATTTCTGTTGTCTGGGCAAAAACAGAAGGTGAGGTGGTACGGGGATTTCTAATTGAAAAAGGAATGAAAGGCTTTTCTGCTCCGGAGATGAAACATAAATGGTCCCTGAGGGCATCCATTACTTCAGAGCTTATATTACAGGATGTATTTGTACCGGAAGAAAACTTGCTGCCAGGCGTTGAAGGATTAAAAGGACCTCTCAGTTGTTTGAGTCAGGCGCGTTATGGAATTGGCTGGGGTGCAATTGGGTGTGCAATGGCAGTTTATGAAGCTTCCCTAAAATATGCCAAAGAACGCATTCAATTCCAAAAACCTATTGCCTCCTTTCAGCTGGTGCAGGAAAAACTGGTGTGGATGCTCAATGAAATTACCAAAGGTCAACTTCTGGCTTATCATGTGGGAAAAAACAAAGATTCCGGAACTGTTACCCCTCAGCAAATTTCCATGCTGAAACGCAATAATACCTGGGTGGCTCGTGAATGCGTTAAACTTGCCCGTGAACTCCACGGCGCCAATGGCATCTCCGGTGAATACCCCATCATACGGCATCTCATGAATATGGAATCAGTCTATACCTACGAGGGCACATTCGAAATGCATACATTGATTTTAGGGCAGGATATTACCGAAATTCCGGCATTTAGATAATACAAACTATTGGAAACTCCCTCATTAAAAATATTCAATTTGCATAATTCTTTGTCCAAATGAAATTTGCTAATGAAATAACCAAGAATATTCTATTCTGGATTCAGCAAAAGCATTGGCTTATAATTATTGCTATTTTAGGCACAGCAATGTACCAACTTCCCTATCCTGATGGAATTTCCCATGTGGGATACAGAACTTTAATTCTGAGTATCATTGTCATATCCCTCATCATTACCGAACCGGTACCCCTACCGGCTGTAGCCTTGCTCATCGCTGTTTTGGAAGTGGCATTTCATATTGCTCCTCCGGCGGAAGTTGCCAAAACCTATATGAATGATTCCGTCTTTTTTATTATGGGTTCGCTTATGATGGCGGTGGCAATTGTTCATCAAGGCTTGGATACACGATTGGCATTGGGAATAATCCGCCTTACGGGAAATAAAGTAAAAAATATCGTATTGGGATTCACCTGTATTTCTGCACTACTCTCATCCTTTATTGGAGAACATACCGTGGTAGCTATGATGCTTCCGGTGGGACTTTCACTGGTGCGAAACTGTGGAAAGAACAAACCCATTCCCAACTTGACAGCGCTGATTCTATTCAGTATTGCCTATGGATCAACGGTGGGTAGCATCGGTACACCATCAGGCGGGGCGCGAAATGCCATCATGCTTGAATACTGGCGCACAATAACCGAAAGTGGGCTGACACTCTCCTATTTTCAGTGGATTATAATGGCATATCCCATGGTGATAATTGGAATGCTTAGCACAACCTTTCTCCTCCAACTGGCTTTCAAACCCGAATTCAACCGAATGGATACGGCAATCCGCCGTCTGAAAATTCAGGTAGCGCAAAAAGGGGAAATCACCGGCAATGAATTTTTAACTATCCTTATTTTCGGTATTGTGTTTCTCTGCTGGATTTTTCTCAATGAACGATATGGCTTGGGAATCATAGCAATTGGCGGTGCATTTTTGTACATGGCAACTGGATTAGTGGAATGGAAACAGGTAAGCCAAAATACTAACTGGGGGGTAATTCTCCTTTTTGCCGGTGCTATTTCACTGGGTGTGCAGATGAAAAACACTGGCACAGCCCTATGGATTGGAAATTCACTCATGAGCCTGTTTTCACCGCTGATTGACCAATTTACAATGATTCCATATATGCTGAATATTTTTCTCACGATGTTTTTATCAAATATTATGAGCTCCAGTGGGACCGTGGCGGTGCTGGGTCCCATTACTTTAAGTATGGGAGGTGATCCTGCTTATATGGGAATGACTACTGCCATCTCATCAGCATTTGGTTATTTTTCTGCCATAGCAGCTCCTGCCTGTATGATCATTTATTCTTCAGGCTTAGTAAAAATGACTGATTTTCTGAAAGCAGGTTGGAGGATGGCCATAGTATCAACCATTACCCTGCTGCTGATTTACAAATTTTATTGGCCTCTGGTCATCGGGTTTACAAATTTTAAATAAGGAGTAATTATTATGAAATTTCTCATAGCTCTTAAAAATAAAGCGGATGAATCTAAGAATATCCTTGAGATTGGCTGTAAAATAGCGGAAGGCTTTTCTGCCGATTTAACCATTTGTTATGTCGGAAAACCGTCCAAAGCGCTCATTGAGGGAGATGTTAATCTTGCCCGGAAAACTCTTTCTGAATGGAATATCCACCACCCCGGATTGGAAGTATTGGAATGGGCATTTAATATTCTCAAAGAAAAAGGTTTCGCTCAGGACTCTGAATTTAATATTGAAAATTTAGTTGAAGACAAAGGGCGGATTCGAATGGTGCTTCCTAAAACAACCAATTATCAAATTCGATTGGTACTTCGTGAAGGTGAACTTTTATCAGAACTGAATAAGGAAGTAAAACATGGTGAATTTGATATCGCCATTATTGGTTCTCCCAGAAGAAAACGCATGACTAATAAAATTACTCAGTTTTTAGATACAAGTATTTTCTTTGTGAAAAATTTCAAACCGGACTGGAATTATAAAATACTACTCTGCGTTGATGATTCCCGGGCAACCAAGCGGGCTGTCATTTTAAGTACTCGAATTTCAAAACAATTTGATGCTGGTATCATTTCACTTACTGTTAGCAAAACCTCATTTTTTGGAAAGGGTTACAGGAATGCTCATGTTTGGGCAGAGCGCTATTTAAAGCGGGTGGGAATCCCTTTTGAGTCTAAACTACTCAGCGGAAACCCGGTGGATGTTTTTGTGGGTGAATCAGGTGAGGATCATATAATTATTATGGGGAAAGCCAAAGGAAATGAAATTTTAAAATTTATAATGGGGAGCAAACCCATCCATACCGCCCAACGAGCCAACTGCCCGGTGTTATTGGTGAATTAACCAACCCCTGTCATTCCCACGTGACGTCAAAAAACAACGGTGGCGGGCAGGCTGACGAAGGAAGAATCTCGATAGCTTGTTTTTTCTACCATCATCAGATTGAGACCCTTCATTTCGACAATGCTCAGCGTGAACTCTCCTCAGGGTGATAGTTTAACATTATCACTTTTCAGTCTGACAACTCCAGCAGATGTCAAAAGAACCGGGATTCATTTTTTTGCAATTAGTACACTCCCATTGGGTATTCTGGTCATCATCCCTCAGCATATTATCTTCGTAATCTTTAATAATTTTTACAGCTTCCTCAAATTGAACTTCATTCACCATAACTTTAACCTGAATCGCATCTACAGGCAAACCCCCAATTCCTATGGATAGGCTTTCACCTTCTAATGAAACCTCAATACCGGACTGCTCCAACAATCCCTTGATTAAATGGGCTTCCGGGGCATTGGCTGCTGTGTACAGAGTTTTATTCACCTGATTTTTTTCCATTCATTTATAATTACTCTAGGGATGGGGTAGCTTTAAATATCTGGCTCATCTGATGCAGATTCAGCAAGGTGAAGGTAACAATTCCGAGAATGATTATTACCTATAATCTAAAAACGGTGGGATGATTATTGAACCTCAGATTTTCTGTGAAATTATTTATCTTTTTCAATTGTGTTTATAAAATTCTACGGTTTCAGGATCTAATGGTGTGCTCCCCAAAATAGAGTCCGCAGCTTTTTCACCGATCATGAGCACGGGCGAATATATATTTCCGTTGGTTACGGTTGGCATAATAGAAGCGTCCACCACCCGTAGGCTCTCTAGGCCATGAACCTTCAAGTCAGTATCTACCACGCTCAGGTTATCTGTTCCCATTTTGCAGGTACCACTGAGATGATAAGCGGACTCTCCTTCCCTAGCGATAAAGTCCAGTATTTCTTCATCGGTTTGCACGTCATTTCCCGGAGCAATTTCCTTGCCCCTGAATTCAGACATGGCATTGGTTTCAATAATCTTCCGTGTACAGCGGATAGCTTCACACCATTCCCTGCGGTCTTGCTCGGTAGAGAGATAATTGAATTTCAGGCTGGGGTATTCCTGTGGATTCGCCGATTTAATATTTATCTCCCCTCGCGCATCTGAGCTTACTGGTCCCACATGAAGTTGAAACCCATGGCCTTCATTAGGGGCGGAACCATCATAACGGATAGCGATGGGCAGAAAGTGAAACTGTAGATTGGGATAGTCCACATCATCATTACTGCGGATAAATCCTCCTGCTTCAAAATGGTTGGATGCACCAGTACCTTTGCGTCTGAATAACCAGTCGA
This sequence comes from Fidelibacterota bacterium, assembly GCA_014381415.1. Classification (GTDB taxonomy): domain Bacteria; phylum Fidelibacterota; class Marinisomatia; order SCGC-AAA003-L08; family D37C17; genus D37C17. The sequence goes on from JACNLQ010000032.1 coordinate 36,328, forward strand.
ATCCAATTTTCGGTGCCAGGAGGGGATTCAGCATGGGGTAGAGACTTACCGGTTTCTTACATGCCCACTGCACATAGACTTCCAGGTGATCCTGAAGATTCTGACCCACTCCCGGAAGATCATGTACCATATCAATACCTAATGTAGAGAGATGGTCTGGATTCCCAATTCCGGAGAGCTGTAGAAGCTGCGGTGAATTAATAGCACCACCACATGAAATAATTTCATTGGCATAAATTCGTTCTCCACCAGAGCCCTTTTTTATTTCCACACCGATGGCTCTTTTGCCTTCTAATATTATTTTAGTTACCAGCTTCTTAGTTCTAACAATGAGGTTTTTTCGTTGCTTTACCAGATGGATATAGGCTCGGGCTGCATTATAACGGCGGCTACGGTAAATGGTCTGATCAAATTTCCCAAAACCTTCTTGTTGATAGCCATTTACATCTGAGGTAAAAGGGTAACCCGCCTCTTGAACTGATTTAAAGAATGCATCAAATAATGGATTTTCACATTCCGGAGTAGTCAAATATAATGGTCCTTCATCACCATGGTAATCATCACCACCTTTGAGTCTCTGTTCCATTTTTTTAAAATAAGGTAAGCAATGGGCGTAATCCCAATTTTCCAGGCCATCATTACTTGCCCATTTTTGGTAATCCAGTGGATTCCCACGGATCCAGATCATACCATTGATACTGCTGGAACCGCCCAAAACTTTCCCTCGGGGATGGTATATCCGGCGATTGTTCATAAATGGTTCCGGGTCAGATTCATACCACCAATTATAGGTTTTACTTGTGAGGGGGTAGGTAAGTGCTGCCGGCATATGCAGTCGAAAGTCCCATTTATAATCTGGACGGCCTGCCTCCAATACCAATACTTCATTCGAAGGATCTGCACTCAATCGGTTGGCAAGGACGGACCCAGCAGAGCCACCGCCGATGATTAGAAAATCAAATATTTTTTTCAATTTAATAATTAATACAATCTAATTTTAATAATAATATTACATCTGTGACTAATTGAAGGTATTATCTTTTAATTCCCCAAAAGAGAAATTCTATCAATTGGTTGAAATCTATTAATGGATGGAAATAATTGAGGGAAAGTTAAATAGAAAAATGGAATATTTTGATACTAAAAATTATGAATTCAACACCGAATGTAAGAATGGGGTTTATATCATCCATGGCTTTACCAATTCAACTTATGAAACCAGGGAATTGGCTGAATATTTGGGAAACCAGGGATTTTATACACATGCAATAAACCTACCCGGTCATGGAACTACTCCTGAGGACTGTAATCGGGTAAAGATCACGGACTGGTTAGAATTTACAGAACAAGGCGTAGCAGAAATGTCCGCACGCTGTGATAAAGTCTATGTTATCGGTATCAGCATGGGTTCAGTTTTAGCGCTCCATTTAAGTTCTGTCTTTCCTCTGAATGGAGCTGTATTTGCATCAACAGTGCTAAAGTTTAAGGATTATTTTAGTACTCAAATTTTTACACCCATATTCCATCGGTTGGTACCATATAGGGATAAACGATTATCATACAAAAAAAATGTTAGAGATAGCCTAAACTATTATGGGTATAAGGTATGGCCCTTATCTGCTTTAAATGAAATGCGAAAACTCACCAATCAAGTGAAAAAGGAGCTTCACAAAATAAAATGTCCTGCATTGGTATTACATTCTGAAATAGATTTGTTGGCTCTGCAGGAAAATATTTCAATCGTGTATGATGGTATTTCATCAGATATAAAAGAAAAGTTCATAGTGAAACAGGCAAATCATAATCTGTTTATTACTAACCCTGATCAAGATCTAATTTTTAAAAAAATCACCTCCTTCTTCAATCAACTTAGAAATAATTAAGACCTACCATTAAGAATGCACATTTTAATTCTTGGCGCTGGAGTTATCGGAGTAACGACTGCCTATGAACTTCTGAAGAAAGGTCATGAGGTTTCTATAATTGACCGCCAGCCAGAACCTGCGATGGAGACCAGTTTTGGGAATGCTGGACTAATCGCACCTGGGCATTCATATGCGTGGACTACTCCAAAATTACCAGGTAATTTGTTCAAATCCATTTATCAAAAAAAGAGGGCTTTCCGGTTTAAATTTCAATGGGACCCTGCAATGTGGTATTGGGGAATTAAATTTATCCGTCAATGTACAATTAAAAATATGACAGAAAATACTTTGAGGAAGCACAAACTAAGTAGCTATTCCCAGGTTTGTTTTCACCAACTGGTTGAAGAAACAAATATAAAATATCATGAAAACAAAAAAGGACTCATATATTTTTTCCGCAGTGAAGAATCGTTTTTTGAAGGAAAACAAAAACTGACTATGTTAAAACCGATGATGAGCAATCTCCAGATATTAAGTCGGGATGAACTATTACAAAAGGAGCCAGCCCTGTTAGAATCTCAATCAAATATTTTTGGTGGAATTTACTGCTCTTCAGATGAATCGGGAAGCTGTAGAGACTTTACACTTTCACTGGTTGATATATGTAGGAAGATGGGGGCAAAATTCCATTTTAATACCAATGTACAGAGTATAAAAAATGATAATCAATTCGTCAACAGGATTGAAGCAGATAAAGGAAGCTTTCAAGCTGATCAATATGTTTTAGCATGCGCTGCCTTTAGTCCCATAATTGCAAAAATGGTAGGTGATTATCTGCCCATTTATCCGGTGAAGGGATATTCTATAACAGTGCCAATTATTAATCATGAAAAGGTGCCCCTTCATAGCGGAATTGATGAAGATAACATGCTGGCATTTTCTCTTATGGGAGATTATCTCAGATTTACTTCTGTTGCTGAAATTTCCGGATATGATACCAGGCATAAACCTTCTGATTTTAAAGAGATTATTGATATAGCGAAATCCCTATTCCCCAGTGTCTGCGATTTTTCGAGAGTGGAATATTGGGCAGGTTTGCGCCCAATGACCCCCAATGGTGCACCAATCTTTGGTAAAGGTAGAATGGACAACCTCTTTTTCAATACGGGTCACGGACATTTAGGCTGGACCATGTGCTCTGGGTCAGCAAAAATTACTGCAAGTTTAATTGAAGGTCAAAAACCTGAATTAGATCTGGAAGGGATGACATTGGCAACAACATGAAATTGAACTTTGTCCAATATTTTTTAAAACGGTATCATTCCGCTGAATTGAAACCATTGGAACTAAAAAGAATGCTTAATCTCTGGTTTCCTTTTCTGGTGAACCGTATTTCAATAATTTCAATAGCTGATGATTTTCACCAAATGGAAGTTCGGCTGAAACATTCATTTTGGAATCGTAATCCCAATAAATCTATCTGGGGCGGGTCAATTGCTAGTGCTATGGATCCCTTCTTTCCAATACTTCTGAAACAGGTTTTATTAAAAAGGGGATTTGAAACAGATTTTTATTCTCAGGCTATAAAGGTACAATTTATTAAAATGGTAAAATCTGATGTCACCTTTCATTTTAGAATTAGTGAAGAAGAGATTGCTCATGCTGAAATGGTATTAAATGAAAATGGAAAATATTCAGGCTGGCATTCTGTAGAGGGGGTTTCTAAAAAAGACGAAGTATGTGTAAAAGGAAAGGTTCAGGTATTTCTACGAAAAAGAGCTTAGGAGAATGTTTTTATTTTGGTGGGATTCAGCCCTAATTTTTCGCCTATGAATGACTATTTAGAAATACTTCTTACACTCACACAAAATACTGTTTTTCAAGCTGGACTCTATGTTATTGGCTCTTTAATTGCTGCCAAGTTAGTTGACTGGATAATTACCAGCGGTCTCTCCCGTATGGCCAACCGCACGGCAAGCACTATTGACGACCGAATCATTCAAATTCTCCACCGCCCTATCTATTACAGTATCCTTTTTATGGGATTGGGTATTTCAATTCAGCTATTTCAACTCCCAGAAATTATTACATTTGTTCTGATTGGATTGTTTAAATCCACCGCTATTTTTATTTGGTCAATTGCGCTTTTTCAATCCTTCATGCATTTTATTAATTGGTATAGTCGCCATAAAACCTTTGGCGAAAGCATCGTTCAACCCCATACTCTACCTCTTTTTGACAATGTAGGAAAGGTTGTTATCTTTCTGGTGGCAGTTTATTTTATGCTCATTAGCTGGAATATTAATGTTACCGGATTATTAGCCTCCACAACAGTCCTCGCAGCAATCCTGGGTTTCGCAGCTAAAGATACGGTGGCAAATTTGTTTGCAGGATTTTTTATTATGGCAGATACCCCCTATAAACCTGGTGATTATATAAATCTTGATGGTGGTGAACGGGGTTATGTGAAACATATTGGTCTGCGGAGTACGCGCATCATGACCCGGGATGATATCGAAATTACCCTGCCCAATTCACTCATTGCCAATTCTAAAATTATTAATGAAAGTGGTGGGCCTAAAGAAAATGAACGAGTTCGAATCACTATTAGTGTGGCTTATGGTTCAGATGTTGATCAGGTTAGATCTGTATTGGAGAAAATTGCAATAAATAGTGATAATGTATGCCAAAGTCCAATTCCCAGAGTGCGATTTAGAACCTTCGGAGATTCAGGGCTCACTTTTCAATTGCTTTTCTGGATAGAAAAACCAGAGGATCGCGGTAGAATTACAGATGAATTAAATACTGCTATTTATAAAGAATTCGCTATAGAAGAAATTGTAATCCCATATCCTCAACGTACGATTCATATTAAATCGTCAGACCTTCCAAACTAATACTTTAATTTTCCACCGTAAATATGACATCTAATTTAAAAAACCAGTTCATTCTGGACCCAAACCTTATATTCCTCAATCATGGATCATTTGGTGCATGTCCAAAATCTGTTATGGAAAACCTCCGTTCATGGCAAAATAGAATGGAAAAGGAACCGGTTCAATTTTTTGAATCGGACATTTTTAAACTTTTAGAAAGCTCTCGAAAAGCTTTGGGAAATTTTGTTGGCTGTGAGGGTGATGATTTGGTGTTTTATCCCAATCCCACTCATGCGGTGAATGCAGTAGCTCGCAGCCTTAATTTGAAAATTGGTGATGAGGTGCTGGGCACCAATCATATTTACGGAGCTTTAGATTATACCTGGAAACAAGTCTGTAAAAATATGGGAGCCAAATTTATAAAGGCAGAATTACCCCTGCTAATAAAATCTAAAGCCGAATTTCTGGATTTATTTTTCAGCTATGTCTCAGATAAAACCAGGGTCATTTTTATAAGCCATATTACCAGCATGACAGCTATGATTTTCCCTGTGGAAGATATTATTCAGTCTGCCAAAGAAAAAGATATCCTCACCATTATTGATGGCGCTCATGTGCCCGGTCATTTGCCCTTGAATATTACTGAATTGGATCCTGATATTTATACTGGTGCATGTCATAAATGGATGTGTGCTCCCAAGGGAACGTCATTTTTATATGTAAGAAAAAATATGCAGAATGATATAATGCCCCCGGTGATTAGCTGGGGATGGGAGGGGGAACTATCCAAAACATCGTTGTTTCTGAATAGACATGAATGGCAGGGTACCCGGGATATGACCCCCTTTTTAGTGGTTCCTGAAGCCATAAAATTCCTAAACGAAAATAATTGGCAGGAAAGGAGCAAATTAAATAGAAAGTTGGTTATTTCTGCTCGGAATCAGTTTCTGGAATTTTTCAATGTAGAGCCAATTTGTCCTGATGACTGGTTGGGACAAATGGCAACCATTGAGCTTCCTATTGAAAATCCTCTGGAATTTAAACAATCCTTACTGGAAAAATACAATATCCAAATTCCTATTATTTCGTGGGAGAATTTTACTGGACTTCGCTACTCAGTACATTTCTATAATTCCGAGGATGACCTGAACAAGTTGATTGCAGCTGTGAAAGAATTATTGCATTGAATTTTAGGGTTTTACTCTTATTATTTACTGCAATGCTGGCAGTAAGTACATCCCCCATTATTGCCCGTTATTTGGAAAATGTTCCAGCTGTGGCAATCTCATTTTGGAGGATGGCTTTCGGTGCGCTCATTTTATGGATAATTAGTATATTTAAAAAACAACCTCCACTAAAGAAAAGAAAAAGGAATAAAACATTGTTGGGAGGATTTTTACTTGGTATCCACTTTGCATTATTTTTTGGATCACTAAAACTCACAACTATTGCCAATGCAACTTTTTTGGGCACTTTGGCTCCCATTTTCACATTTTTTATTGAAAAGTATTTTTTCAAGCGCAAGCATAATCCTACAATGGTCTTGGGATTATCAGTGGCTATTTTGGGAGTTTTCGTAATTGTAGCAAACCAATTTGATTTTTCCAGTGATTATACCATTGGGAATCTTTTGGCAATATCTTGCTCTCTCTTCTTGGGGATGGCATTTATTATTTCAGAAAACGTACGTAAATCGGTGGGCACCATCAGTTATTCCCGAAGCTTGTTTACTACTGCCGCCATTACTTTATTGGGTATATCCCTTTTAACTGCCACACCCATTATAGGATTTACTTCTTATGAATTTGGTGGATTATTTTTATTGGGGCTTATTCCAACAATATTTGGACATGGATTTATGAATTACGCTATAGGATTTGTTTCGCCCACCATTGTTGCGTCTGCTCCTCTGGGGGAACCTATATTGGCCACAATTTTGGCCTATTTTCTATTCAGTGAAGTTATTGGGATTCCAATTTTGATTGGCGGCGGGTTTACTCTTTTGGGATTATTAATTCTAACGCAAAAAAAATAAAACATTAATTTTTATTTAGAAAGTGATTTACATCAAAAAATAGGTTATTCGGAATGCAATAGATTTGAATTGTAAGTCAAAGAACAATTCTGTTCACCTGCGACTTACTCCTCAGAATTCCTGCAATTGGCTTTGATAAACAGAAAGGCTCCCCTGAAAAGGGGAGTCTTTTTTTTATATATAAAAAAACCCCGTTCAAAACGGGGTTTTTGTCTCCTCCTCGGTAAAGAAGTAATATGGTAAAACTTTCCCTCCCTCAAAAGAAAGCATAATCAATCATACCATATTACATAAAAAATATTTCAAATATCTAAAACTTACATAAACTTTATATTGTAAGTGTTTTGCCTACAAGAAATGTAGGGGGTTTCAAATTATGATGCAAGTAAATTATATACCTGGTTAAAATCTTTTTCTAATAGAAAGGAGTATTGAGTGAATCCACATTTAAGTATGAGGTCGGGAAATCCGGCATTATCATCCAAAATATTTAAAAATGTTGCTACTGTTGATTCTGAAAAAATGACTATAGAAGGCACCGTAAATAAGACAGCAATGTCCCTACTGCTGCTCATGGCAACCGCTTCCTATACCTGGGTAAATCCATCACCAGCACTGATGATGTTTGGAATGATTGGTGGTTTGATTATGGCTATAATTACCATCTTTAAAAAAACTTGGGCACCCTATACGGTTTCAGGCTATGCTTTACTAAAGGGTTTGGCGTTAGGTGGAATTTCTCGGTTTTTTGAGATGCAGTATCCCGGAATTGTCAGTCAGGCAGTATTTCTCACTTTTGGAATTTTAGCTGCTCTCCTTTTAGCTTATAAATCGGGGCTTATAAAACCCACTGAAAATTTTAAATTGGGCGTGGTGGCTGCAACAGGAGGTATTGCCATAATGTACCTCATTAGCTTTGTCATGAGCTTTTTTGGGTCCGGAATGGCAATAATGAATCCGGGCAATTCATCGTTATTCAGAATTGGTTTCAGCATTTTTGTGGTAATTATTGCGTCACTCAATTTGGTGCTGGATTTTGATTTTATTGAGGAGGGTGCTGAAATGGGTGCTCCCAAATATATGGAATGGTATGGAGCTTTCGGGTTACTGGTTACGTTAATCTGGCTCTATCTGGAAATATTACGCCTTCTCGCAAAATTGCAGTCTCGGCGGTAATGACAGAAATCGTTGTAAGGGTTGTGGATTGCCACATCTTTCGCTGGGAAAATGGGAAACCGCTGTACCTTTTATTAAAACGATCTGAAAGTCAAATGTACCCTGGCATTTGGCAGTGCGTCACCGGTAAAATTGAAGCAGATGAAAGACCTCATGAAGCTGCCATTCGGGAATTAAAAGAGGAAACGGGTTTTATGCCAAACTCAATGTGGACGGTTGATCAAGTAAATCATTTTTTTGAAGCAGAACAAAACCGCATGAACCTTATACCAGTTTTTGGAGTGGAGGTAGATTCCTCAAATATTACCCTGTCACCCGAACATACGGAGTATAAATGGTGCAGCGTTGATGAGGGGGCTGATTTAATGCTCTGGAATCAACAGAAACAAGGGTTACTTAATTTTCATCGAATGATTACCAATGAACCTGAAAAATTATATTTATCTAGAATTTAAAATGTAATGATAATTTTGTATATGTCATTCCATATTGAATATTTAATTCTGATTTTGTTTTTTCTGTATAAGAGTAACCATTATATTCATCCTCCTCAGTATAGTCCCATAAAATCCAGTTTAACCCTACTTCCCCAGCTATTGCTAATTGTTCAGTAATACTATATTCTACAGAATGGTTTACTTTTAAGCCATAAAGGGATAGTGCATCTACAATTTCTTCGTGAACATCTCCTGTGAGTTTTAAATCACCACTTGATTTTAACATTGGAATAATTAGATATCCTTCAATTTGATTATAGCTTTTTATAAATCCAGTGCTCTTAAATGGTATCCGATATCCTAATCTTGGCATGAACAAATTAACTGATAGTTCGCCATCATTTGATTCAAATTCATCTGAATAATAAGATTCATCTGAATAATAAGAATAATATTCTGTTGTAATTTCATAATTTGCTTTTATACCAAACCGAAGAAAGTCTGCTCCATAATATAAGTTTTTTTTATAAAAAGTTGCTGACTGTAATAGATTTTGTCCATTAAGTCCAATACCAAAAGAATCATAAGCAAAAGATATTGAGATAATTGTAAATAATAGACCAACATTAATAATATAATTCCTCATTTGAGTCCTTTCTGTTATTTTTTGTTTTTTAATTAAGGGTTAAAATCATTAAATAATTATCCCTTCTACTTATATATACGCAATGAGAATCAAAAATAGGACAAAAATTTTAAAATAATTTTAGCTCTCCTCTGAAAATATTTTATTAAATTCCAATTACACCCTCAATTCTCCAATTTAATTATAAATTGATATTTATTCTTGCAAATGAGAACAAGTCTCATTTAATATTATGCAGTCAGGCAAGAGCTTGATATCAATTAATCATAAAAAATAAGGAATAAAATTAAAAATGAGTACCATTTTCAAAATTGTGGTATTGTCAATCTTTAGTTTGGCTTTAGCACAGGATGAATTTTTTCAACCCGGGTCATCTATTGGTGGCTATGGTGAACTGCATTGGAATAAAGCCAATGATGCCGATGGCAATTCAATCAAGAATACCATGGACTTCCACCGCTTTATCATCTATTACGGTTACAACTGGACCGATAAATGGTCCTTTAAATCTGAAGTAGAATTGGAGCATAATTTCGTAGCAGATGGTGAAGGCGAACTTGAGCTAGAACAAGCATTTGTGAATTACCACGGCGGCAATTGGGGCTTTCAGGGTGGTGTCATATTACCTACTGCAGGTCTCTTAAATCAATACCATGAACCACCACTTTTCCTATCGGTTGAACGACCGGTTTATAGTAAATATATAATTCCCACCACCTGGTTCGGAAATGGAATTGCATTATATGGTAACCATTCCGGATTCAATTTTCGCTTGGCTATTATGGAAGACTTAGAAGGTGAAGGGATTTTTTACGATGGCCATTTAAGGGGAGGTCGTGGAAAAGGATATAAAACTACGGGGTTTAATTTAACCAAAAACTTTAGTGGAGTTTATACCGGAATCAATGGTTTACGTTTAGGGGGTTCTCTTACTTTAAATAATGCACCAATAGCTGATGAAAATAAAAATGCATCTACCGATTCTACAATTGCGGTTCAATTATTTGAAATAAACGCAAAATACACTGCTCATAATTTCTATACGATATTCGAATATGGGAAAAGTGAATTTAATTATGAGGGCATAAATCTACCAACTTATATAGATGAAAATGGCGAAACCATCACTTGGTCTGATTTTACTTCCAGTGGCTATTATTTTGACCTCGGCTATGATATTGGAGGTATGATCAACTGTAATAAACTGATTCCTTGGGTACGCATTTCTAATGTATCTAAAAATGATGATGATGTAGCGATGCAAACTGACTACATACGCTTTGGCTTGACCTGGTGGCCCATCGATGATGTAGCCTTCAAAACTGATTATGCCAATGTTACAAAAGATGGCATCACAACTACTGAATTTAATGTAGGGATTGGTTATAAGTTTTAATACCCCTAGATTAATCTCCCTGAAACTCAGCCCGACTTCCTACAGTTGGGCTGAGTTGTCTTAAATTAACCTACTGTATCTCACCCTGTTTGTTGGTACACTTATTGGAGCAAGTCCAATTCGTGATGCCACTGAAAATTATATTACCTCTCAATTTGAAGATAGTATTTCCATAAATATGCACACCTTAATAATAGATTCTGAACTAAAAGCATTGGTGCAAAATAGAGTGAGACAGAGGTTTTATAGAGATGAATTGTATTATTGGACTATTTCCAATAATGACACCACTATTGCCTACGCCCTAATGGATAATGTATTGGGTAAATCCATGCCCATTACTTTTTTGATTTTAGTGGATTTAGATGGTAAAATAATGAGCACGAAAGTAATAAAATACCGAGAAGCATACGGGGGTGAAGTAGACAATAAAAACTGGTTGGCACAGTTTACTGATTTCAGCGATAAATCAGATTATAAGGTGGGGAAAAATATTGACGGAATTTCTGGTGCCACCATTTCTGTTAACTCACTAACAAAGGGTGTACAAAAAATAGCTGTTCTATTCCCCTTAATAAAAGATAAATTAAAATAATGGATAATATTTCAAAGATCAGTTTATATCAATTACCCAAAGGCATAAAACTTTTACTCATGTTAACTGTGCTGAATCTCACAGTTGGGGTAGGTATTGGATTATATTATGTTGCCAATACTACCCACCTTTCTCCAGAAGGTACTACCGAGCAATTTAGAGGCTCAACAGTAGAAGATGAATTTGATATCCCTGAAAAATTTCCCAAACCAATTAGTGAACTGCTCACCACCACCCATAATCACATCATATCCATGACCTTCATATTTTTTATTATAGGAGGTATATTTTACTTTAACTCCATTATATCTGGATTTTGGAGAACCTTTTTTATAGCTGAACCCTTCTTTTCTATTCTCACAACCTTTGGAGGCATTTGGCTCATCCGCTTTATTCATCCTGCATACGCATTTTTGGTGATTCCCTCCGGGATTCTCATGTACCTCTGTTATTTTATAATGGCAGGGATTCTCTTATATGAACTGGGATTGAAGAAATAAATTAGTTTGATGTAAATATCCATCCGACGGTTTTAGATTGGAACCCACCCCCGGCTTTGCCTGGTACCCTCCCAAGTGGGTAATTTATAGTACATAACCATTAAATGCGATGAAGGGCTCAGGGTGATAGTGTTTTTATAATTGTCCAGTATTTCACCAATCCACTCTTCCAAACATCTATTTTAGGTATGTATACCTCAGTAGTAATCTCAGAAACAATCTATCTATATTAGAATATCCTCAAAACTCAGTAAACTTTCCCTTCATTTAAAACCCGTAAATCATACAAAAGCGATACAAATGCCTGAAATTAAGACATCTGAAAAAGAACTGAGCACAGTTTATAGCCCTACTCAGGTAGAGGAAAAGTGGTACCCAATTTGGGAAAAATCAGGCGTAACCAAGCCAACCGAAAGTGGATCTGATAGTTTTACGCTTATGATTCCCCCTCCAAATGTTACCGGTATTTTACATATAGGACATGTTCTAAATATTACCATTCAGGATGTGCTGGTTCGCAGGGCACGTATGATGAGTAAGTCAACTCTATGGTTACCGGGAATGGACCATGCCTCTATTGCTACCGAAGCAAAGGTCACCAAAATGCTGAAAAAAAAGGGCATTAATAAACGAGAGATTGGCAGGGATAAATTTCTTGAACATGCCTGGGAGTGGAAAGATAAATACGGTGGTATAATTTTCCAACAACTGAAAAAACTGGGTGCCTCCTGCGATTGGGATCGTGAAAAATTCACAATGGATGAGGATTACTCCAAGGCTGTCCTGAAAGTCTTTGTTGACCTCTATAATGATGGGCTAATTTACCGTGGTGAACGCATTATTAATTGGGATCCACAAGGACAGACAGCCCTATCTGAAGAAGAAGTTATTCACAAAGACACTATTGGTCATCTCTGGCATTTCCGCTATCCGCTTAGTGATGGCAGTGGTCATTTGGTGGTGGCTACCACCCGCCCTGAAACTATGTTGGGGGATACAGGAGTTGCAGTAAATCCCAAAGATGATCGCTACACAGAGATGGTTGGAAAGACGGTTCTCCTCCCCATTGTAAATCGAGAAATTCCCATTTTTGCTGACGATTATGTTGATATGGAATTTGGTACCGGTTGTGTGAAAGTAACTCCTGCCCATGACCCCAATGATTTTGATATGGGAGAGCGAAACAATCTGGAAGTAATTAATATATTTCACCCTGATGCAAAATTAAATGATAATGTACCCAAGGGGTATGTGGGGCTAGACCGATTTGAAGCCAGGAAAAAAGTGGTGGATGCATTAGATGTTTTGGGTCTCCTTGAGAAAATTGAAGATTATGAACATTCCGTTGGGCACTCGGAACGAACAGATGCGGTGATTGAACCCTATCTCTCCAAACAGTGGTTTGTAAAAATGAAACCTCTGACAGAACCTGCTCTTAAAGTGGTAAAAGATGGGGATGTAAAAATATATCCAGAAAGATGGGTGAAGACCTATAATCACTGGCTGGAAAATATTAAAGACTGGTGTATCTCACGACAACTCTGGTGGGGACATAGAATTCCGGTGTGGTATTGCAGGGGAAATGATATTGGACATTGTCAGTTGGATTGTAAAAATCCCATTGTGTCAATAGAAACACCTGAAAGCTGCCCCGCCTGTGGGAGTAAAGATTTGGTGCAGGATCCGGATGTATTGGATACTTGGTTTAGCTCCTGGCTCTGGCCCTTTGCCACATTAGGGTGGCCGGAAAAAACAGAGGATTTTAAAAAATTCTACCCCACCCAAGATTTGGTAACTGGTCCGGACATCATTTTTTTCTGGGTGGCTCGGATGATAATGGCTGGCTTGTATTTTTGTAAGGAAATTCCCTTTTCAAATGTGTACTTTACAGGGATTATCCGAGATGAGAAGGGAAGAAAAATGAGTAAGTCATTGGGCAATTCTCCAGATCCCCTGGACTTGTTTGAAAAATATGGAGCCGATGCAGTAAGGGTTTCTATACTGATGATTGCTCCCCAGGGATTAGATATTCTTTTCAGTGAAGAAAGGCTGGAGCAAGGCAGAAATTTTATGAATAAACTCTGGAACTCCGCCCGGTTTATCCGCATGAACTTAGATGAAGGATTGCCTGAAAACCTCTCAAACCTTGATGATGAAAAATTAGATTCTACTGATCGCTGGATACTTTCTCGTTTAAATAATGTGATTGAGGAAGTTGACAACGCTTATTCAGAGTATAAAATGAATGAAGCCATTAAAAAGGTTTATGATTTCACTCGAGCTGATTTCTGTGATTGGTATATTGAATTTGCTAAAACCCGATTTTATGGAGATGATACAGAAGATAGAAAAACTGCACAAAAAGTATCCGTGCATGTTATACGAATTATCCTGAAACTCCTCCACCCTTACTCCCCATTCATTACCGAAGAGCTTTGGGTATCATTCAAAAATCCGGATGAAAATTTATTAATTTCAGAATCATGGCCTGAAGCCGAACAAAATAAAATTAATGTAGAATGTGAGCAAGAAATCCAATTATTGATGGAGGTTATTACAGCAGTGCGGAACATCCGCGCCAGCTTGAATGTTTCGCCAGCAAAGGAAGCAGACCTCTCGGTTAGAGGAAATAGTACTTACTGTGACACGCTTAAAATGAATGAGAATTATCTTCAAGGAATGGCAAAATTGAATAATATCCAATTTGGGGAAAATATTGCAAAACCCCCTCAATCTGCTACTGCGGTGGTGAAGGGGCTGGAAATTTTCGTGCCACTTTCCGGATTAATTGACATTAGTAAGGAAGTTGAACGCCTTGAAAAACAAATTCAGGATATGGAAGGTCGATTAAATGCGGTGAGCAGAAAATTAGATAACAAGAATTTTGTTGAACGAGCACCGGAGAATGTAATAACCCATGAACGAAATAAATTGCAGAATTATCAATCTGATCTTTCAAAATTACAACAGAATCTTGAATCTTTACGAGGTTAAATCTAATTTATGCACTTTCTTCAATTGGTTGGGTTTAGGCTAAAGCACCGTTTGTTTAGATTGTCCATCCCCAAGCTAAAGCATGGGGTAATTAATAATATTGTAATTGCATTGGTAAATCATTTACCCCGTCCTTTAGGGCGGGGTATTAGTAAACACAAAAAACCAAGGGGCTTTAACCCCTTTTCTTAGTGAACTCTTATATAATCAAAATAAATCGCTGATGACTTCAGCAACCACATATTATCAAACCAATCTCACTACCGATATTACCTATCTGAAAGGGGTTGGTCCACAGAGGGGGGGCGCTCTTAAAAGATATGGTATTGAAAATGTCGGGCAACTTCTCCATCACTTTCCCCGCCGCTACTTAGACCGCACCAATATTAAATCTATACGTGAAGTTAAAATTGGAGAAGAGGCGGTTATCATTGGAAAAATAGCTTCCTTTGGCATGCAACAGGCAAGGCGGCGCCGTTTCTTTCAAATGACCCTGAACGACCCCACAGGATACCTCACCTGTGTCTGGTTCAATAGCATTTCATGGATTATAGATAAATTTCAGGAAGGTGATTCTATTGCCGTTTTTGGTAAAGTTGAATTCAGGAAGGGATTTCAAATTATTCACCCCGAATTTGATATTCTGGAAGAAGGGGAAGACCCTGTAAATACTGGAAAAATTTTGGCACAATATCCATCTACAGCCGCATTAAAGGCTGTGGGCTTGGAAGGACGTGGATTTAGAAAAATTATTAACGTGGCTCTTGATTTGGTTGGAGATGAAATTGAAGATTATTTTGACCCCACATTTTGTGAAGAAGAAAAATTATTGTCTCTCCATGAAGCATTAGATCAAATTCACCAGCCGGCTGATAAACAGAGTTTAAAAAAAGCTGTTTATCGTCTCAAATTTGATGAGCATTTTTTCATTCAGCTCCTATTGGCCCTCAAAAGACAAGCCAAAGCAGAAAATTCAGGACGGGTATTTCCCCAGCGGGGAAAATATGAAAAGGATATTTTTAAAAGTCTGGACTTCACCTTAACCGATGCCCAAATTAATGTTCTCAAAGAAATCCGTAGTGATTTGGCAAGGAGAAGTCCAATGAACCGTCTCATACAGGGTGATGTGGGTTCTGGTAAAACGATTGTGGCGGTACTGGCAGCAGCCATTGTTATTAGCCATGGTTCACAGGTTGCAGTAATGGCACCTACAGAAATTTTAGCAGGGCAGCATTTTATTAGTTTTTTACAATTTTGTAAACCAGCCAATATCAGAATTGCTTTACTTACTGGAAATCAGAAAAAAGCAGATAAGGAGAAAATTTATTCTGAATTAGAATTGGGTGAAATACAATTGGTAGTGGGAACCCATGCACTTATTCAGGAAGGAGTAACTTTTCAAGATTTAGGCATGATCATAGTAGATGAGCAGCATCGTTTTGGGGTAGAACAGCGGAAAGCCCTCATTGATAAAGGATACTCCCCAGAAGTTCTGGCTCTTACGGCAACACCTATCCCTCGAACTTTGGCATTTACAATTCACGGAGATATGCATATTTCCATTATTGATGAAATGCCAAAAAACCGACTGCCCATTATTACAAAAGTTGTGGAACCAGCGCGAATGGATCAAGTTTATGATTTTATGAAAAAGGAAATGGATGCCGGCCATCAATGCTTTGTTATTTATCCCATTATTGAAGAATCTGAAAAAATGGATTGGAAAGCATCCGACACAGGATTTAAAAAGCTAAGTGAAAAAGTATTTCCAGATTATAAAATAGGATATATCCATGGGAAAATGAAAAAGGAAGTCCGGGATGAACAAATGACAGCCATGGCAAACAATGAAGTCCAATGTCTTGTTTCTACCACAGTTGTGGAGGTGGGAATTGACATCGCCAATGCTACTGTTATGGTTATTGAAAATGCTGATAGGTTTGGACTTACCCAACTCCATCAGTTACGGGGTCGAATTGGAAGAGGCAGTTCTCAATCATATTGCGTGCTGGTAAAAAATAGCAAATCTCCTGAAGCGGAGCATCGCTTAAAAGTTATGGAATCTACAAGCAATGGTTTTAAGATATCGGATGAAGACCTTAAATTGAGAGGTCCGGGAGAGTTCTTTGGAACCCGACAACATGGGTATATTAAATCAAAAATTGCTAACTTTGTAGAAGATGGCCCTATCATCAGACAGACCCGAAAGCGTGCATTCGAAATGGTTGAATATGACCCCAAGCTAAAACTTGAAAGACATCAGAATATCAAAAAACAATTTAAAGAAAACTATCGGCACATGCTGGAGTTTGTAAATATCAGTTAATTAAAGGATAAAATGAACAATCTCAATAAAATTTTTGCTGCCATTGTATTTGTATTTTCAGTGGTGGTGTACATTATGACTATGGCTCCTACTACATCCTTTTGGGATTGCGGTGAATTTATTGCCACCTCCGTAATTATGGGGGTACCTCATCCTCCTGGAACTCCCTTCTTTCTTCTACTGGGAAATTTCTTTTCTCAGCTCCCAACCTTTGCCGATACAGGAGCACGTGTGAATCTCATATCTCCAATTTTTAGTGCTTTTGCTGTTATGTTTTTATATCTCATTATTGTCCAACTTATTGAAGAATGGCGGGGTGAGTCAAAAACCTGGCCTGACTTTCTCATCACTTATGGCAGTGCAATTATTGGAGCGCTTACTTTTGCCTTTACTGACTCCCATTGGTTTAATGCTGTAGAAGCTGAAGTATATTCTTTATCCACCTTTTTCACCAGTATTGTGGTTTGGCTCATTTTAAAATGGAGTACAAATTCAGGTCATGCTGGCAATGTTAGATATATTCTCATTATCGCCTATATGTTTGGATTAGCAATTGGTATTCATCTACTAAATCTTCTTGCTCTTCCCTTTATTGCTCTCATTGTATATTTTAATAAGTATGAATTTAAGGTGAGCACTTTTATAGCCACTATGGGAATAACCCTTTTTACTTTTATGGTGATTTACCTGGGAATTATAAAGGGTATCCCCAATCTTGCCAATAGTTATGGATTAAATTCCCCCATTATTATAGTGTTGCTTATCTTTGCTGCAACAGCCTATGCTGTCTGGAAAAATCATAATCAGCTCTCTACTATTCTGGCTTGTTTGGTATTAATTCTCATTGGCTTTTCAACCTATACCACCATTTTTATCCGGGCTTCACAACATCCGAATATCAACGAAAATAATCCTGATACCATTAAGGGTGCGTTAGCGTATATGAACAGGGATCAGTATGGCGACTGGGAAATATTGAATCCTGCTTTTACTATGGGAAGAGCCGAATGTTCTTACTCAGATCGTTGGACCACTAATAAAAGTAATCCCACCACCAGTGAAGAATTAAATTTTCTCTGGAATTATCAAATTAAGGAAATGTATCTCCGTTATTTTGCATGGCAGTTTGTAGGAAAAGAAAATCATGAAGAACGGAGTTGGGATTTAGTCACTCTCAAAGGAGATGTAATTAAGAAATTGCGGGGGATAGATTGGGGGAGGTATGTACTCCCATTTCCCCTGCTGTTTGGAATATTTGGAATGATATTTCATTTCAGCCGGGATTGGAAGCGTGCCTTAGCAGTACTCTCTTTATTTTTGGCTACGGGTATTATGATTATTTTGTATTTGAATCAATATGACCCTCAACCTCGGGAACGGGATTACTCCTATGTTGGTAGCTTCTTCACTTTTTCAATATGGATTGGTATGGGGGTTGCAGCCCTTCAGGAAAAAATAAAAGAATGGCTGGAAGGAGTAGAAATTGCAGGGTTTGTTTCCATCGGCTTAACTGGAATTATTTTTGTTGTCATGCCCTTTACCATGCTGGCAACTGATTATAAAGAGCATAATCGAGATGGAAATTATGTAGCTTGGGATTATGCATATAATATGCTGAATTCCTGCGAACCCGATGGCATCATTTTCACCAATGGAGATAATGATACCTTCCCTCTCTGGTACATACAGGAAGTAGAAGGAGTCCGTAAAGATGTGCGGGTGGTGAACCTGAGCCTCCTCAATACGCCTTGGTATATTGAGCAATTGAAAAACCAGGAACCCAAAATAAATCTAAACCTTAAGGATGAAAATATTGCCAAAATGGACCCTGTTTTTGGCACAGCGTATGCTCTAAAAAAATGGACAACCATCTGGCCCGGATTAAAGGCACAGTATAATCAATATACCAAAGCACAATATGGAACGAGTTATTCGGTATCAAATTTTGGAATCCTGAGTAAATGGGGACCGGCCGATGCCCAAATAAAAGAAGGTGAAAACCAGATTAGTTGGCAAATTCGACCAAAGCTTAGTAATTATCTGAGAGTCCAGGATATTATGATTCTTCAAATTATTGAGGATGCAATAAAAGACCGCCCGGTTTATTTTGCAGTAACTGTAGCACCTAACAATAGAATAGGATTAGATAATTATTTGGAGATGGAGGGGTTGGTATATCGAGTAACATTTGAAGAATCCCCCAAAAGTACATCCATGCCCAGGCTAAATTATGACCGAATGGTTCAGAATATTACAGAAGCGCCAGATTCCTCACAAATGATTGTAAATCCTGATGATTACTGGAATCATATAAATGCAGGGAAGGGTATTTACCGTTACACAAACCTGGATAACGGAGATGTCTATTTCAATGAAAATATCCAACGGCTCATACAGAATTACAGATCCAGTTTTCTTCAGTTAGGATTGCAGAACCTGTATTCTTCAGATGAGGGTGGAAAAGCTAAGACCTTAGATATTTTAAACAAAATGGAAAATTATTTTCCTCACGATGTTATACCCACAACAGATGCAGAACTTGATATTCAAATTGGGCGAATTTATATGCAGGCTGGAAATCATGGAGAACTGAAAAATCGCCTAAAATCTGTACAGCAGCGCAAAGACATCTCTCTGGAAACACAAATGTATATTGGACAGATTTATATGAATGAATTTCAGGATTATGATGCTGCCATTGATCATTATGAGAATTTATTTAATGAATATCCTTACATTCCTGATTTTCTTTACACATTGGTTCAGGCTTATGCAAAAGCGGAACGCCGATCTGAAGCTGTGGAAGTGTTAGAA
Source organism: Fidelibacterota bacterium (assembly GCA_014381415.1). GTDB lineage: Bacteria > Fidelibacterota > Marinisomatia > SCGC-AAA003-L08 > D37C17 > D37C17. The sequence continues at coordinate 55,988 of JACNLQ010000032.1, forward strand.
GTTTGGTTACGATCTCATCCCAATGATTCCCAGGCAATTGACTGGCTCTCTATTCTAAATCCGCCTGCTCAATAATGACAGAGAGTTCCACTCACCCCTTGGTGTCAGTGGTGATTCCCCATTATGGTGGTACGGATATTTTGGGTGACTGCCAAACTTCACTGAATAAATGTTCCTACCCAAATCTTGAAATCATTGTTGTAGATAATGCCTCCCCGGATGATTCGGTGCAGTTTATCAAAACAAACTTTCCTGAGGCAAACCTAGTCCAATCAGAGTTTAACCGCGGTTTTGCAGGAGGATGCAATTTCGGAGTTGAACATGCCAATGGGGAATATCTCCTCATATTAAATAATGATACCACCCATGAAGCGGATTGGATTGATCATTTAGTTAAAATGATGGAGTCCAATCCTAAAATATCAGCCGTTCAGCCAAAGATAAAGAATTATGATAATCGGGATTATTTTGACTATGCCGGTGCCTGCGGTGGATTCATGGATAAATATTGTTTCCCTTTTGCCCGAGGCAGGATTTTCAATACGGTTGAAAAAGATGAGAGTCAATATGATGAAGCTATTCAAATATTTTGGGCATCAGGTACTGCCTTCCTCACTCGGAAGGATGTTTTTAATAAAATTGGCGGATTTGATGAAATCTTTTTTGCCCACATGGAAGAAATTGATTATCATTGGAAATCTCAAATGCTGGGTTATGATATTTGGGTTGAGCCAGCCTCGGTCATTTATCATAAAGGGGCAGTAACGCTTCCGGTTTCATCACCCAAAAAAACCTATCTTAATTATCGAAATAGTATGATTTTACTGTTAACCAATTATCCAATAAGCACATCAATGAAGTTATTTTTCCCACGAATTATTTTGGAATGTATTTCATTAATTAAAGAGATAGTGACATTCAAATGGAGTCATGCTTTGGCAATAATAAAATCCTGGATTTGGATATTGGGTCATATTGGTGTATTAAAGGAAAGGCGAGATATTCTAAAAAGTGACAATATAAAAATTCCTGAACTGATATTTCAAAAAAGTATAGTTTTACAGTATTTTATTAGGAAGAAGAAAAAGTATTCACTATTGAACTGAAAAAAAAGGAAATATATATTAAAATTGTTTTTTAATATCTAACATGAATAAACCCTCTCTTTTTATTATTCGCAATATCTGGTGGCTGGTTCCTCTTGCAATTATTTGCATTTTTTGGGAACATGCCGCACCTATTCTCCTCATGCTTGTTTTTGCCTTTTTAGGGAGGGTAGTGCTTCATCCTGTTGTGCGGCAGGTAGAAAAATTAACGGGAAATCATTATTGGTCTGTGATGATTGTAATAACATTTCTGCTGGTGTTTTTGATCTTTCTTTCTAGTTCCCTTTTCCCAATAATTGGTAACCAAATTGCAGCCCTGCAGTCTTCACTATCAATGGAAACTCTGGCAAAATTTCAGGCAAAGCTCACCTTGGTATTAGAAAGTATTTTGCCTTCATTTATATTTAATTTTTACACAGATTTAACGACTCAGTTAGACTCTACATTCTCAGAAATATGGGCAACAGGATTATCACATATTAAATCTTTTATTGGTGGAGCAGGTTCTCTGGCTTTTGCTTTAGGGTCAGCTTTTCTCTCTTTCTTAATTATTATTGTGTTCATGGTAATATTTTTGTTAGATGGAGAAAAATTTACTTTCGCCTTTTTGCATGCTGTTCCAGGAGAACATTATGGCACTGCTAAGGGAATGCTCAATAAAATATCACTTCAAATTCAAGCCTACATCCGTGGTCAATTAATTGCAGCAACTTCTGTTGGAATTACTTCAATAATTGGTCTATATATTCTGCAATGGATCACCGGAATTTCAATTCCTTATACCATTTTAATTGGGATAGGAGCAGGCCTTTTCAATTTGATTCCATTTGTTGGACCAATTGCTGGAATGATTCCTGCTGTGATAGTGTATTTGGTTACAGACCAATCAATGCCTATTCATTTTATTTATGTACTTCTAATAATGACCGTTTTTGCTGTTGTACAGCTCATTGATAATTTAGTGGTGTCTCCTTATATTATGGGGGGAAGTGTGGGACTGCATCCGATTTTGGTGATCATTCTTGTATTGCTTGGTGCGTCTGTTGGAGGTATTTTGGGGATGTTGTTTGTCATTCCCATTGCTGCTATACTGAAAGTAGTATTGGGTGAGTTTGTCACTAATTTGAAAAAATAAAACTGCTTATAAGTTCACCATAGAGGTACAAAGGCTCGGTGAACAAAATAATACAAGACTTCATTTAACACTATCCTAATCACTATTTTAAATCTCCTTTATATAAAAATAATTTTATAAAACTAAAGTAAAGTTGAAAAATGTCAAAATTATTTACAATTAATAATTCCGATAAAAAAACATCTGCTCGTAGTGGTGTAATACATACTGATCATGGAAATATTACCACTCCCTTTTTTATGCCAGTAGGAACGTATGGAGCAGTAAAAACCCAATCATCAGAAGAAATTGCAGAACTTCCCAGTTCTATTTTACTCAGCAATACCTATCACCTTTACCTTCGACCGGGTACAGAGATTCTACAGAAAGCCTGTGGACTGCATGGCTTTATGAATTGGGATGGTGCTATACTCACCGATTCTGGCGGGTTTCAGATTTTCAGCCTAGCAGGCTATCGGAAAATCACGGATGATGGTGTTACCTTTCGCTCTCATTTGGATGGCTCAGAACATCATTTTACTCCGGAAAAGATTGTAGATATTCAGCGTATCATCGGCTCGGATTTTATGATGATGTTGGATGTCTGTCCACCGGGAGATGCAGCTCACCAAACCTGGATAGATGCCCTGAATACCACCACCAATTGGGCGAAACGAGGCATGCATCATTTTCGAAAAACAGAACCTATTTATGGTCATAAGCAAGTATTAATACCTGTGGTTCAAGGGGGTACCAATAAAGATTTACGCAAGAGATCGGCTCATGAACTCTGTGAGCTGGATGCAGATGCCTATGCCATTGGTGGTTTAGCTGTGGGAGAACCCAAACCTGAAATGCTAGAGACTGTGGAATGGATGGATGAGTTTCTCCCTAAAGAAAAACCCCGCTACCTCATGGGGGTTGGGACTCCTGCTGATTTAGTAAGAAATGTTTCCCGCGGAGTAGATATGTTTGATTGTGTCATGCCCACTCGCAATGCCCGCAATGGCCAATTATTCACTTTTGATGGAAAGGTAAACATTCGTAATGCCAAATATAAAACAGATTTCAGTCCTATTGATGAAAATGGTATTTCGCCTATGTCTGAAAATTATACTAAAGCCTATCTCCACCATTTATTTAAGACAGAAGAAATATTGGGTTACCGAATTGCCACACAGCATAACCTCCAGTTTTATATTCAATTGATGCTAACCATGCAGGATGAAATTAAGGCAGGGAATTTTGATAGCTGGGTTAAGAGGTTTTTGGAGCGGTATGAGAAAAATGAAATTTAGGTTAATTTCTTAATTAGGTTAGAATCATACTGTATACAATTTTATACTTAAATTAAAATATATTATTGCTGATGGAATATAAGTATAGACAAGAAAAAGATAGATTCACCCTAAAATATGATAGCGAATTATTAGGAGAAATAAATTATTCTTATGAAGGAAATGACTTAAATCTTTTGAGGGTTTTTGTACCGCATAATCATCGAGGGAAAGGAATTGCTGACAAGATCACCAAGTGGGTTTTAGACTTTGCACAATCAAATGGTCTAAAAATAATCCCAACATGCCCCTATATAAGTCATACATTCCTAATAAGAAACACCGATTATAAGGATATAATAGTAAAATAATTTTAATTGAGATAATAAATGGTTATTCTATACTTAAAACTTTGATTTGTCCTTGTCTTGCATAATCAATTGCTTCGCCTAAAATTCGTGCAGCTTCTTGTGGAGCGTGGAATCCCATTGAATTTTCAGCAGCTATAAAATCTAATCGCCATTGAGCCTTTCTTTGAAATTCGAGAACCTCTTGTAACTCACTTTGTGATATTCCATTTTGTTTTGCTTTTTGAATTGCATCCAATAAGTCCATCAATGATTTACCTCCGCGTTGAAGCAATTTATAATTTCTGTCCTGAATAATATTCACTCTGTTAAGAATTTCTTTTTCATCAATGTGGTGACATGTTTGACAAGCCTTATTAATATTAAGTAATGGACTGCGTACCCAATGATCTGAAACTTTACTGGCACCATCCCGCTGGTATGGCATATGGCAGTCAGCACAGGAAACCCCTGACCGAGCGTGAATCCCTTGTGACCAAAGTTCAAATTCTGGATGCTGTACTTTTAAAATTTCCGCACCACTTTCTTTATGTTTATAGTCAAAAAATCTCTTCCCATTTGGAAAAATGGTTTCGTCCCAATGTTTTTCTAAATCTTCTGATTTTAATCCATTACTCCAGGGGAATTCTAATGGCATTGCACTTCCACAATAATATTCTACATGACACTGAGCGCAAACAAATGATCGCATTTCTGTACGAGATGCTGATTCATTTGGATTATACGGTTGTGATTGTCCTGATTCTCTCCATCTTTCAATTGATGGAAGTTGGGGTAATTCTGCTTTAGAACTTGCTAATACTTGAATACCTTTCAGAAATCCTGGTCGAGTAACTCTTAATTTCATTGTATTTGGTTCATGACAATCAACACATGAAACTGAGTGACCATGACCACTTGAATGAAGCATTTCATTTAACTCTTTATATGAAAATTGATGTGTCATTTCAAATCCCTTAACAGCATCACCTTTTCCTAGTTCTCTATATAGTGGCATTATGGATGCATGACAATGTAAACAAGAACCAGATTGTGGTTTAGTTTGTCGTTCAGTTTGCTCTTGATCTTCAAGCATATAGGCATGTCCACGGCGGTCCCGGTAGTCGATGGAAAAAGCATAACCCTTAAACATTCTCTTCAACCAGGGATCGCGTTCTATTTTTTGTTCAGGTAATGCTTCACTACCTCCATGACCACCAAACCGAGTTTTTGTTGGTTGAGCTGTTAGTTTATAGGAATCAAATTGTTTGGGCCAATTAATACCCCATTTTTCAGGATTTGTGTCATCTTCAGCAACCTTAACCAATTCAACATATCTAAATCCAGCTTCAGCTTTACGTTCAAATATATTTTTTAACAATACAACTGTTAACAAACTTGAAATTACTAGCACACCTATTGTTATTTTATAATTAATTTTCATTGAATCAATCCTCTATTTATTGAATTATATTTTCCAATTCCAACGGATTCCCCATGCCCAACACTATTATGACAATGAAGACAATTTGATGACTCAGAATGATTTATTTCAGTTACAAAATCACTATGGCATTGGAGACAATTATCTTTCAGAACATTCTTATTCTTATCACGAATAAATATTGGTTCAGGAAAATTTTGCAATGTGAATCCTTTAGAGTGCAGGAAGCCGTTTTCTGCTTTTGCTAACCATTTAGATATTGGTTCATGGGGGAGATGGCATTCAACGCAAGTAGCAAATGCGTGATGGCTTCCCTTTTGCCATGAGTCAAATTGTGGTTGCATAATATGACAATTTATACATGCATTAGGGTCAGAACTAAAATACGATATTCCATTGGCGTAATAAAAACTATAGCTTATGAGCCCTAATAATATTCCGCCCAAAATTGATATAGTAAAGTAAAATTTCATGATTTAATTGTAAATAAAATGTCTCAATTATCGCTATTTTATTTAGGGTAATTTAAGGGTATTAGATAATAGGACACATCTATCTATTTATAGTTAAGTTGTAGGAAATAAAATATCCGTAAAACCAAATAAATTACCTAATTTTCCCCATTGATGATAAAAACATTCCACCAATATCTGAAACTTATAATAATCCCTATAAACTTCGTTGGATGAAATTAACCCAGAATCTATTGAGAACTGGGTGAGAGGGATTTTGGAGTGGTTTGAAGGGAATTTCAGTTTTTAATTAAACTTTCCAATATTACAATTCTACAAACTTATCCGTATATTCCACCAACTTAGAGGCGATACCTTTTTCCGTCATAGAATGTCCCGCATCCTGAATGATTTCAAAATCAGCTTCGGGGAATGCTCGGTGCAGTTCCCAGGCTGATACCATAGGACAAACTACATCATAGCGGCCCTGTACTATCACTGCCGGGATATGCCGGATTTTATCCACGTTTTCCAGCAGCCATTCTTCAGCATCAAAAAATCCGCGATTGGTAAAATAATGACATTCAATACGGGCGAAAGCCTCGGATACTTTTGCATCTTCAAATGGATGGAGTGATTCCTCAGATTGAAATAGTTTACTGGTGCTGGCTTCCCAAATTGACCAAGCTTTGGCTGCTTCAATCCTCACTTTTTCATCTTCAGAGGTGAGACGTTTATAGTAAGCCGCTACCATATCATGACGTTCATTTTCTGGGATTGGTTTAAGATAATGCTCCCATGCATCAGGATAAATATTAGATGCACCTTTCTGATAGAACCAATCTATCTCCTTTTTGCGAATCATGAAAATGCCTCGCAACACCAATGCCTTACAGCGGTCTGGATGTGTGATGGCATAACTCAGTGATAGAGTTGACCCCCAACTTCCGCCAAATACCACCCATTTGTTAATCTCCAGATGCTCCCTGATTTTTTCAATGTCCGCCACCAAATCCCAAGTTGTATTTTCACGAAGTTCAGCATGGGGAGTACTCTTACCGCAACCCCGCTGATCGAAAATTATGATGCGATATTTTTCAGGATCAAAGTATTGACGATAAATAGATTCAATCCCACCGCCGGGACCCCCATGTAGAAAAATTACTGGCTTGCCCTCAGGAGTACCAGATTCTTCCACATGAATGGTATGGAGATCAGAGACATTTAAGTCAAATTCGTTATAAGGATCTATTTTGGGGTATAATGCTTTCATGTTTTCCTTTTATTTTTTTTATAACTTTTCCAATAATTAGGTAGTGGCACAATGCATTGTGCCACTACTAATAGAGTCTTTTCTTACATACACGATTCTTCAATTCTTTCCCAGCCAAATACCGATTCAGGTTTTCTGCAAACTGCAGCACTACATCATGTTGATACTCCGGGAAATTACCTGAAATATGGGGTGATAAAAATACATCATCTAACGTGAATAATGGACTCTCTTTTGGCAAAGGTTCTTTTTCAAACACATCCAATGCTGCCCCTGCGATGGTCTTTTGTATCAGCGCTTGAATCAATTCCTGCTCATTTATAATAGCGCCTCGTGCCACATTAATTATAAAAGCAGAATCCTTCATTTTTGCCAATTCTTTCTTCCCTATCATACCTTTTGTGAGGGGTGTCAGCGGACAGGCCACCACTACAAAATCACTGTTTTTCAATAGGTGACCCAACATAGAAATTGGGATAAGTTCATCTACGGTTTTCTTATGTTCCACTTTTTTCTGGAGACGTCGTGTAGCAATAACTCTCATTTCAAATGCATTGGCTTTTTTTGCGATGGCTTTACCTAGTGAGCCAAATCCTATGATGCCTATAGTCTTCCCTTTGAGCTGAACCATTTGTTTTGCAACTTCCCATTGAGTCCAATTTTTTGTTTGTATAAATTTATGGCAATCATTAAATCGTTTGGCAAAATAAAGCATAGTTGACATAACAAATTCTGATACGGGTCCAGCGTGGACACCTCTGGCGTTGGTGATGATGGTTTTGGATTTTAAAAGAGGATCGTGCAGACTTTGTTCAATCCCAGCGTTTCCAAAGTGCACCCATTTAAGATTTTCATTGCCATGAGTAAAATATTTTTCTGGCAGGTAATAGGTAGTGAGAATATTCAGGTTTTGGATTACATCTTTCAAGTATTCATGTGTGCGGATGTGGATAAATTCTAACCCCTTGGTTGAACTGAGTTCAGACTTTAGAACTGAAAGCAGTGTTTTATACTTTTCCGGATTTTGGGTAAGTTGGATGCCAATTTTCAAGGATGACATCTTTCTATCGTGTAATGTAAATGCATTGATGTCATCCTTTCCTTAGCATTCTTTTTTCATCATGAAATTCAATGAAATAATCTAAATCATTAAATAAACTTAATACTTTTGAAAGAGAAACAAATTTTTTCTTTTTATTAATAATATCCTGATATGAACTCCACTTATAAATTCTGAAATCATTAATTAAATGATGATGTGTTGGATTGGAATGAATATAATAAATTGATGAAATTAAATATTCATCACTTGTTATAATTTTCCGTTGAAATGGACGTTCAAAAAGAGTACCCTTTCTATGAAAAGCAATATTAAATGATTGGGTGTAGGAAATTGTAAATCGTCTTATTTGCTCACTAATTATATGTGATTCAATATCCTTTGTTTTTACTAAAAAATGAAAATGATTAGGTAAAAGGCAGTAAGCATACAAATTAAAAATATTTTTTGTGTAACTATGAAATTTTTCCAAAAAAAATCTGTAATTCTCATCAATTTCGAAAAGCTTATTTTTTTGAATGGCTTTATTAAAAATATGATAATAATTAAACGGTTCGAATTTTAATGTTGAACTCAAAACATATTTAAGGATGACATCTTTCTATCTTGTAAAGTAAATGAAAAGATGTCATCCTTTTCCGGGTTTTTGGTAAATTGGATGTCAATTGTCAGTCGTTGATTTCGGTTGAGAGAATAATCCAATTATCCTACTCCTGCTGTCCTACTCCTTCCTCCTTGCCCCTTTCCCCTCAATTTATATACTGCCTCAACTTTTCAAACAACTGATGTGTGGCTTCAACATCTCGCATGACATATTCATTTACGGCTTCAATATTACCATCTTCAAATGCTTTAGCTACAGTATCTCCTTTTACATCCCCCTCCTTTGGAGAAGAAATTCCAAAAGATCTACAGGCTATATCCATGCTTACCGCATTATAATTATTCCAGTTGCAGAGAAACATCATGAGGTCAATATGGCTTTTATAAGAAAATCGGCGTAGGTCTTTGAAATTCCAGTTATTAATTTGTAAACCATAGTGAGCGGCTCGAACAATGAGAAACGGGATATCAAATCCAAGACCATTATAATGAATATATTGTACATTTTTTGAACTGGAATGATTAATGATTTTATAGAATTCATTTAGTGTGGCCTCTTCATTTTCTTCACAGATCACTTTATCTTTTGAACTACCGTCATTTTGTAGCCAGCGCAGTCCAATGCAGAGTACTTTTCCGAAAAAGGGAGATGTAGAGCGAATAAGAGACTCAGCATTTTCAGGGTCATCTCCAGTGCGATCAATATGGGACTGCACCTTTTTTGCTACGGCTTTCTCCACAGTCTCATCAATGATTTGTCGAGGGATAGTTTCAATGTCTAATACGAGATAGGCCATGTAAAATCTCCTACTAATAATTAATTATTGGGTTAATAGATATAATTCTAAAATTGCAATTTAAGAATTTACCTTTCATTTCCAAACCACGGTTCAGCTTTTAAATCCTCATCAAAATATTTTTTATCTGCACTATCCTTAATCAATTCGCCAGCTTCTTCTGCTTTATATTGCCAATTATTACATTCATTTTTATTTCCTAAAGCAGCATTTGCTCTCGCCATCGCTTCGTAGGCATATGCTAAATCAAAATCTTTAAAATTATGTTGTTCTGTCAGGCACATAGTTTCCTGAGCTGATTCCAGAGCTTTTTCTCCTATTTCTAAAACGGCGTACACACGGGAAATCAGCCAATGCCCCCGCTGTTCGTTTACTGGTTCAAATTTGGGTGAGTTTTGCCAATGAAATAGAGATGCCTTTGCAAAATTGATCATACGCAAATCATCATGTTCATTACGGTTCTCCTTCCCTAATAAATTCCATGTTTGCATATTCATTTCGATGCCCATGTAATGGTGTAATTTTTCTTCATTAGTAAATTTATTCATATTATTTATTCACAAAGACTATATGGGATTCTAATAATCCCCAATCGGTGTAGGTCTTTACAATCATTTCACCATCTTTCGACCAGTAAAACAAATCTTTTTCTCCTTTTCGCCCAGAGGCAAAGGAAATTGGTCTGTCGAAATCATCAGGGAGTTCTAATTGTAATGCAGCACCTGTCCATCTGGATATTGCCCGGGATTGACAGGCTGAAAATATCAGTACAAAAAGCAGTATTGTTAATGAAAATATTAATTTTCTCATAATGTTTTATCCTTTCTATTAAGAGGTTTTTATTGGGGAATATTTAGTTGCCGGTTGAATCGGCAGGAGCTTCTTCATCTTCATTATTACAATGAACACAGGGATTAGTAAACACCGACAGACTATGAGTATGGTATGTGGTAAACCCAAATTCATCAGTAAGTTTTATAATTAACTCATGACTGCCTTTATCTACTTCTCTGGGAGTCCATTTAAATAAATGTGCATATTCTGAAAGGTTGTAATACTTAAAGGATGCAGAATCAATTTTGATGGATTCTGGGCTACTGAGTTTTTTTCCGTACAAATCTTCCGCAGTAAGAAATGCTGTGTATTCCAATCCGCTAAATGCTTCTGTAGATAGTTCTGATGTTAGTTGAGGTGGTGTATAAACAAAAATTTGAAATGGGATCGCCGTTCCTGTATCATCATGTCCATCCTTCACCTGCAAAATAAAATTATGAAGACCAATATCTGATTCCTCTGGTGACCAAGTGAGTATTCCACTATGGAGTTCTAATAACATCCCGTGGTGCAATGAATCTAAATGGAAAGTGAGTGTATCTTCAGGATTTGGATCATAAGCTTTAATTTGAAATTGTAACGTATCTCCTGCTTGAATGGTGATACTATCCAATGATGTAATTTCTGGAAACGAGTTTATAAATACTGGAAATACTTGAATGGCATCCTGTGCACCATCATTTGCTGTGACAGCTGCTATATATTCACCAAGGTAGTTATCGCCAGTTTCCCAAACCAAAACATTATTATCAATTTTCATACCATCCGGACCTTGTGCCAAGGAAAAAATAATTGAATTTTTTGATAATGAATCATTAGGGCTAAAAGTATTTTCATCTCTTGCAAACAAGGGATATTCATACCGTTCCCCTTTGGCTACGGTTACAACTGGTTCGCTGGTAAAAACAGGCGGTGAATTCACATAAATAGATGCCTTCCATTGGACGGAATCTATTCCATCCGTCAATTGAATTTCGTAGGGGTGATGCCCTAAGTTATGTCCTTCCCAACTCAAAACACCCTGAGGACTCAATGTCATTTCTATTGGACCCCTCAGTAATTTCCACTCTAATACTGTATTACTGTTCAAATCAAAACTTTCTAAAGGAAATGCCAATGATTCTCCCAATGGTAGAATAAAAATTTCTTCCGGTCTTGATGAAATAACCGGTGGAGCATTTACATAAATTTCATAGTGAAGTGTTGAGGTTGCGATTCCATCTGTCACTTTTATTTCAAAATTATAATCATCAACTTGTATTGGTAATGGTACCCAATTTATAGCCCCTTTGTTATCTATCCGCATATTTTCAGGAGCATTAATCAAGTCATATTCAAATTTTTCAGATCGAGGTGATTGATTTAGAATAAGGGTTGTTTGGAACATCTGATCTACTGTCGCCGTAAACTGTGTTTTATTTTCCCTCAAATTAATCTCAGGATGAACGGAAATTGTAAATGATGAAGTATCTGAAGTGAACCCGTCCGTACTTGCAATTATAAAACTATAATCTCCTGCTTTCACATGAGGCTCCCAGGAAAATTGAGCTTGATGATTAATTAATTCAGCATAAGAAATTTCTAAATAATCGGATTCTACTATAGTTGTTTCTTCTATTTTTATGGGAATAATAGCTGTATCTACAATCGATTCGGAAATAATCAAAGAATCAATCATTGGGGTTTGGGTAAATAATTTCTCTTCTGATTTAATTTCAACCGTATCCTCTAAAGTGATTTCGGGTATTTCAATGAGTAAGCTATCTCCATAAAATGATAAAGAATCTTTTAGTACCCATATATTTTTCCCATCCTTTAATATTTTTGTATGGGTTTTGAGTTTTTCCCTATATTCCTCCTCTTTCGTTTTAAATTCTTCAACGGATGATTCCTGTTTTTTCTTTTTAAAGGGATCCTTTTCAGTCGTTAATTTTTCTTCAGCAAATTCTTCAAATTCAGTTAGAACTGTATCAACATAAACTTGCTTTTCAGGTTTAACTTCTATTTTGTCAATTTTAGTTTCTACTTCAAGAATAGGAGATTCAACAATCTCTGGTTCAATTTCAATAATGTTCTTTTCAACAATTTCAACTACGTCTTCATCCTCTATTTTATTGTCAATAGGAACCAGGATGACCTCAGGATTAAGTAAATTAATGGTCGCTTTTTTTGAACCGCTAATTATTTCAACAGTTAATTGTGCTTCTCCATTTTTATCTTTAATAGGTATAACCCATTCAAACAATTCACCATTAACTATAGTAACACTATCTTTTTCTTGCTCCAGAGTTACTGGGTCATTTACATATAAAAGAAATGAATATGGTTTTTCACTTAGAGGTTCATTCTGACTCACAAATATTTTTCCATTATCTGTGTCTAATTCACGACTACCCTTTTCCCGCAATTCCAACTTATAAGATAATTCGTGATATCCCAATTGTTCTGGTTTGGGGGTCCAATTCAACTTTAATTCATCTAAATCAAAATCCATCCCGCTGGGCACATATTTTTCTGTGAAATTGCGAAAAGTAGCAGAAGACTCCCAATGGATTGAATGAGAAAAATCATCTCCTAAATTTATTACAAAATCTGGTATTCGATTATAAATCCGCTGAATTGGAATAGGAGGAGGCGTGTCCGTAATTAATTCCGTAGCTAATGGAGTGGTCCAAATTTCCGGATGTTGCCCATTATGAGTTAATACAATTGTTTCAGTCGTAACAAGTGAGGTCACCGTTTTGTAATCCATTTCTGCATATTCGGGGGTTTCAAAATCGGATGATAAAATTCCCCGGGTAAGAGGATCAAGACTGAAATTTCTAATTTTCCCCATTTTGTCAATACTGGTAAGGTAAATAAAACCATTATCAGGATTAATAATAATATTTTGGATATTCTCATTTGAAAGTGGAATGGACTCCGTACCCCAAATATCGCTCATGAGTGTACCACTTTTACTTACCATTACTAAATCATCACTACCATCAAAATTTAAATCTATTCCTTTTTCATGAAGAAATCTCAAACGAGGATAGTTAGATAGATTTTCCCCTTTCTCCTTTCCATTAGAATAAATATAATATCCACTGGGAAAAAATCCATTATCCAAAATAAAAACATCTTCTCCACCATCTCCATCAAAATCACCTAAAGCAATATCAATTGGCGCCATTGTTTTATTTAGATATTCTCTACCAATAGAACCCACTACCATAATATCACCTTCCATAAAGGCACACATTATTACTTGGCGGTTTGGACTTCCCTGAGAAAGTAAAAACAATGACTGGCCATAGGCATCTGGTTGCATTGAGTACAATTTTCTGGGATTGTTAATATCAGAATTATTTTTTAATCCGGTTATTACAGGGGAGCCACCATAAAATCCAATGGCATCAGTGGAAAATACATAAAAAATATCATTACCGCCATCTTGATAAGCGGTGGCAATTAATTCAACAATGCCATTATTGTCAAAATCTCCTAAAATGAAATCCACGAAATACCCCTTTTTACTTTCAGGCATGGTATATTCCCACAGGATTTTAGTTTTAGAAGATGATACATCTATATGATAGAGCGTTCGAGGAGAAGCAGAATTATTTATTGCAATAAAATCTGGATTTCCATTCCCATTTAGGTCATAACAATTTAATTTGGGGACTACCGAAATTTCCAGGGGAACAGCAGTGGCAACCAGGAAATTAAAACCAAGGATGACGAAAAATATTTTTTCTCCGATTGTCATTCTGTTTTCATTGATGGAATATTATCAATAAATTTAGCAGGATTAATTGCTTTATACAAGCCTAACAACAACCCAGTTTTAAAATGTGGAATAATATATCTATGATTAAATTTTTAGCACTATATGTAATGTTGTGCAGTATAATGACTGCTGAAACAACCATTAAAATTTACAACCAGGGGCGTGCATTGGTTCAAGAAGAACGACAAAAGAAATTTTCTCAGGAAGGAAAACAAAAATTAATAATTTCTTATCTTCCCCGTGCGGCTGAATCCTCGTCAATAAATATTTTTTCTAACCATATGGATGTTATCTCAAAAGAGTACCTTCACCATCCAATTTCAATTACATCATTGTTGAATGCCAACACCGGAAAAGAAATTGAATTGATAAAATATGGTGAAAATGGCAGCATTACCTTTTCAACAAAAGGTAAATTAATTTCTAATGTTGGTGCCCCTGTATTTGAAATTGATGGAAAAATTGTAGTTAATCCACCATACAGTTACCGGTTTCCTGATATTCCAGATGGAATTACAGATAATCCCTATCTGAGCTGTGTCATTAATAATTCAAAAAAACAACTAAGTTATAATTTAACTTATATTACCAAGGGTATCGATTGGCATGCAGAATACAATCTGTATTTGACATCAGATAATAACAGTGAAATTGAGGGGTGGTATTCAATTCGAAATGATAATGAAATTACATATGAGGATGCAGAAATATCATTGGTATCTGGATCAGTTAATTTTGAAACTTCAGCAGGCAATCCTAAATTTACAAAACGAAGGATGGCTACTATGGAAAGTAGTGCTGATTCTCATACCATCCACCCAGAAACCAGTGAGTCAGAAGAATACGTTCTTTTTAGTATTCCAGAAAAAATTAATTTAACGGCAAAATCTCAAATTCGCCATAAATTTGTAACAGAAAATAAACTTCCATATAATTCCATTTATCATATTTCACATTCACTTTCAAGATATCGTAGAAATACACCTTCGCAATCAACTGATATACCTGTATTTGTACGATACGAACTAATGGCAAAGAATATTGGCAACTTTCAAATTCCCGGCGGTACCTTTAATGTGTATGAAAAAGAAAATGACAATCTAACCTATATTGGTGCCGGTATTTCGGGCATTGTAGATCGAAATGATAAAATCAAACTTGAAACTGGGAAAACACATAATATTCTATGTACTTTTACCATTCAGGGATACAAAGTAAGCAAGGATGGCGGTAAAGCAGATCTGGAAGCTGTATTTGAAAATCGAAAGGATGAACCTGTTACTATCGAATGGACTGAACATTTTTCTGATGGGAGATGGGACATTAAAAACTCCAATTTAAAATTTGAACAATTAGATGCTTACCGGGCACGGTTTAAGGTTGAAGTCCCTGCCAATTCAAAAAAAGAAATCCATTTTACAGCCCAAATGGATAAAGATTAAAAGTATTTCTATAACCGCTAATTTTTTTCTATCTTGAACAGCCCCGCTCAATATAAACATATAATCTGGGATTGGAACGGAACCCTTTTGAACGATGGTTGGTTGTTTGTTGAGGTGATGAATACTGTTTTAATTCGTCATGAATTGGAAACCATCACCCTTGATAGGTATCGCGAAATATTTGGATTCCCAGTAAAAGATTATTATAAAAAATTAGGGTTCGATTTTGAAAAGGTACCCTTTGAAGAATCTGGTATAGAATTTATCAAGGGATATGAAAATCGGCGTTATGATGCAGAGCTTTATCCCCAAGCAATTTTACTACTGACTGAATTATGTAAAAAGGGGATTAGCAACTCAATACTTTCTGCTCAACACCAAACATTATTAAATGACCTGACAAATCATTATAAAATTAGCAATCAATTTACAGGAATAATTGGCCTCGATAATCATTATGCACATAGTAAAATTGAAAATGGAATTAAATGGGTAAAACAACTGGATATGAATCCTCAGGAAATCTTAATGATTGGAGATACTGACCATGATTTTGAAGTTGCGGCAGCAATGGGAGTTGACTGCATTCTATTAAGCCATGGCCACCATTGTATTTCTCGGCTACAAAGTACGGGGGCAAAAGTTTATAGTAATTTATCAGAAATATCTGATTTGTTTAATATAGAATTGAATACCTATAATCAAAATTAGCCTAAATTTATTTCGGAACATCCCCTATTAATATGCATTTGAAATACCCTGTATATTATTAAAGCAAAATGAAAACTCTATATTCTTTACTATTCCTTCTATTAATTACCTTTCAGGTTAGAGCTCAAGATACTAACAGCCTAATTTTGCTTCAAGCAAAGGCAGATACCTATTTTGATCAGGGGGATTACAGTAACGCCATTATTGTGTACGAAGATTTATTGGCGGAGCAGGAAACTGCTTTCGGTAAAGATGATATTCGGGTGGGAGAAACACTAAATCGTCTGGGTGAAATGTATTCTATTACGGGTATGCCAGATATCGCAGATTATTATTTTCACCAGGCAATAATATTATTTAAAAAATCATTTCAATCAGAACAAATTGTCTTAGAGCAGCCTCTCTTAAACCTATTGAAAATTTACTCCTATCAAGATGATTCCCTCGGATTACAAATTGTTGAAAACCAGTTACATTCTATTTCCACAATTTTCCAATCTCCCAATAGCATTTATTCTGAATTCGCCTTAGAAGAGGACACTCTTTTTTCACCTGAAGAAGATATGGCATTTGATAAAATGAATTTGGGAATATCCTATATGGAACATGGTTTATACTCCGAGGCTGCCATTCAATTTAATGAAGCATTGGATAATCAAACCGATAATCTGGATTTACAATTTTTTTTGGATTTCTTCCCAGATGATTCCATTCTCACCCAAAATATGACGGACGCATTTTCATTCCAAATTAATTATGATACGACCGGTGCTTCCTATTTTTATTTAGCTCTATTTAATTCGTCAAACGAAGATGCATACGAATATATTCTAAACTATATTAATACGCAGCCAACAGATTTTAGAGGACTCCTTTTGTATTCAAATTTATTATTTGATAATAACAAATTTTTTGATGCATTGTTCCAATATCAAAAAGTCTTGTGGCTGGATCCGCAAAATTTGTATGCCCAGATTGGGGTTGGGTTATGCCTGTATCATTTAGGTGAATTTGGAGACGCTGCTTCTGCATTGATAAAATCTCTTAAAATTGACCCATATGATCATATTTCCTATTACTATTTAGGATTGTCATTGATGGCAAATGAAAATTTTCGAGAGGCTATACCAAATCTCACCCAATCTCTTCTTTTAGACCCGGAGAATAGTGATACTTATTTCAATTTAGGAAAGTCATATTATGAATCGGGGAAAATCATTCAGGCCAGAGAAGCATTTAACAGAACCATTAATATTAATCCACAATATGGGGCTGCCTTTTACTATCTTGGACTCATCAATGAAAATATAATGGAAATTGAAAAAGCCGTCCATGCCTATTCTCAGGCTCGAGAGTATTCTCCTGAAATTGAAGATGTGCATTATAGGCTGGGGATGCTTTTATACCGTACCGGGCAACTTAAACAGGCAATGGAACCCCTCCGGCAATTCATTATAACGCAACCGGACAGCATTCATGTTTTAAAGGCAATGGGAGAAATTTTTATTTCAGAGAACCGCTTTCCCGAAGCCATCGATACCTATAATAGAATTAGGGAAATATTTCCTGAAGAATTGGAAATTAATATTGCCTTGGCAGAATCATATTATCAATTAAAATATTTTGAAAATGCGATAAATGTATATAAAAATATTTTACTTTTTGATGATGAAAATTATGAAGTAATGATCAGGATGGGGAGTATTTTTAATGAATTGGGTGAATATAATGAGGCGGAAATTATATTCAATGAAGCCATAAATTGTACCATTCCAACCATGCAAATGTATTATCAGCTTGCTTTGACTTATGGTAATCAGGGGAAGTTCATGTCAGCAATTTTGGCATTCCAAGAAGCCCTGTTCCTGAGGCCTGATGATGTAGAAATAAAATACCAATTAGGTGTAGCCTATATGGAAGTGGGCGATTGTAATAAAGCAGCTCAATATTTTGAAGAATATGTAGTTCAAAATTTAAAGGATGAAATTGCATTTTTTCTTTTAGGTAAATGTTATTTTGAAATTAAAGATTTTCCGGCTGCACTTTTAGCATTACAGATAGCCAATAGGCTATCACAAAATGATCATCGAATATTGTATTTTATTGGCAAATCCCTTTCTGGCTTAGATGAAGAATTAGATGCTGCACGGACTTTTAGGGAAGCGCTGAAAATTGATCCAGAAGATCCGGAAATATATTTTGCACTGGGAAAATCTTATTATAAACTAAATAAAAATAAAAAGGTAAAAGAAACTTTAGACATCCTCAATATGCTGGATCGCACCCTGTATAACCAATTGCGTTCTGAAATTAGTGGGAGATAAAGTTCAAATTTATAATATCCAATAAGATTCTCACCCACCACCCGGCGGATCAGAATGACGGGGTTCCAACTCCTAAGTTCTTAAGTTACCAAGATGCACATCCATTAATCACTATTCACTATTAAAAAATCAATAATCCATTTAGATATTCAATAACCATGATTCGATATTCAAGGGTTCCTACCTTGCCAACGACCCCATTGGGTCCCAGGGATTCAGGGCAACAGGCTCACGGTCAAATATATCCAGTACTTTTTTCCCGAGATACTTTTTATCTATGACAACCTCATAGGTATATTCATCGAACCACTTATCGGTCATGAGCATATACCCCTTATCACCCCCTTTTTCTCCCCAACTGTTTTCAATCCGCCATTTTATGGATTCACTACCTTTCATATCCACAGCAGTGAGCAACATGGCATGGGTCATTACGCTGTCGCCATATTCCAACTTGGCTTGTTTATCCATTTTAAATTCGGTGTTAAACAGTAGTTCATAATCATAGAGATCCATATCCATAACCCCCAAATCACGGTGAAACATTTTAGAGACATCACAGCCAAACCAAACAGCTTCTCCTGATTTTATGGATTTTGCTGCTGCACGTTTCATCACTTCAATTTCAACATTACCATAAGAAATATCCTGACCTCCAGTGACATTGCCTAAATAACTGACAGTATAATGTTCATTCATTTTTTTATTTGACATGGGGCAGTGAATGAGGCAGACTTTATCTTTTAAGGCTATATCCACATGTTTATTATAAAAATCCAATGGAGTCAAATTATTGATACGTTTGAATTTTTTCTTCTTATCGCGAAATTGCCAATCAAAAGTTTCAGGGGGTGTTCCCAGGCAAATACAGAGCATATTATAAATTACTGCCAACATATCTTCTTTTACTTTACGAAGTTCAGTTAACTTGGCTCCTTTGTCATGCATTTCCCGTAATTGCGATGCATATTCCCTTAACTTTCGTGTTACAAAACGATTCATCATTCGTGAATGGCTACTCTGAAAACTTTCTGGCATGGCAGACTGAGGCATGACCCCATATTTTTCCATGAGATTCACAAACATATCCCATTGTCCACCATCTCCAATAGGATCACCAACCATGACATGATACGGCTATCAAAAGATTCATCTAAAGTTGCCAGTATATTTTCTAAAAAGTAATTTGATTTTTCCAGCTTATCGCAGAACATGAAATAATTTTGCGAGAATTCAAAATCCATTAATTTATACTTATCACATATAGCAAAACGCATGAGATTTAATCCCGCAAAACCCCAACATCTGCCACTGGCTTTCTGATTGGTAACTTTCTTCATCTCATTGGGAATAGTATGGGAATAAGTATGATCTACTTTGCGAAAAGCGTCCCAGTCCATGGCAACATCCAGCATACTGGTTCTGGTGAGGGCATTTCGTGAAAGTTTATTGGTGGGGCTACTCTTAAATGTTTTCTGAAATGATTTAATATTGGTTTTTGATATGGCTGCTTGCATGGTATTTCCTTTTATTTATCTATTGTGAGCCACCGAGAGGAGTTGAACCCCCGACCCAATCATTACGAATGATTTGCTCTACCAACTGAGCTACGGTGGCAATTTATTTACCAACTGCCTGTCCATCGTAGCCTGCGAAGATGGAAGCTACGGTGGCAATTTATTTACCAACTGCCTGTCCATCGTAGCCTGCGAAGATGGAAGCTACGGTGGCAATTTATTTACCAACTGCCTGTCCATCGTAGCCTGCGAAGATGGAAGCTACGGTGGCAACTTATCAATAGGTGTAATTTATTATAATCATGGGATTAATTTTTAGGGATTAAACGATATTTCTGCTTGGGACTACGAGGACTTTCAGGATTTTGCATTTCAATAAGCCCTCTTTCCAATGCTGGATTTAAATAATTATCTCTAAAGGTAGGGCGGTGAGCTAAGTTTAACTTGTCCATTAATTCACTTCTACTTAACCATCCAATACCCATTATCTGTAATAACTTTTTTACTTGGTCGGTTACTTGGTCGGTTACTTGGTCGGTTGAAATTGCATCTTCAATAGATTTATAGAGAATATTAAGCATGAATTCTATAAAGCATGTGCTCTCTCCCTCCTTTCCTGATTGCTCCAATACATTATAATATTCTTGTTGATGCTCTCTAATTACAGATTCTACGGGCAGTGAAGAAAACACTGGCTTATATTGATGTAAAATTAATGTCTGCCACAATCTTCCTATTCTTCCATTTCCATCAATAAATGGATGAATAAATTCCAGCTCATAATGAAAGACACAACTTTGAATGAGTGGGTGAACATCCGTGTCATTCAACCAATTAAATAAATCTTCCATTAACGGTTTTACCTGATTATGAGGAGGTGCTATATGTATAATTCCCCCTGCTCCGCCAACACCTACATCTTTAGTTCTAAAATTACCTGCTCGTGTTAAAATTTCATCCATGAGCATCTTATGGGCAAGTAATACATCATTTATTTCATAAGGATTAAATTGAATTATATTCTCATAAACTTTAATGGCACCCTTCACTTCTGCAATTTCTTTTACCGACCCAATTACTCGTTTACCCTCTAAAATTGCAGTGACCTTTTCAATACCTAAAGTATTTCCTTCTATTTCAAGTGTACCCGTTATGGTCTTTATTTTATATTCTTTACGAAGTTTGGGAGTAATAATTTTAGGTTCTAATATTTCATATTGTGCAATTAAAGCGCTAATTTGGCTCACTAAATCCAAAATTTTATTAGATATAGAAAAAGGAGGTGTATATTTTTCAGGCATTTTTTTTCTCTATATCTATTTTGTTTTGATTTCTATGCTACCCATATTCATAATTTAAACCCAATCATCAATATTTGAAGACCTAATCATGGTAAAAAAACAGAGGTGAGTAAGGGGGTTTGATTTTGATGATTAAACCAAGTAAATTACCTGTATTGAGTTTCATTAAAAAAAAAGCCATCAATGAGGTACCCTTATATGCGTTTATCTATTTTTATATTATTACTATCAGTTGGTTTTCCATCATCTATTGAAACCACCCAACAGAATTATGTGGATGTATCAAAGACGTCAGATTTTATTCTTGATGGTCAAACTTTTACTGTAAGTATTTACATTGAATACGATATTTCTGCAGAACGAAATGAGTTATATATTCTTAATTCATCGGGTACGCAAGTTTGGTATTATCAAGGAACATATAGTGATTCGGAAACTGTACAAACTTACGATATAAATTTACCCGAAGGAGTTTATACATTTTTTATTACTGATTGGGCGGGTGATGGAATCTGTTGTGATTTTGATCCTGCAGAAAATGGTGATTTTGAAATTAGAGTAGATGGGGAATTAATTACACCACCAATTTGGAATTGTAATCAAACTACCACGTGGGATTGTAATGGAAATTTTGGATATGAGTATTCTATTGAATTTATAATTGCTCAATGCTCTAGTGGAGAAATACCAGATTGTGATGGTAATTGTTGTTCCGAAAATAACATTGGTGGTACATGTGATTCTAATGCTGGTTGTAATTTTAATTGCCCTGCACATAACTGTGATGATGGTACTTGTGGTGTTTTGGTAGAATGTGATGCGGGTGATTGGCCGGTACATGATACGTGGATGTTATATAATTCTAATGGCGTTGAAGTTTTATCTGGTGGGTGTCCATATTTGGAATGTTTTGATCATTTAGTTGGATTTGATACTACAGATATGGCAGTTTGTGAATGTAGCACATTCCATGGTTGGGGTGGGGATAATATATTAAATATTGGTGAAATTCCGTTTTTTGGAAATAGTGAACCACTTTATGATAAATGTATTTGTGAAACCAATGGTAGTGGATATTGTGGAGACACTTGTCCACCGGTAGGATATGATTGTTTTAAGGGTACAGCTGATTGTAATGGTATTTGTGGTGGAGATAATCTCAATTGTGTCGAGTGTATGGATGATACTGCCTGTAACTATGATAGTCTTGCAACAAATAATGATGATTGTGTATTTCCTGAAGAAGGTTATGATTGTGAAGGTAATCAACTCTCAATTGAAGAGGGGGTTCTACCATTAAAATATGAAATTACAGAGATATTCCCCAACCCCTTCAATCCAATAACCACCATCTCATTCTCAATACCGCAATCAGGTATGGTTTCACTAAAGGTATATGATATACAAGGAAGGGAAATATACATTCTTAAAGAAGGTTTTATGGGTGTTGGGTATTACAACCTCAATTGGGATGCTTCTTCCCAACAAAGTGGAATATATTTTGTGAAGATGATTTCAGGAGAGTATGTGGAAATGAAGAAGGTGGTATTGGTGAAATGATTTGAGGTTAAATTATTATAGATTTTCCGCTTATTTAATTGATTAATATTTTTTGATTAAATATCTATTGGATAAACGAATATAAATTTTAGTTACAAGCAGTAATGTTTTATTATTTAATTATATTTTAAAACCCCCGTAAATTTTCCCATGGTCAAAATGAAATATAGTAATCATAGATGACCGCTGTCTTTGAGCGCCGGTCGGCGTTTCCCAAAGATGAGCAACCACTGATTTGCACCTGCCCAGGAGCAAATAATTTCCCCTATATAATAAATACTAAATCAATACAGGACAAATTGAAATGAAGAACGCTGTATGGCTGATGGTCATTCTTATAGTTGCATGTGCAATTAACTTCTCTATTAAAGATAATAGTAAATTTAACAAACGCATATTCCAGTTTACCTATGAAGTTGAGATTGAAGCTACCAATGGTAAAAAACTAGAGGTTTGGATTCCAATTCCTCAATCTAATGAAGTACAAAATATATCTAATTTAACTATTGTTACCGATGGATTGGAATACAGTATCAAAGATGAAAAAGTCCATGGGAATAAGTATCTCTATATTTTGGATAAAACTGGCATATCCTCATCTGAAACCGTATCCGTAAAATTTGATGTAATTCGAAAGGAGCACGGTAGTCTATCTGATAAAAGTGTTAATCCACAGAATTATTTGGGTTCCTACAATACTGTTCCTACCGGGTCACTTTTTTCTAATGTTATTGATGAAAACAACCTGTCAAATTCAAATATTCGGGGAATATATAATTTTATCCTTTCCGGTATGCATTACGGAAAACCAAAATCGGTGGATGATATTTATTATAGATCCCCCTGGTTAAATTCTGACAGTATCTATGGTAGAAAAGGAGTAACACGGGATGATGTAGTAAAGCTATATCAAAAATCTAATAGCGAAGGCGGAAATTATACTTTTGGCAATGGCAACTCCATTTATGCCTGTGATATTGGTGTAGGAAACTGCACCGATTACCATTCCTATTTTATGTCATTGGGTCGTACTCTGGAAATTCCTGTACGTTTCCACATGGGTTTTCCAATCCCCTCCGGCAGCGAAGGAATAGTAGGTGGATATCATTGTTGGGCGGATTATTTTGTAGAAGGGGAGGGCTGGTATCCGGTTGATATTTCTGAAGCTGATAAAAAGCCTTCAAAAAGAGACTATTATTTTGGCACTCTTGATCCAAACCGAGTTGATATTATGGTGGGGAGAGATTTAATTTTGGAAGGTTATGAACTGGAATCCACCAATTTATTTATCTATCCCCTTATGGAGGTGGATGATGAAATATCAAATGCGTTTACAAAATCATTCTATTATAAAACACTGCCGTAGCCCTGAAGAGAGATTACGCTGAGCATTGTCAAAGTGAAGGGGCTCAAACTTATGATAGGGCTAATAACAAACAATTGAGATTCTTCGCTTCGCTCCAGCCTGCCCACCATCATAATTATCATCCAGCAGGTGGGAATGACAGGGGATCGACTGTCATGTTGAGGTTACGAAACATCTCAATCATGCAATTGGGGTCAAACAAATTATTGAGATTCTTCGCTTTGCTCCAGCCTGCCCGCCATCGTAATTATCATCAAGTAGGCGGGAATGACAGGTTTAGAAAGGCGTGAGTTACAATCATTTATTGGAAAGTAATAATAATGTGTATATTATTAAAGTCAATAAAGGATAAATATGAGTGATATAATACTTTCAACCACAGATTTTATTCCCGGTAGAGAAGTTTCAGAAATATTGGGAATTGCCAGAGGCAGCACTGTGAGAGCCCGAAACATTGGAAGGGATATTTTTGCTGGACTTAAGAATATTGTGGGTGGTGAAATTGAGGAATACACCAAATTGCAGGCTGAATCCCGAGAACAGGCTCTACAGCGTGTAACAGAAGATGCCAAAAAACTCGGTGCAGATGCGGTCATTAATATCCGAATGGCTACCTCTGTAATTATGCAGGGCGCTGCTGAAATATTGGTCTATGGTACAGCAGTAAAATTAAAATGAATCTTTTCTTACTAATCGGATTAATCATTTTAGTCTACCTCATTTACCGCAGGATACAATTAAAAAATGACGAAACCTTTGAAGATAGAGAAAACTAAAGTTAATTATAAAGATTCCCTCACTCCCGAACAATATCGAATTACACGGAAAGGGGGTACGGAGGCACCCTTCACCGGACAATACTGCACACTCTTTGAGCCGGGTTCCTATCTCTGTATATGTTGTGGCACCCCCCTTTTCAGCTCAGAGTCAAAGTATGAGTCAGGAAGTGGCTGGCCAGATTTTCACGAAGCCATTACAGAAGGAGTTATCAAATATAAAGATGATTTCAGCAGTGGCCTGAAACAGACGGAAGTTATGTGCGATCAATGCGATGCACACTTGGGACATGTTTTCGATGATGGTCCCCCGCCGGATTTCAAACGCTACTGAATTAATTCTGCATCCCTGAAGTTTCAGGCAGAATGATTTTGGATTGGGTATTAAAATTAGCTTAATTTTCATCCCGATGCAAAGGGATGAAAAACCACAATTTTACACTGATACAGCCTCAATTTATTTGGGGCTTTTTTTTACCAATTACCTCCCCACGAAAATCACGAATGTATAAAACTTCAAAACTTGTATTAGAAAACGGTACTGTTTTTACTGGTACATCTTTTGGTTTTGAAGGCGAAACCATTGGCGAAGTCTGTTTTAATACGGGTATGACTGGCTATCAGGAAATTCTCACCGATCCCTCCTACTGCGGACAGCTCATTACTATGACTTACCCTCATATCGGAAATTATGGTGTGAATCCCAAAGATGTGGAATCCAATAAAATTCAAGCCGCTGGTTTTATTGTTCGGGAAGAAAATGTAGTACCATCCAATTTTAGATCCACACAATCTTTGGGTGATTTCCTCCGAGATCAAAAAATTGTAGGGATTCAAGAAATCGATACCCGTATGCTCACCCGAATGATCCGCAATGAAGGGGCAATGAATGGTATCATCAGTACCATAGATTTGGACGATAATTCATTGCTGAAAAAAGTTAAGGCGGCGCCATCTATGGATGGAATGGATTTAGCAAAAATGGTGACGTGTAAAGAAAGCTATGTTTGGGGAAAGGAAGACCGGAGACAGGGGGCAGGAGTAAGGAGCAAGGAGCATGAATATCAAAAAATTACTAACCCCTTACCTTTCACCCCTAACCCCTATAAGGTAGCTGCTATCGACTATGGTATAAAGCACAATATCCTGCGACTTCTGGAAACTCATGGTTGTGAGGTTACCGTTTTTCCTGCGACGGCAACCGCTAGTGAAATACTGAAAATAAATCCGGATGGAATTTTTCTCTCCAATGGTCCGGGAGATCCGTCGGCTGTAACCTATGGCATTAAAACAGTCCAAAAACTTCTGGGCAAGAAACCCATTTTTGGAATTTGCTTAGGACATCAGATTTTGGCTTTGGCTTTGGGTGCTAGTACCTATAAGTTGAAGTTCGGTCACAGAGGATGTAATCACCCAGTAACTAACCTGAAGACTGGTAAGGTGGAAATAACCAGCCAAAACCACGGCTTCGCTGTTGACCCGGATACGCTACCCGAAAATGTAGAGATCACCCATACCAGCCTGAATGATCAAACGTTAGAAGGACTAACATGTACAGATATTCCTGCCTTTTCAGTACAATACCATCCTGAATCCAGTCCTGGACCACATGATAGTCGATATTTATTTGAAATATTTATAAGGTTGATGGAACCACAGAGACACAAAGACACCATGGAATCAAAAATTATTTGAATAACCACAGAGGCACAGAGACACTGAATTGTTAATAGAAAAAGATATAACGGCAAAAATTATTGATTCTTCTATGGAAGTTCATAAGGCTTTAGGTCCGGGGCTGCTTGAATCTGCTTATGAAAAATGTCTGAACATCGAGCTTAAATTAAGAGAAATAGCATTTAGGACCCAAGTTGAAATTCCGTTAACCTATAAGGGAACTAAGGTAAAACCGGGATACCGAATTGATATGCTGGTAGAAGACAGGGTTGTCATTGAGTTAAAAGCCGTTGAATCTATCCTGCCCATACATGAAGCCCAATTATTGACTTATTTAAAACTTACAAAAAAGAGGGTTGGATTAATATTGAACTTTAATTCTACTGTCATGAAAAAAGGTATAAAAAGGATGGTATTATAATATGAAACCACAGAGTCACCTAGACACTTTGTTTTTTATAGAAAAAGAGGTTAAGAGGTTTTTAATAATAACTTTACTCCGTGCCCCTGTGTCACAGTGGTAATCAAATATGCCTAAACGAACAGACATAGAATCAATACTTATCATCGGGGCAGGTCCTATCATAATTGGTCAAGCCTGTGAATTTGACTATTCGGGGACTCAAGCCTGTCGTGCTCTGCGAGAAGAAGGATACCGTATAATATTGGTAAACTCAAATCCTGCTACCATCATGACAGACCGTAATCTTGCTGATGCCACTTATTTGGAACCCGTAACCCCTGAAGCCGTGGCATCCATCATTGAAAAAGAACAACCAGATGCATTGCTCCCAACGGTTGGTGGTCAGACAGCACTTGATACCGCTATGGCATTAGATAAAAACGGAATATTGGAAAAATTTAATGTAGAACTCATTGGAGCTAATGTTGAGGCAATCCAAAGAGCTGAGGATAGAGAAGAATTCAAAGTTGCCATGGATGAAATTGGCATTGATACAGCTCGTGGTGGGTTTGCCAAAGGCATGGATGAAGCCTGTAAAATAATAGAGGACATTCTTTTCCCTATAATAATTCGACCTTCATTTACCATGGGGGGTACGGGTGGTTCCGTGGCTTATAATATTGAAGAGTTTCATGAAAAAGTAGAAACTGGACTTTCAGCTAGCCCAATTTCAGAAGTGCTTATTGAAGAATCACTCTTAGGTTGGAAAGAATATGAGATGGAAGTCGTCCGTGATGGGAAAGACAATGCTATTATCATCTGCTCAATTGAAAATCTGGATCCCATGGGCGTCCATACCGGTGACTCCATTACGGTGGCACCCGCACAGACCCTCACCGATAAAGAATACCAGAAAATGCGGAATTGGTCTATAGATTGCTTACGCAAAATTGGTGTAGATACTGGCGGCTCAAATGTGCAGTTTACAGTAAATCCTGAAAATGGACGAATGATCATTATTGAAATGAATCCACGGGTAAGTCGGTCATCCGCATTGGCTTCTAAAGCCACTGGATTTCCTATTGCAAAAGTAGCAGCAAAGTTAGCAGTGGGATATACATTGGATGAACTTCAAAACGATATTACCGGGCAAACCCTCGCTGCATTTGAGCCCAGCATTGACTATGTAGTAACTAAAATTCCTCGCTTTGATTTTGAAAAATTTCCGTCAGCATCAGGAATTTTAGGAGTTCAAATGCAATCAGTAGGTGAGGTGATGGCAATAGGCAGAACCTTTCGAGAGTCGGTACAAAAAGCATTTCGATCATTAGAAGTTGGCTTAGATGGATTCCAGCCCAAAGAAACTGAATATCGTGATTTAGATTTGAGCAAAATCCGGTTTGCCTCTGCATTTAGATTATTAAAAGTGAAGCAAGCATTAGAAATGGGGCATTCCATTGAAGCGGTGTTTGAACAGACTAAAATTGACCCATGGTTTTTGTATCAGATTCAAAAGTTGATTGATATTTCGGCAAGCTTTTCTTCCTCGCCAGTCGGTGATGACAAAGGTGAGTTAGAACCACTCATTCAACTAAAACGAAATGGATTTTCTGATCGCCAAATCGCAACTTTATGGAATACATCTGAAGATGAAATTCGTCAAATGCGGAAAGAGAATAATATTCTCCCCACCTATAAAGTGGTGGATACTTGCGCTGCAGAATTTTCAGCACAGACTCCTTATTGCTATTCAACTTATGAAACTGAAAATGAAATTACACCTTTAGAAGGAAAAAAGGTAATGATTTTGGGGGGTGGTCCAAATCGTATCGGTCAGGGTATTGAATTTGATTACTGTTGTGTGCAGGCAGTATTTGGCTTGAAAGAAGTAGGCTATAAAACTATCATGGTAAATTGTAATCCCGAAACCGTTTCTACCGATTTTGATATTGCGGACCGTTTGTATTTTGAACCCCTCACATTTGAAGATGTAATGAATATCGTCGATCTGGAACAACCTGAGGGGGTACTGGTACAGTTTGGTGGTCAAACACCGCTGAATATTGCCAATCGATTAAAAGATGCAGGGGTGAATATTATCGGTACCAATCCCGATGCCATTGATTTGGCTGAAGATCGTAAGAAATTTGGAAAGATATTAAACCAACTTAAAATACCGGTTCCGAATTGGGGTACGGCTTTCTCAGTAGATGAGGCAATGTTAGTGGCCCATGAAGTGGGCTATCCTGTTTTGGTGCGTCCGTCGTATGTCTTGGGTGGCAGAGGTATGGAGATCGTTTATGATGATGATGGTCTAAAAACATATGTGGGTAAGGCAGCTTTGGTATCGGGTGATCATCCTATATTGATTGATGCATTTTTAGAAGATGCCTTTGAATTTGATGTGGATGCTCTTTGTGATGGTACCGATGTATTTGTAGCGGGCATTATGCAGCATATTGAAGAAGCGGGCATTCATTCAGGAGATTCAGCCTGTGTTCTTCCTGCTTATGAACTTACCTCTAAAGCCAGAAAAATGATTGAGGATTATACCAAAGAATTGGCATTGAGCTTGAATACAATTGGGCTAATAAATATCCAATTTGCAATGAAAAATGAGGTCGTATATGTAATTGAAGTTAATCCGCGCGCCAGCCGAACTGTACCATTTATTAGCAAGGTAATTGACATTCCATTGGCAAAATTAGCGGCTCAATTGGCTGTTGGCAAAAAGCTGTCAGACTTAGATTTGTCATCCAGTTCTGCAAATGGATTAATTGCCATTAAGAAGCCGGTATTTCCATTTAATAAATTTCCTCAGCAAAATGTATTTTTATCTCCAGAAATGAAATCCACTGGTGAAGTCATCGGCTTTGATACCCATTTGGGAAGCGCTTATGCAAAAGCGGAATCCGGTGCGGGGAATTCTTTGCCAGTAGAGGGTACTGTTTTTATTTCCGTGAATGATTCAGATAAAATTGACATTATCCCAATGGCTCGTGATTTTAAGGAATTGGGTTTCAATATTGTAGCAACCACCGGAACATCAAAATTATTGTGCGAAAATGGTGTATTTTCTCAATCCATATTTAAAGTTGGCCAAGGACGTCCTAATGTGGTGGATGCCATTAAAAATGGCGAGGTACAATTGGTGGTGAATACACCCCTCGGGGCTCAGTCCCGTTTTGATGAATATGAAATTGGGAGGTCTGCTATTCGCTATAAAATTCCTGCCATTACTACCATTTCAGGTGCTCAGGCTGCAGTCAGAGGAATTAGAAATATTAAGAGTGGTACCATTCAATACAGAAGTTTACAGGAGGTGTTTGGATAATAGATTGTTTACCCCTTATTTAACGGGTCGAATAATTTCCCGTTTTTAATACGGTTTATTTTTTTATACTAGTTGCTTCTAGTTAGTAATTGCTCAAAAAAACCTCCAATTTCTTTTTCTTTATTTACAAAATGGATTTCAAGAATCCATTCTCTTTTATTTCCATCACTATCTAGAGATAGCATATTTTGATGGTTATCCGGGTGTACATAATTGGCCTTATCTTCTTTCTCCAATCTTTCGTGTGGAAAAAGTCCAATTATATGACCCGCTATTTCCCCTCCAAATTCCCAATCATATTTTTTTGCTGTAGATACCGTGTAATTATAAAGTTCTGCACCTGTTATTTCGTTTTTTTTATCAAAAAAGGCTTTACATTCATTCCAAGCTAATTCAATATCATTCTTCAATTTAAGCTTTAATACATCATTGCCTAAAACATAAGTTCTTCCCAAATCAGCTTCCCATTCCTCGAATATTGGACCAATATCAATAAATAAAATATCGTCTTTCTGAATTATTAGATTTTCGGGGCTTTCAGCATACGGTTTAAGTGTATTTTTTCCTGATCTGATAATCCTTTTGTGCCAATACTTTTTTATGCCAAATAATTCAAATGCTAAATTGAAAATTTCGATATTCAATTCTTTTTCAGACTTACCCGATTTTATAAGTCCTTTGTTTTCAATCTCTGTAAATAATTCAGTTGCTTTTCTCTCAGCTTCAATTAAATTATTTATAACTTTATACATTTTTTTTCTCGTAACGTTTAGTATATGAAAAGTAAGCGTTTCCGAAGCACAAATCTTTCTGCGAAAAACAAAGGTAAAATGGGCTACAAACCCTGATGTTACTATAATCTCGCTTATTTTTTATATACATTGTTAGCGTTGTGTTGTTTATTTATTCAGTTTGTTTTTCTGCTCAACATAAATATTGTCTTTCAGTTTTTTAAGTGCTTTCATAAAGTCTTTATCATTCAAAACCGATAGTTGAT
>JACNLQ010000067.1 GCA_014381415.1 Fidelibacterota bacterium
GTTTTTTCGTACTGATAAAAGAGGTCGTCTTATTTTATCTAATTTTTCACGAATTCCTATTTTAGATATCCAATCTGAATTATCCAGTTTTTTCATAAATAATGTTTCAATTTGATCGTCCAGATGGTGGGCGGTAATAATTATATGACTTTTGATCTTACCAGCAATAGTATTTAACTCAGAATATCTTAACTTCCTTGAAGAAGATTCAAAATTTTCGCTGTGATTAATAAATAAATCTTTACTGTAATAATCTACTTTATTATTAGTTGAAAATGAGTTGCAGAATTTTTCTCTAATATTGGCATTTATATCAGCATTATGATTAAAATGCATCAAGGTTAATTTAAAGCCATATTTTTCCCTTAACTCAATTAATAGTGAAGCTAAAACAGTGCTATCAATTCCTCCTGAAAAGGAATGTAAAATTGAGAGGTCTTGTAAAGGAATATTTATTTCCTTACAGTAACCAGAGAGTTTATTTTTTAATAATTGAATCATTTATAGTAAGCAATAAAAAGTTTTTTTATACCTCATCAAAAAAGAATGACCCCAAACATTGTATTTTACTTTCATAGGAATGAGGGTATAAAAACCACTCAGTAATGGCAATAGAACTCAGCAGAGAATTACCATCTTGTGGAGTAAAACAAAAACCTGTAATTTCAGTTTCATTGCGAACATTTAAGGATGGAAGTGAAACAACTGTTTGGTTTAATATTCTCCCGAAATGGCCATGGTCCCGACCAAAACTAAACACCTCATTTGCGTTTACTTTGTCAGTTGTAGCAATAAGATCGTTGGTATCGAACCTGGCAATAATCTTTTGAATATTGGTTGGTTTCTTTACTTTTAAATGAAAATGGAGAATGTGCATATACTGAGAATTTACAATCATTGCAGATGAAAATAAATTGAGATCTAAATTCAATGTTTTGAATAGTAATGCAGCGTCTCTGGCATGGTGGGTCCCAAATTCATTATCCTGATGTTTCCCTACCTGTGGAGAGGGCACAAAGTTATTGGATTGACTAACATCATTGGATCTTCTAATTAAATTAAACCTTCCTTCAATCAGATTGTCCTCACCATCAATCAGAGCTAAATTATTTACAATTGATGATAAATTGTGAGTATTACAAGATACAACCTGAATAAATTTATCTTCACCATGGATGAGGGAAGAATCATTAATGCTGCGTGCATACATTTTTCCAAATTCAAACTCGCTTCCTTGAGCAACAAATCCTTCTGTATTATGTAAATATTTCTCATAATAGCGCTGCTTATTTGCATGACCAAAACCTTTTGGGGTACAATCAATTACTACTGACGCTCTATTGATAGCTTCTTCTGTATGAAATTCTGGCTTTAATCCGATTGCATTAAATCCATCAAATTTTTCTTCATGTGTTGTAAGCCTGGCCCCTCTGCTCATGAGGCTCTTCACTTTTGATCTATCTGTTGTAAGAGGTGTGTTCTTGTGAAAACTTACCTCATCAATACCGAGATCTTCTTTAAAGTCACATAACAAACCAATTAAGGGCTCCCCTATTGTACCTGTACCAACTACATGAACTACTTTTCTTGACATTTTTCATTTACTCCTGTTAATTATGTTGAAATTCTATATTGTCCATTAAATAACTCTTTAACCCTACAAATCCAGAATTGTTATAGACTTCAATCTGGTCATCTCCTTCAGTGCCATTTTCACAAATATGATTCACAGATTTTACTACATGAGAGTTATTAAAGAAATGTAGAGAATCATTAGAATACTTCATCATTTTACCTATTTGCTCTTTTAAGGAACAAACTTTATGAGTGACTGGATCAATTATTTTAGCATCCATTGAAAATCGAGTTGCTTTCCAAAGACTATCATAAAGGTACTCCATATTAAATGACTCTATAAGTGTTTTGGAGTTATAATCCTCAACAGAGCGGTGAACCAATGCTTGAGCTAATGCAGCTAACATCTCTATATTTCTGAGCGATCTCTGCGCATCGCATATTCTAAATTCTATAGTTCCAAAATCAATATGAGGTCTGATTTTCCACCATATTTGTCTAGGTTTGGTTATAGTTTCTGTTTCTAAATATTTATCAATTAAATTATTATACTC
Organism: Fidelibacterota bacterium; assembly: GCA_014381415.1. Taxonomy (GTDB): domain Bacteria; phylum Fidelibacterota; class Marinisomatia; order SCGC-AAA003-L08; family D37C17; genus D37C17. The sequence goes on from JACNLQ010000067.1 coordinate 2,130, forward strand.
TTTAAAGTCATTAAATCGTACCGGAATATTCGTGCGCGGGAATACACCAAATTGAAAAGTCCGAGAAGACCTTAACCCGGTGAATTCACCTTCAAAAAATGGTGAATTAGTACTTAATGCCAAAAGCGGAGCTATCCATCTGCGTAATGAATTAGCCACATGTATTGCACATTCTGCATCATTTACTGCAACGTGAACATGGTTAGCAAATGTAATATTTCTCCGAGCATAGTAACTTAATTGGTCCGCTACCCACCTGTATGAATCATTATCTACAAATTTTTGATCCTTACAGATTGCAGTTGGATGGGTACCACCTATACCCAACCGAAAGTCAAGGGATTCCCCCATCTTTTTTGTATTTGCACGCAAATAAGTAATTTCCTCTAAAGCATCGGAAACTGTTTTGCAGACAGATGTGTTTATTTCTATTTCTGAGAGTATTAATTCATAACTATATCTTGATTTTAAATCGTTGGCTATATTATCCATAATCTCATTAGCGCGATTTATTAATTCGCCCGTTTCAGGGTTGCATAACATATATTCCTCTTCAATACCTATTGTAAAAGGATTATCATGCTGGAATACACTTTCAGGAGATTTCATTTAATTTAATTTTTCAATTATGTTATTTAATTAATCTACGTCAATTCCAAATGAGCCTTCTGATAGTTTATGATTCATGCCCTGGAAATCAGAGCCGCAAGCAACTAATAAATTATGCTTTTGAGTGTATATGAAGTCTCCATTTTGTTCACAGTCAATTTCAGATGCAGGGATAAATTGTATATCAATGCTTTTATTTTTTATAAAGGTACTTATAATGGGATTATTATCAATGGTATCATGGTCAGATAGATTTAAGGATGAAAGCCCCGAATTTACAACTTTATATAAAAATATGCTGTGTGGGTACTTCCCATCTGAGCAAGTTGAATCCATATGCAGGTCCGTTACTATTTCCATCAAACAACAGCCGTCTCCTGCCATTCACCAAAGACAACTTTCATTGAATCAACAAGTTCGCCCAAAGTTGCATGTGACTGTGCAGCATCTATAATTAATGGTATTAAATTTGAATCTGTACGACATGCATCAGAAATAGATTTAATTTTTACCTTTACATCTTTTTCATTTCTTTTTTCTCGTAAAGATGTTAAACCTTCAATTTGTTCAATTTGAACTTCCTTTCTAATTTCTAATATAGGTATATCTATTTCTTCATTTTCTTTACTAAATTCATTAACTCCAACTACAATTCGTCTTTTTGAATCGACTCTTCTTTGATAATCGGAAGCTGCCTCGGCTATTTCCCGCTGAAAATAGCCCATTTCGATAGCTGGAATCACACCTCCTAATTCTTCAATTTTTGAAAAATATTTATATGCTTCATTTTCCATCTTTTCCGTGAGCTCTTCAACATACCATGATCCACCCAAGGGGTCAACCACATTTGTCACACCAGTTTCAAATGCAATTAATTGCTGAGTTCGCAGAGCTATTTCAGCGGCATGTTGCGAAGGTAGGGCAAGAGTCTCATCCATAGAATTAGTATGTAGCGATTGTGTACCTCCCAATACAGCGGCAAGCCCCTGAAATGCTGTACGGCTAATATTATTCTGCGGTTGCTGGGCAGTTAAGCTAAAGCCAGCTGTTTGAGCATGAAATCGTAATTTTAATGATCTTTCAGATTTAGCTCCATATTTATTTTTCATCACATGAGCCCAAATTCGCCGTGCGGCTCTAAATTTTGCAATTTCTTCAAAGAAATCTAAATGAGAATTGAAAAAATATGATAATCGGGGGGCAAATTCGTCAACATCTAGTCCTGCCTTAATGGCATGTTCAACATAACAAAAACCATCCGCTAAAGTAAAGGCGAGTTCTTGAATAGCGGTGGAACCGGCTTCTCGAATATGATAACCACTTACAGAAATAGTATTATATTTTGGCATTTCTTTTGTACAGTACTGAATCATATCCATGATGATACGCATAGACTCAGAAGGAGGATATATCCATTCTTTTTGCGCTATAAATTCCTTCAGGATATCATTTTGCAGCGTTCCATTTAATTTTGAAATATCTACACCTTGATTTTGTGCAACTGCAACATAAAAGGCAAACAATATGACTGCCGGACCATTTATAGTCATGGAAACACTAATTTTAGATAAATCAATCCCTTCAAATAATATTTCCATATCTTTAAGTGAACTTATAGCAACACCACACATACCAACTTCCCCTTCAGATAATGGGTGGTCAGCATCATAACCCATTAATGTGGGCATATCAAAAGCCACTGATAATCCGGTTTGGCCTTGTTTCAACAGATGCTTAAAGCGTTGATTGGTTTCAGCAGGCGTACCAAACCCGGCAAATTGTCTCATCGTCCACAATTTACCTCTATAAAGATTAGGGTGGATTCCCCTTGTATATGGAAATTGTCCGGGGAAGTTTAATTTATCAATGTAGCCATTTTCATTATCTTCTGGATAATACAATAAATCCACATCTTCTCCGGATGCAGATTTAAAGCTATAATCACGCTGAGAAGATTTTTCTACATCTTTCTTCCATTTATTTTCAGAATCAGAGAATTTATAATTCATAAACTTCTTCTTTTAAATTTTCACTCTTTAATACTGAAATTATAGTCTCAGAACATAAACCAAGCTCGTTTAATAATTCATCTCTGGTACCATGTTCTACAAAATTATCAGGGATACCAATACGATGCAATCTATTGCCCAAGCCATTATCATGTAAAAATGTACTCACAGTAGAACCAAAGCCACCGGATAAAACCCCTTCTTCAATTGTGATTATATTCTTATGATTTTGACATATTTCAATTATTAGCTCAGAATCTAATGGCTTAATAAATCGGGCATTAATAATAGTGGGGAGATACCCCATCTCTGAGTATATGTCCTTTTTAGCATCTAATATCATTCCAACCATGGAACCTACAGCAAAAATTGCTGTTTCAGAACCTAAATGGAGAACATCCCACTTTCCAATTTCTAAAATTTCTGCTGTACCATTTTCCTCAAACTCTCGGCTGGATGCCTTTGGATATCGAATGGAAAAATTTTTTCCAGATACCAATGCAGTGGCAATTAAATTTCTTAATTCATTGCCGTCTTTTGGAGCTGTAATAATCATGCCTGGCAAGGTCTGCATAAAAGCCATGTCGAAAACTCCATGATGGGTAGGCCCATCAGGACCAACTACACCCGACCTGTCCATACAATAGAGTAGAGGTAATTTTTGAAGTAAGGCGTCATGAAAAATATGATCATAAGCCCTCTGCATAAAAGTTGAATAAATTGGTACAATTGGTTTATACCCTTCTGCAGCAAGACCTGCGGAATAAGTTACAGCATGTTCTTCAGCAATCCCTACATCCACATACCTGTCTGGATATTTTTCAATAAAGGGTGTCATTCCTGTGCCAATTTCCATAGCAGCTGTAATACAAAGAACTTTATCATCTTTTTCTGCTAGCTGTGTAATTGACTTCCCAAACACTTTTGAATAATCAGGAGCAACATTTTCTACTTTTTGGTTAGCCTTACCACCCATACTGTAATATTTAACAGCATCTTTTTCAGCTAATTTACTTCCCTTACCTTTATGAGTATACACATGAACCAAAACCGGAGTATTCATTTTTTTAACCGCCTGGAAGGTTCGAATGAGTTCATCTAGATTATGACCATCAATTGGACCTATATAACGCAATCCTAATTCTTCAAATAATGCACCAGGAGTTAAGTAGCCTTTAATACCCTCTTCGGTTTTTCTCATAATTTTTCGAATATGGCTGGAAAGTGGTAATTTGCCTGATATTTCCCAAATATCATTTCGAATACGATTATAGGTTGGATTGGTAACTACCCGTGTCAAATAATGAGATAATGCTCCAACTGATTTTGAAATGGAATGTGAATTGTCGTTTAATACAATTGTTAACTGGGTCCGATGATATCCAAGATTGTTTATGCCCTCATATGCCAATCCACCAGTCATTGCCCCATCTCCTATTATGGCAATAATCTGATCTTTTGTTTTCTTGCGATCTCTCGCGTGTGCGAACCCTAAAGCCGCAGAAATAGAAGTACTGGCATGTCCAGCTCCAAAAATATCATGAGGGCTTTCATCCCGCTTTAAAAAACCACTTATTCCATTTTTTTGACGCATCTTTTTGAATTCCTCTCTCCTTCCGGTGAGAATTTTATGAGCATAAGCCTGATGACCCACATCCCAAATAATTTTGTCAGAGGGTGAATTATAAAGATAATGTAAGGCAATAGTTAAGTCAACCACACCCAGTGGTGATGAATAATGGCCGCCTACGTTTTCAACAACATCCTGAATATATTGTCCAACCTCACTCGAAAGCTTTCGCAATGCGTTTGTATTCAGTTTTTTAATATCTTCAGGGGAATCAATTTTAGAAAGAAGGGAGAGCTTATGCATTTATTTTCTCCATAATATACTTGTGAATTCTGACATCAGTACCAATTTCCGGATGAAAGGTAGTAGCAAAGTGTTTTCCATCAGTAATCATCGCCGGCGTATTTTTATATGTTGCTAATATTTTTATTCCTTTTCCTAAATATGACACTTTAGGAGCTCTTATAAATAAAGCATTAAAATTATCTGTACTATCAAATTCAAGCTGCACGATTTCAGTAAATGAATTCACCTGCCGACCATAGGCATTGCGTTCAACATTAAAATCCATTACACCCAATGATTTTAAATTATTTGTTTCCTTTGTTGATGATAATAGAATCATTCCTGCACAGGTGCCAAAAATAGAATTTGTTTCCACGAAATTCATTATTGGCTGACGGAATTTATTTCTGTCAATTTGTTTAGAAATTGCAGTTGATTCTCCCCCAGGTATTATGAGTAAATCACATTTCTCTAATTCTCGAGGATATTGAACTAGAATATTATTTATCCCCAATATATCCAACATTTTCTTATGTTGAATATAATTTCCCTGCAGAGCTAAAACTCCAACTTTTCTTACCACCCTCTATCCTGGAGCATTTGATCATCCGGAATTTCAGAAATATCCAATCCTTTCATTGCAGATTTCAAACCAGAAGAAGCAATGGCAAGTTTATCTGCATCCATATAATGGGTTACAGAATCAACTATGGCTCTTGCCCGAGAAGCTGGATCTTCTGATTTAAAGATTCCAGAACCAACAAAAACTGATTCAGCTCCCAATTGCATTACAAGAGAAGCATCCGCTGGTGTTGCTATCCCTCCAGCACTGAAATTGGGTACAGGTAATTTTTTAATTTTTGCAACCTGTTCTACTAGCAAGAATGGAGCTTGAAAATCTCTTGCTGTCGCCATGAGTTGATCATGTTCAAGAGTACTTAGCATATTAATCTCATTTATAATACTCCGCATGTGGCGAACTGCTTCTACAATATTTCCAGATCCTGCCTCTCCCTTTGTTCGAATCATTGCCGCACCTTCCCCTATCCTTCTTAATGCTTCCCCCAAATTTTTTGCTCCGCATACAAAGGGAATTTTAAAATCATGTTTATAAATATGATTATTGTCATCTGCTGGAGTGAGTACTTCACTTTCATCAATAAAATCAACCTCCAATGCTTCCAGTATTTGGGCTTCTGCAAAGTGACCGATTCGACATTTTGCCATTACAGGAATTGAAACCGTTTTTTGAATATCTTTTATCATTAATGGGTCAGACATTCTTGCAATACCACCATCGGTGCGTATATCAGCAGGAATCCTTTCTAATGCCATCACAGCCACTGCACCAGCATCCTCTGCGATTTGCGCTTGGTCAGAAGTGGTGACATCCATAATGACGCCACCTTTTAGCATTTCTGCTAAGCCAACTTTAACTTCGTACGATCCTTGTTCCATAATTTTTCCTTATATATATTTTCTATATTTTCTTTAACTTCCTTAATAAGATAATCTGGAGTAGATGCTCCTGCAGAGATACCAATACTATCTTTATTTTTAAACCATTTAGGGTTTAAATCCTTGGAATCGGCAACTTGAAAAGATTGTGGATTAATAGCTAAAGACAATTGCGTTAATCTATTTGAATTTGCACTGGTAAATGATCCAATAATTATCATTATATCATTTATCTTTGCCATATCTTTTATTTGCTCATGATTTCTTTTTGTGGGAAAGCATATAGTATTAACAAAATGCAAGTCAAATACCTTAGTCATTAGAATATTTATAATTGCCTGAACATTTTCAATGGCTTGAGTGGATTGACTAACAACTCCTACTCTTTTCACTTTCTTTAATTGCAAAGCCTCTTCAGTGGAAGAAATAACAATTGCATTTTCTACCTGATTAGCAATGGCAACCACCTCGTCATGTCCATGATCACCAACTACTATGATTTTACGACCATCTTCAGCGAGCTTTTTGACTTCTTGGTGAATTTCATAAACAAGAGGACAGGTTGCATCAATTATATTCATTTTTTTTTCTATTGCTTCATCCCATAATTTTGGTATAGTTCCGTGTGCTCTAAATAATATTGGACTTTTCTGAGGGACATCATTCAATGATTTTACAATTTTTGCACCTGCATTCTTTAAATCATTTACAACCTTTTCATTATGAACAATGGAACCAAGCATATACACATCCCCATTCTTCTCTGAAGAGTCATACGCAATATTTACAGCATCTCTAACTCCAAAGCAATACCCCGCATCTTTAGCAATTGTAATTATCAAATGATAGCCTTTTTCATTCGAGGGAGAGTTATACCAATTTGCTCTTGATATTTTCCCGCTTTATCCTTGTACGATGTACGACAATCCTCATCAGATTGAAAAAATAATACCTGACACAATCCTTCGTTTGAATAAATTTTTGCAGGCAATGGTGTACTGTTTGAAATTTCCAATGTCACATAACCTTCCCATTCTGGTTCAAATGGAGTGACATTTACAATAATACCACATCTTGCATAGGTTGATTTACCTACACAAATAGTTAAAACATCACGAGGAATGCGAAAATATTCTACAGATCTGGCCAATGCAAAGCTATTAGGAGGCACAATGCACACATCCCCTATAAAATCTACAAATGAGGCTGAATCAAAATTCTTTGGGTCAATAATACTATTATTTACATTTGTGAATATTTTATATTCATTTGACACACGTATATCATAACCAAATGAAGAAAGGCCATAGGATATCTTACCATCTCTCACTTGCTTTGATTCAAAGGGATCAATCATGCCATATTCAAGAGACATTTTTTCAATCCAGAAATCACTTTTTATAGCCATTGAACTCCCCATTAATCTTTTCTGTTAATTTGTTAATAATTTTTAATTCAATTTCCTTGATAGACATATCATCAACTCTTGCACCAGCTGCAAATTTATGACCGCCGCCATCAAATGATTGTGCGATATCGTTGACTATATAATTTCCGCTGGATCTGAAATTGATACGATGGTTTCCTTTATTAGTTTCCTGAATCATAAAGGATACTTCTACTCCTTCAATTGTTCTTATAAATTCAGTAAATCCATCCACATCACCATCAACAGCATCAGCTTTTTTTAACATCTCCCGAGTGATAATTGACCAGGCAACTTTCCCATTATCAGAATATTTTAGATTTTGGATTATAAGCCCCATCAATCTAATTCGGGACAATTTATTTTGTTCATAAATACTTCGCTGGATATCATAACCTTTCACACCGCTATAAATTAAATGAGCAGCCATAAGATGTGTATCAGAAGTTGTAGATTGGTATTTGAATGAGCCTGTATCGGTTACAACTGCAGCATATAAAGCATTTGCAATTTTAATAGGCAGCCTGGATTTAGTTTTGCCTAAATATTCCAAATACTTCCAGATCATATAACCAGTTGCTGGCGCTTCCGAATGAACTATGTTCAGATCAAATGGATGCCCCTCTTTTGCAGGATGATGGTCTAGCGATATAACAGTACTGGATTCATATACCTTTTCTCCAATTGGTCCAGCTCTTCGATGGTCACCTATATCAAAAACTATGGTTAAATCAACTTTATTTAGCCAATTATCTAAATTGCTATCATATACTTCAACGATGGAATCAGGATCGATAATATTCAAGTTATCTGGTGTTGATGTTGCATTAATTATTCGGCACTCCTTACCCATTTCTTTTAAAAGATAATAGAAGGCAATTTCAGACCCAATTCCATCGCCATCACCATTAATGTGAGTAGAAAGCAAAATACATTTACTCTGTTCAATTTGGGCTGTCAGTGCATCCCAATTATTTTCAACTAATTTTGTCATGGATTATGATGTAATTTACGTCGATAATTAGGTGTGAAACAATTTCACAATATTGCTAAATTAATCACTTTATGGTACAACTAAAACGGGCACGCTGGCGTGATTAACAACGTAAGTAGCCGTACTTCCCAATATAATTTTTGAAATTTTCCCTTTACTGCTTTTGCCAAGTACAATTAAATCAGCATCTAAATTCACAGCCTCTTCACAGATAATTTTATTTGGTTTCCCTTTTTTTATTATGAATTCAACATTTATATCTTCAGCATGAAGTGAGTGAATTATTCCCTTCATTTCATTTTTTGCGAGTATGGCAGTTTTTTCAAATTCAGATTGAATTGACTCCACACTCACACGCAGCATTTCCATCTCTTCCTTTTCCATAAATTCATCATGAACATTTAAAATAATTATAGATGAATTAAATTGATGAGCCACCTGTACAGCTTTTGAAATAGCAGTGTCATTTTCTTTACTTAAATCTGTTGCGCATATTATTTTGTTAAACATATATTTCTCCTTAAATCATTGTTAAACTTACAATCATAAATACGGGAATCAATATAAGAATTGACCAGAGCATGAATCCAAAAAAGCTTGGCATTGGTATATCATTTTCTTCCGCAATGGATTTTACCATAAAATTAGGCGCATTACCAATGTAAGTCATAGCCCCCATAAATACAGCTCCTAAAGATATTGCTGTTAAAGTTCCTGGAATTCCATGCGTTAAGTAATCAGCAATTCCCATACCTTCAGGTGTGGAGGAGCCAGCAATATTAAAAAATACAAGATAAGTAGGTGCATTGTCCAAAAAACCCGAAAGTAAACCAGTGAGCCAGAAATACATGTAATTAACGGGATTCCCTGTATCATCAGTTACCAATTGAATAACACTACTCATCACTCCATTTTGTCCTGCACTAAGAATAGCAATTGCAGGAATTATTGTAATAAATATGCCCGCAAATAGTTTGGCAACTTCTAAAATTGGAAACCAGGTAAATCCATTTTGGTTCCTAATATTCAAATCTGTAAACTTCCAGCTTAGCAGCGTAAGCAATACCAATGATATGTCTCGCATAGTATTGGGTATCGTCAAATGAATTCCATGCAGAGATATACCACTAAATTCAGGCTTCCAAAATCCACTCAATAGTACTGCTATTATCACTCCAACTAAAAGAATGAAATTTCCTTTTCCTTCAATACTTAAGGGCTCTTTATACTGGTCTTCATTTACGGAATGATTCTCTCTTTTGTAATAATAGGTGTCTAATAAAAAGTAAACAATTAATAAAATAAGTGAAGATACCAACATGGGTACGAATAGGGCTTTAGTAGTCCAAAAGAAGTTAACGCCATGTAAAAATCCCAAAAATAATGGCGGGTCACCCAGAGGGGTTAATGATCCTCCAATATTTGCAACGAGGAATATAAAAAAGATAATGGTATGAATTTTATTTTTACGGTTTTTATTAGATCTCAAAATTGGGCGTACAAGCAACATGGCTGCACCGGTAGTTCCCATCCAGGATGCCAGAGCTGTACCAATGAATAAAATAAGAGTATTTATCTTGGGAGTACCAGCTAAATATCCTTTTAAGCGAATCCCACCCGAAATTGTAAAAAGCGCTAATAGAAGTAATATAAAGGGTATATACTCAAGAAGAATAACATGCAGAAACTGATGGAACGCTTCATCAAAACCTCTCCAGATTATAAAGGGAAGTAGAAAGGATATTGCCCAAAATGCGGATATTTTTCCAAAATTTCTGTGCCAGAATATTGGAGCCACAAGTGGTACAACCGCAATTGAAAACAAAATACCAATAAACGGTACGATGGAAAATAATGGCAAATCCTCACCAAGGTTTCCAGAGGATGCAAATATTGAACTACAAAGAAGATAAATAAATAATATATTTTTAGTTTTCATTAATAATGTTATCCGAATATTTAATTCAGCCCTTCAATTATAATAGACTTAAATTTACTCCTACATATGCTAACTATATTTCTAACAATTCTAATCTTTGCATTCATGATATTTTTATTAAGCATTGGAGTAATCTTTTCTAATAAAATTCTCAAAGGATCTTGCGGAGAATCCTGTGACTGCACAATTACTAAGAAAATAAAATGTCAGCTCAGTAATATGAACTCCATTTCTCATATTAATAACTAAATCCACTACTCTTCCCTTTAATATATTTCCCAGTATCTGTAATTTTCACTAATAAGCACTCTACATTTGGTAGAGTGTTGACCCACTTAAGTCCTTCATCAAATCCTTTTACCATTACTCCGGTTGCAATAGCGTCAGCAGTGGCACAATCTAGTGCGACAATTGTGGCACTGACTAAATCATGCTTTATGGGATACCCAGTTATTGGATCAAGAATATGCGAATAGTCTATATCTTCCAAAGTGAAATAGTTATTGTAACTACCAGATGTTGCTACTGCTAAATTGGTTATTTCTATTTGGGTGTATAATTTTGAATTTAAATTTTCAGGCACGGGAATGCCGATGGTCCATTTTTCATAATATTGATTAAAGCCAGAAACCATTATCTCCCCACCGATTTCAACCATATAATTTTCAAATCCCAGAGTATCTAACAATAAAGCGACTTGATCCACTCCCCAGCCTTTTGCAATTGCGCTGAAATCTATTTGAGTCTGCTTATTGATTTTACGCAAATTATTATCTTCATATTCTAATTTATCTATTCCCGAAAAATATAAAACCTCTTTTATTTTCTCATCAGAAGGAATTTTAGAAATTGTAAAATCAGATCCAAAACCCCAAAGTTTAATTAGGGGTAACACAGTAAAATCAAAACTTCCATCAGAACTTATAGAAATATTTTCAGCTTTCAGATAAACCTCAGAAAACTCAGATGAAATGTTGATTGGCATTGTACTTAAATTGTCATTGAATCGCGATAATTCGCTGGTTTTAATATAGGTTGAGAAAATATTACTCACTTCGATTAATAATGAATCCAATTTCCCTTGTAATTGAATAGTATCAACCTTTTTATTTGAGTGATTTATTAATGTAATTTGATAGGTGGTCCCCATGGTTTCACCTGAAAGTTGAATGGGTTGCTTCGTACCGCAATTAAGAGTAAATACAAATAATAATATAGTTAATATTTTACTTGGAGTTGGCACAGAAAATGAAAAGGAATGAAGTAAACTATATTCTAGAATTTATCGAAGGCTACCATTTCGGTCTCAACCCCTAAATTGTATAACATATTTTCGGCAGCATCTATCATCATAGGTGGTCCGCACATATAATATTCAATTTCTGTAGGATCTTCGTGGTTTTCTAAATAATTATCAAATAATACCTGATGAATAAAGCCTTTATATCCATCCCAATTATCTTCTTGCATTGGATCAGATAAAGCAACATTATAGGAAAAGTTGGGATATTTTGCTTGAATATCTTTAAAGTCTTCATCGTAAAACATTTCTCTCTTTGATCGTGCGCCATACCAAAAACTAACTTTCCTGCCCGTTTCAAGGGTGTGAAACAGATGAAATAAATGTGAACGCATAGGTGCCATTCCAGCGCCACCACCAATATAAACCATTTCCCTTTCTGTTTCCTTTATAAAAAATTCACCATAGGGACCAGAAATGGTCACTTTATCACCTGCTTTCAGATTAAAAATATATGAGGAGGCAATACCAGGAGGGGCATCATTCCATAAAGCAGGGGGCGGGGTTGCAATTCGGACATTTAGCATAATAATATTTCCTTCCGCTGGATGATTTGCCATTGAATATGCTCTGAATTGAGGCTCGGTATTGTTTCCCTTTAAATTCCAAATATTAAATTTGTCCCAATCTTCATGATACTCATCTTCAATATCAAATTCTTTAAAATTCAATTCATACTCAGGGATATTAATCTGAATAAATCCGCCAGCTTGGAAATTAAGATTTTCTCCAGCGGGAAGTTCCAACACTAATTCTTTAATAAAGGTGGCAACATTTCCATTAGATTTAACCGTACATTCAAATTTCTGAATGCTAAATATTTCATCAGGGACGGTGATTTCCATATCTTCTCGTACTTTGACCTGGCAGGCCAAGCGCCAATCTTTTTTGGCATCTTTTCTGGATATATGATTTAGCTCAGTTGCTAGAATTTGCCCTCCACCAGAATGCACCTGACATATACATTGAGCACAGGTACCACCACCTCCACAAGCAGAGGGAATAAATATTCCTTCAGCAGATAAAGCGTTTAATAGAGTGGCTCCAGGATTCACAGTGGGCGACTTATCATCCTTCTTATTAATTAATATTTTTACTAATCCCTGGGGTAATAATTTTGATTCTGCAATAGTAAGAATCAACACCAGAAGTAGGATTACTCCCGTAAATACAAAAATACTTGATAAAGTTATAAGCATTATTTGTTTACAGATTTATTCCTGAAAAGGATAAATATGCCATGGAAAGCAGCCCTGTAAGAATCATGGTAATCCCAAGGCCTTTAAGTCCGTCAGGGATATTGGAGTATTTTAGCTTAAATCTAATGGCTGCCATCGAAACTATAGCCAATGCAAATCCCGCTCCAGAACTCACACCAAAAACTGCCGATTCACCAAAATCATAGCCCCGCTCACCCATAAATAAGGATGCTCCAAGAATCGAACAGTTGACAGCAATAAGGGGCAAAAAGATTCCCAGTGAATTATACAATGCAGGGCTGAATTTATCTAAAAGCATTTCCACTAATTGAACCATGCCTGCAATGGTTGCAATAAAGGTAATAAATGCAAGAAAGCTTAAATCAACAGTTGCTAAAGCAGGAATTCCAACCCATGACAAAGCACCTTCATCCAATAGAAATACCTTTATTAAATAATTAAGTGGAACTGTAACACCATTTACAAAAATCACAGCAAATCCAAGACCTATTGAAGCTTCAATCTTTTTTGAGATTGCCAGAAATGAACACATACCCAGGAAGTATGCCAGCAGAATATTCTCAATAAATATTGACTTAGTTGCTAAGCTTAAATAATGTTCAAGCAGTTCCATATTAATCCTCAATATAATGGGTATATGTTCTCTGAACCCATATAATCAATCCCAATATAATAAATGCTCCCGGTGCCAATAACATCAAGCCATTATTTACATACCATCCCCCATTTTCTAAATAGATAGAAGCAGGAATTATAGAATAATTGAACAATGTTCCACTGCCTAATAATTCCCTGAATGTAGATACAATAATGAGTATCGATCCATACCCCATTGCATTTCCTAATCCGTCATACATGGCATCTTTATAATTATTCTGCATGGCAAAAGCTTCAGCTCTCCCCATAATTATACAATTGGTAATAATTAATCCTACAAAAACGGATAACTGCTTACTAATATCATACAAATAGGCTTTCAGTATTTGATCAATTAAAATCACCAATGAAGCAATAACTGTGAGCTGCACAATTATTCTAATCTTCCTGGGAATTCCCTTTCTCAAAAGTGAAATAATTACATTTGAGCATACCAAAACAAATGTCAATGCCAATGACATTACCACCGCCTGTTCCATTTTCACCGTCACAGCAAGCGCTGAACAAATACCCAATATTTGCTTAGTAATAGGGTTGTTATCCACCATTGGATCAGAAATAATTGCTTTGGCTTTCTTTTCCATCAGTTCGTTCTATTATTTTTCATATATGCTTCATATCTAAGTAAATCTCTTTTCAGAAAGTCAGAAACACCTCTTGAAGTAATAGTAGCGCCACTGATACCATCTACCCCATGATTTAGAGCATCATCGGAGTACACATCATTAACCTTACCCTTAACTACTTTAATGGAAACCAGCTCACCAGTTTGATCAAATATTTTTTTACCCACAAAATTATTCTGGAACCATTTCTTTTCCACCTCGCCGCCTAAACCGGGAGTTTCACCATGTTTATAAAAGGTAATGCCCATTACCGTATTTAAATCATTTTCGAGGGCAAAATAACCATATAAGGTACTCCATAATCCTTTACCAGATATCGGAATTATAAACGCTTCAGGGCTTGAAGACTTATAAGCAGGTAAGTACTCAACATTATCTAGAAAATAGTTTAATTGTCCAGTTGATTTATTTTGAATGGATTCCAAATTCTCAGAAGTAATATTCTCAACGGTACTTCCGTTGAGATTTAGAATAATATTGCTTATGTTACTTTTATATTCCACGATAATCGCTTCAGCTTTCATTAGAGCCACATCCTTGCCAATACACTTTAAAATATTCTTCTTTCTATCAAGCTCTACATTAAATTCTTGAAGTTCTTTCAATTGCGTTGATGCCAATGCCAGTAGGAAACTAGCTACAAGGGTAATGATGGTAATAAATTTAAATGTATATAAATTATTATGCTGCAAAGCGCTTCAATCTCTGTTTAATATGAGATTTCATGACAAAATAATCTATAAGGGGTGAAAATGCATTTGCAAATAAAATCGCTAACATCATCCCCTCCGGGTAGGCAGGATTTATAGCTCTAATAATTACGCACATGAATCCTATGAGCAAGCCGTACATCCAGCGGCCTCGGTCTGTTTGAGCTGCAGAAACTGGGTCTGTAGCCATGAATACCAAACCAAAGGCGAAGCCGCCCATGACAAGGTGATATTCAGCAGGTAAAAATAACATGGGGTTTGAACTGCCTACCGTTTCACCGAAAACATTTGTCAGTTTAGCAGTTAAAAGCATACCCAATAATGTACCAGCCATTATCCGCCAATTGCCAATTCGAGTGATGAGTAAAAATACAGCGCCTATTAAAATTGCCAAGGTGGAAGTTTCGCCAATGGAGCCCGGTATAAATCCGTAAAACATATCCCACCAGTTAAATTGGCTTCCCAATAATTCTAAGGCCTTGCTACCCTGCTCAGAGGATGCTTGCAATAAAGGTGTGGCTTGAGATAATCCGTCAACTGTCCAAACTCTGTCACCTGAAATTGCCCCGGGATAGGCAAAAAATATGAATGCTCGTGCTACTAAGGCTGGATTAAATATATTATAACCAGTCCCTCCAAATATTTCTTTGCCAATAACAACGCCAAATGTAGTTGCAAGGGCTACCATCCATAATGGAATCGTGGGGGGCATGACTAAAGGTATGAGCATTCCGGTTACCAGAAAACCCTCATTAATTTCATGTTTTCGCAAAACGGCAAAAATCATTTCCCAGAATCCGCCAACAATATAAGATGTTAGTATTATTGGTACCACAATAGGTAAACCTGAAAGGAATATATCTATAATTGTACCACTTTCACTAACTTGCCTTCCAACATTAAAAATACCAAATAATAAAGCCGGCAACATGGCAATCACAACAAATGACATCACTCGTTTTAAATCGATAGCATCACGAATATGGGGTCCGTTTCTGGTTTTATCTGCTGGAGTAAAAAGGAATGTATCTGCCATCTCATAGAGGGGGTAAAACTTGGAATACTTTCCATTACCTGTAAAATTGGGCTCAACTTTATCTAATAAATTGCGCAGGAATTTCATTCTACCCTTCTGCCTCGGCAAAGTCTAAGCCGTTCTGGATAATTCCGGTAATATCCATTTTTGAAGCGTCTGAAAAAGAGCATAATGCAAAATCTTCTGCATCACATTCGTAAATTCCCAACTGTTCCATATTTTCAATATCATTGGCAATTATGGATTTTACCAGCATAGTTGGCAAAATATTTAAGGGCATCACTTTCTCTATTGCGCCAATAGGTAAAATTGCCCGTTTGCTGCCATTCATTGAGGATGTGAGCACCTGCTCTCTTTTGGGTAAAATTTTAGACAAAAAGGTATTAGATAAGGAATATTTACTAAAACCGGGAGAGATCCAGCCCATGAACACTCGATCTGGCACATTTGGAATAACGGTGATGGCCTCATGATAAAACCCAATAGCATTATCCATATTTGAAATTGAGCCGGTAAGTACATCTCCTGAAATAATCCTTGCACCTGTATCTAAATTATTATTGTTAAGAATCTGCGAAATTAAGGTGCCGCGATTTATGCTATAGTGCTGCTTTTCCGAAACAGCGCTTCCGGCTACCATTATAATTTTTCTATAATCCACTTTCCCTGTTAAAAATAAGGTCCCAATTGAGATTACATCCTGGAGGGAAATATACCAAATGGAATCATCTTTATTTTTAATGGGGTCAATATGGGAAACATGCACTCCTACATTGCCTGAAGGATGGGGTCCCGAATAGGTATGATGTTGCACATTGAATAAATCCGTTAATTTGGAATTGGAATCATTTTTAGGGCTCACCAGATTGACAGCGCCATTTGTTAAGGATTGAAGTACATCTATCCCTGCTTGAATTTTTTCCTCCGTAGTATTCTCAAGAATTATTTCTACATCTGCTGCAAACGGAGCTGTTGACATAGTAGAAATAAAAATGGACTTAGGAGACTTATCCGGTTCCGCAATTTTGGAAAATGGTCGGCGCCTTATAGTTGGCCAGAGACCTGATGTACATAAAATAGAAATTATCTTTTCGCCGGTTAAGCCTGACAATTCATCTGGCGTAAACGAGTCAAATGTCATTTCCCCTGCATTATCATCAACAGCAATTTCTACTATTTCAATCCGCCTTCTTTCACCAAATACAATATTTTCGACCCTGCCACCGGCTGGTGATGTGAACATGATTTTCGGGTGATTTTTATCGAAAAATATAGGAGAACCCTTTTTTACAGCGTCGCCCTCTTTCACCAGCAGCTTTGGTTTCAAACCGGGAAATTCTACCGGATGGAGCTTTACAACGGTATCAGGTTGAATATTATTTAATTGCTTAGTCGGTTTCCCTGCTAATTTTAGATCATGCCCCTTTTTTAAGTGAATATTCAAACCTGATTAGTTTATATGGAGTGCATAAACTGTGTTGATGCCTGCCGTAATGAAGTATTGTTGTAAATTGATGTATGGTGTTGGTGTTTGGATTAACACAGTCAATCTACTCCATATTAGCGTAATAACACAAAACACCCTTATCTACCCTTTTTCAATCGGTCTCTACGCTGATGATAGCGTTGCTCGCCTTCCTCAAAGCGTCGTTTTTCCTCATCTGTTTCAGGGGTTACCATTGGCACTCCCTGGGGTTTGCCATTATCATTTAAGGAAACAAAGGTGAGATAGGCAGAAGAGGTGTGGTACATCGCCCCTGTTTTGGGATTTTCAGATTCAATCCGCACCCCCACCTCCATAGAAGATTTGCCGGTGTAATTCACTGAAGACTTCAATATCATGATGTCTCCCATTTTAGCCGGAGCCAGAAAATCCAATTGATCTACACTGGCAGTAACCACAGCTGTACGGGCATGTTTATATGCCGACATAGCTGCACACATATCCATGAGATGCATAACCCTGCCGCCCAGTACATTGCCTAATAGATTGGTGTCGTTAGGGAGAATTAATTCATGCATAATGACCTGTGTATCTTTTACTGTTTTCTCATTCATAGGTATAATTCGCTGGTAAAGTAAAAGTTAACCACTCCAAAGACTTATAGATTTCTCAATAAAACCAATAAGTGGCTCCCAATAAATAAAAAATAGCAGGTTTTGGGCAGAAAATAAAATGATAGACCAATTAACCACAGGATGGGCTACAATTTTATCATGAGCACCATCCCCTTCAACCAGGTACATACTTTTCACTATTTTAAAATAATAGAAGAGTGCTACCACCGAATTCAAAATAGCAACCACAGCCAGCCAGTAGAATTGCTGATGCTTAAATAGCTCGGCAAAAATGTAGAATTTCCCTACAAATCCTGCAGTTGGCGGCAGACCCGTAAGGGAAATGAGTGTGAGTGCCATGAAAGCACATAATATTGGATTTCTCTTGCCCAGTCCATCCCAGTCATCAATATGATGGGCATTAAGCTTATTGGAGGCAAAGATTGCCATATAAAATGCAGACAGATTCATAAAAAGGTAGATGAAAAGGTAAAACATGATAGCCCGCACCGCATCTGGGCTAACAATGGTGAATGCCATGAGCATAAAGCCAACGTGAGAAATACTGGAGTAGGCCAGCATACGCTTTACATCTTCCTGCTGTACTGCCAGCAGATTGCCCAGGGTCATAGTGATGGCTGAGGCTACGGCTATGATCGCTGGCCAATTTATATTGGCAAGTGGTAAGGTGGCAGATACGCTGCCATCAATGGTAAACATGGTATAGAATACACGAATTAAAATAGCAAACCCCGCTGCTTTTGGCGCTACAGATAAAAAGGCTGTAATTGGAGTTGGCGCACCTTCATATACATCTGGTGTCCAGAAATGAAAGGGTACCATTGAGATTTTATACCCAAATCCCACCAGTATCAAAATCAGGGGGAAGTAAATACTTAAAGGGTAATCAATTGTTTGCAATGCGGCGGTAATTACTCCAATATCGGTTGAGCCAGTGATACCGTAGAGAATGCTCAGTCCAAACAACATTAAGCCGGAAGCGAAAGAGCCAAAAATTACATATTTCAAGGATGCTTCATTTGACTCCTTATCATTCTTAAGCATTCCGGCTAATATGTAAGATGGAATACTCACCAATTCAATGGAGAGATAAATCATGATCAAATTAATTGAAGATGACATGAGAAACATTCCAAGCAGAACAATCATCAGCAGTGCATTATATTCGGCCGAATATTTACTGTCCAATTGTTTTTCATACCGGGATATGAGAATAATGGAAAAAGTGCTGAGTAAAAATATCATTTTAAAAAAATGAGAGAATGGGTCAATACTAATCATTCCCATAAACAATCCGTGAGATTCACCATAACTCTGCCAGAGAAATACACTTGCCAATAGTATGGCACCAAGGGAAAGAGAGAAGGTATATTTCTTGCAAGCTGGTATTACATCCAATATGATCACTAGCAAAATGGCTAATATAATAATCAGCTCAGGAATATAATAGGATAGACTGCTGAGATTCGACATTTCCGCGCCTCTTAAATTACGGACTGCACGATTTTAATGATTCCGTCCATGGCTGGGCTAATCATATCCAATAATGGAGCAGGATATACGCCTAAAAATAAAATAAGCACAACCAATGGAATTAAAGTGAACAGTTCTCGGTGACTGATATCGGTCAAATCTTTATAGGCTTCATTGAGCGGTCCCAAAAAGATTCTCTGATAGGCTCGTAAAAAGTAAATGGCATTCAATAAAATGCCGAGAGTTCCAATAATGGTTAAGGTACGGAAGACACTAAATCCACCAATAAAACACATGGCTTCACTGATAAAACCTGAAAGAGCTGGTAGTCCGAGCCCAGCAAAAAATGCAAAGGCAACGAAGCCTGTATAAACCGGAACTTTGGCGCCTAAACCGCCAAATCCCTGCTGGCCTGCTAGTTCAGGCTTTTCATAATCATTAGGGAAAATAATCCACCTATGATGTGCCCGTTCATAGATCATCCCCACTAACAGGAAGAGCATTGCAGTAATTGTTCCGTGATTGAACATCTGCATAACTGCGCCATTCATTCCAGCCTGAGCCCCAGCAGGGCTGTCACTGATAACCGCAGCCATTCCAAGTAGTACATAGCCCATGTGGCTTACAGATGAATATGCCACCATCTTTTTCATGTCAATTTGGGCAATGGCATTGGTAGCACCCCAGATAATATTGATTACCCCCAGCACCGCCAGCATATAGGCAAAGTTAACTACTTCTCCCGGCAGTAAAGGATAACTGATTCGTAATAATCCGTATGTGCCCATCTTCAGCAACACTCCAGCAAGAATTACCGAAATAGCAGTGGGAGCTTCTACGTGTGCTAAAGGCAGCCAGGTATGAAAGGGGACAATGGGTACCTTGATGGCAAAACCAATAAATAGCGAAATCCAAATGAGATACTTAACACTGATCCCCCAAATTTCGGCATCAATACTCCCTACAGTATGAATAAGTGTAATGAGACTGAACGTATGGGGATCGGAATAGTAATACAATGCTAATAACGCCAGGAGCATAAATACAGATCCAAATAATGTATAGAGAAAGAATTTAATGGCAGCGTACATACGCTTTGGACCGCCCCAAATACCAATTAGAAAATACATAGGCAGCAACATGACTTCCCAGAATATATAAAAGAGGAAGAAATCCATGGATAAAAAAACCCCCATCATTCCAGCATCCAATAGCAGGAAGAGGGAAAAGTAGCCCAAGGCTTGTTTTTCAATTTTCCAACTGGAAATAATGCAGATAAAAGATAAAAGGGCGGTCAATAAGACCATAGGAATACTTAAACCATCAACCCCTAAAAAATACTGGATGTTAAAATGCGCAATCCAATTCATTTGCACCGTAAATGGTGATTCAGCAATGCTTAAAGCCGGATCAAAATTAAGATATAATATTCCTGCCAGTATTAATTGAATACCAGTCGTGATGGCTGCAATCCATTTATAATAATGGGCATTTTCTTTTCCGTACAACATAGCAAACGGCAGCATTAAAACTGCTCCAGCTACAGGTACAAATATCAACAGCGTTAGTATTGACGATTCCATATTATCCTCTAATTAAAATTGTTGAATTAAAATAATGAGCAACAAAACTCCCAACATTCCGCCAAGAAGGTAATTCTGAACCACACCATTTTGAGTTAATTTTAAATTCTTACCAAAATATTGGGTGATTTTCCCAAATCCGTCCACCACTTTTTGATCCAGCCAGTTATAATCCACTTCGCCGGATTTATCGGATAGCTTAAGGGTGAGCCAACCCCAACCGTCCACAAATTTTTGATCGTAAACATCCCAATCAAGTTTTGAGCATAGCCAGGATATTGTCAAAAAGGGTTTGTAAATTATGAAATTGTAGATTTCATCAATATAGAATTTGTTAAATGACAGATTGTAAAGCCCTAATTTATTTGCTACCCCAGCAACCTTAGCCGCATCCACTTTCCTCAAGAGATAAAAGAGAACAGCCAACAGAATACCAATGGCAGCTACTGTTAAAGAAATGCCCATGGCAGTATAGTGTGCATGATGAATCCCCTCTTCAACTGCATGCATATCCAATCCGGCTGCATTTTCGATCATTGGAACCGCCTCAGTAAACCAGCCATGATTGTCAATGGGATTCACCGATAACGGCAGGGTAAAGAATAATGCGAAGCTCAATCCCGCCAACAGTATGAGAGGGAATGTCATCTGAAAAGGTGATTCATGGATATGGGCATACACTTTTTCATTGGCAGGCTTTCCAAAAAAAGTGAGGAAAATTAAACGAAACATATAAAAAGCTGTAATGACAGCAGCACCAAATCCGGCAATGGGTAGAAAGATCGTCCACCCATGATGTAAATGATAATAGGATAAAGTGCCAGCCAAAATCGCATCTTTAGATAAAAATCCGGAAAAGAAAGGTACCCCTGAAATGGCCAGAGTGGCAATAAGCATTGCCCAGAAGGTTATTGGCATTTTATCTCGCAATCCGCCCATATTACTCATATCCTGAGGGTCTGTATCATGATCTTTAAGTTTATGGAGCGCATGGTGCATGGCATGAATCACGGAACCACTACATAAGAAGAGGCAGGCTTTAAACATAGCATGAGTAGTTAGATGAAAGAATCCGGCCTGATAAGCACCAACTCCAAGTGCCATGATCATATATCCCAGCTGACTCACAGTGGAGTACGCCAATACTCGCTTAATGTCATTTTGCGTAATGGCAATAATTGCCGCCATGATTGCCGTTATTCCACCCACTACTGCAATAAATTCTAATGCCCCCGGTGTCAATATGGGAAAAATCCGCACAACCATATACACGCCGGCAGCCACCATAGTTGCAGCATGAATAAGAGCGCTTACG
Source organism: Fidelibacterota bacterium (assembly GCA_014381415.1). Lineage (GTDB taxonomy): Bacteria > Fidelibacterota > Marinisomatia > SCGC-AAA003-L08 > D37C17 > D37C17. Next base: position 24,419 of record JACNLQ010000067.1, read on the forward strand.
GGAGTGGGTCCTTCCATAGCATCCGGCAGCCAGATATGTAAAGGAAACTGCGCTGATTTACCTACAGCACCCATGAAAACTAATATTCCCGCAATGGTCAAGAGGTTCATATTTCCAGCAAAAGCACCATTGTGGACGCCTTCAACCAATCCGTTAATCTGGAAAGTGCCAATGGTGAAGAATAGAATCATAATACCGATGAACATGCCGATGTCCCCTACTCTGTTGGTGAGGAATGCTTTTTTACAGGCATTTGCAGCGCTTTCTTTCTCAAACCAGAAACCAATGAGTAGATAGGAACTTAAGCCCACCAGCTCCCAAAATATATACATCATTATGAGGCTATCCGCAAGTACAATACCGTTCATAGAAAAGGTGAAAATTCCAAGGTAGGCAAAATAGCGGGAATAACGAGGGTCTCCCTTCATGTAACCCACAGAATAAAAATGCACCAGAAAAGAAATGAGGGCAACCACTAGAAGCATAATTGCAGCTTCATTATTGATTAAAAAACCCAAGCTTATGCTAAAACTGCCGGTTGAAAACCAAGGAACGGAGGTTTCTAAAATTGGCAGTCCCGTATTTACGAATACATTGGCGAAAATACTGATAGCAATGCCCAGTGTTATGCTGATGAGAACCAAAGCTACCCAATGGGCAGCATTGCCAATTTTCTTTCCAAAAAATATGAGAATTACAAAAGATAGGAGTGGTAAGAATAAATTAAGTAAAGCCAGGGTTGTAGAATAATTTTCCATAATTATCCTTTTAAAAGATCAGCATCATCCACATCAACACTGCCTACATTTTTAAATAAGTTTATGACAATTGCCAGAGCCACTGCCGCTTCCGCTGCAGCCAATACAATGACGAATATACTGAAGACATGGCCGTCTAAATTTGCCATTCCGCCAAAACGGTTAAAAGCAATAAAATTAATATTGGCAGAATTAAGAATCAGCTCAATCCCCATTAGAATAGCAACTGCATTTTTTCGGGTAATAACACCATAAATTCCCATAGAGAATAATATTGCGGCGATTACTAAATATGACTGCAGAGAATCCATTAATTTCTCCTTGATAATAAGGCTGCTCCCATTAAGGCAGCGAGCAATAGGATAGAAACAATTTCAAATGGCAGAAGGTATTCGTTTAATAATAAATTGCCAATACTTGCCACAGTGGATTCACGGCTTTGTTCAGCACCAATATGCCAAGGAGTATTAAAGATAACTGCCACCTGCATGACGAAAATTGTAAAAGCGCCTATACCGCCAATAAATTGATTTTTACTGCTGGCTGCTATGCTGGGGGTGTCAATACGGTTGGTGAGCATGACACCAAAGATTATCAACACCAGAATACCGCCAACATAAATCACTACCTGAGTGGCAGCAATAAAATCTGCGTATAGAAAAATATATAATCCGGCCGTACCGAATAGTGTAAATAAAAGGGATACAGCGGAATGTATTAAATTGGGTGAAAATACTACCCAGAATGCAGATGCAATAACCAGAGCGGCAATAATTAAGAATAGGTTCTCAGCCATTAATTTCCACTTTCCAAATTGTTGAGAATTGTAGCTGTGGCATCATCCAGCTTTTCAGCCCCTTTTAAACCGGAACGGAGATCAGAAATTACTTCCGCTCTTGATTTGCCAGCCCTCTTCCCTGCCATATAGATTTTTTTGGCCATGCCCCGGGTCATTTTATCATCAATACTATTTAAATCAGCGATTTCAAACAGTGGCAAAGCTTCTGCCGACCCTGATATGGCTGGAGTATTTGCTGCAGCTTCCTCAGCGGGTTTGGCTGTTTGCTCCACATCGACAGGCTGGGAAGGTACTGCAGCAGTACCTGAAAATGAATCCAATAAGGCTTCAACGGCTGAATCTAATTTTCCTGTATCGGAAAGCGCTTTACGGATAGCCTCTACTTTATCTTCACCGGAACGCTTGGCAGCGAGGAAAGCTTTTTTAGCAGTACCTCTAACCATCTTATCTTCAATGATATTCAAATCTTTAATATCAAATTCTTTTACTTCAGTAGCTAGTGGAGCTTCGGCAACGCTTGGCGATTCAACTGCACCACTTTCTTCCACGGCTGGCGTAGTTACAGCTGGTGGCGGAGCTGATAATCCATCTAAAATAGTTTGAATATCTGCGGTCATTTTTCCGGCATCACTGAGGGCTTGGGCAACATCAGCTAGGATTGCAGTATTATCCTTACCTGCTCTTTGAGCCGCCATAAATGCTTTTTTTGCAATACCTCGACACATTTTATCAGCA
>JACNLQ010000075.1 GCA_014381415.1 Fidelibacterota bacterium
CACATGGGTATCGACCCTAATCCCCATACCGCCGGGCATGTGAAAACTTGAAATCAAACCAGGGGAAGGTCTAAATTTATGAGCCGGGTCTTCGGCATTAATTCGGCACTCAATTGCATGTCCTCGTGTTTTCATATTATTCATCCAACTTGGGATAGGATATCCAGCATGGCAAAGAATTTGATATTTAATCAGATCCGCTCCGATTACCATTTCAGTTACAGGATGTTCCACCTGAATTCTAGTATTCATTTCCATGAAGAAAAAATCATTATTTGAATCCATCAGGAACTCAATGGTACCTGCACCCACATAATTTGATGCTTTTGCTCCGGCTATTGCGGAATTATACATTTTTTTCCGTGTTAACTCAGAAACACCAGGAGAAGGAGATTCTTCAATTAGCTTTTGATGTCTGCGCTGGATCGAACATTCTCTTTCACCTAAAGCAACAATATTCCCATGTTTATCTGCTAATATTTGAACTTCAATATGGCGCGGTTTTTGAATAAATTTTTCAAGATATAAATCTCCATTATTAAAAGACAATTCTGCTTCCGATTGTGCAGAATCAAATGCGTTCTCAATTTGTTCTTCATTTTCAACAAATCGCATACCCTTACCACCCCCCCCCGCAGAAGCCTTTAACATAACCGGATACCCAGCTTTTCTAGCCTCATTCTTTGCATCCTGAGCAGATTGAACTACACCGTCTGATCCATAAATAACCGGGACTCCTATATTTTTCATAGTTTCTTTAGCATTTGCTTTGTCCCCCATTGCATCAATTGTTTCAGGAGGTGGACCTATAAATTCAATACCATTTTCAGCACAGATTTTCGAAAATTTTGAATTTTCAGAAAGGAATCCATACCCAGGGTGTATTGCCTCGGCATTTGTCAGTTCAGCTGCAGCAATTACAGCTGGAATATTAAGATAGCTTTTAGTGCTTTCGGGGGGACCCACGCAAATTGCTTCGTCTGCAAATTTGGTATGAAGTGATAATTCGTCAGCTTTTGAATAAACAGCAACGGTTTTTATATTCAATTCCCTACATGCACGAATTATTCGAAGAGCAATTTCTCCTCGATTTGCAACTAATATTTTTTTGTACATATATTATTCAGGTGCAATAATTATGAGATCCTGATCATATTCCACCGGGGTTCCATCTTTAATGAGGATTTTTACAACTTTTCCAGATATTTCAGATTCTATTTCGTTAAATATTTTCATGGCTTCAATAATGCAAATGACTTGACCAGATTTAATTATATCCCCTTCGGATATAAAGGGGGGCATGCCTGGTTTAGATGATTGATAATATGTTCCTACCAAGGGTGCCTTGATTGTCTCTGCATCTTCTTCGATGTTGGCGATAATATCATTCTCTTCAGGTTTTAGCTCCACTTTTTCCTGTTTAATTGGTGGTGGAGCGTTGATTGCTTCAGTTGATGTATTAACTTTAGGTGGAATTGATGTAGATTGAACGAGTTCAATATCCCTATCCATGGCATGGGTTGTATTTTTCCGAATTTTTATCTTCTGTTTTCCCCAAAAAGTGGATATCTCCAGTTCATCTACTTTAGACTCTTCCAGTATTTTGATCAGATTCTTTATATTATTTTCTAACATAGTTTTAATTAACTCTTTACTCTTTCAATATATCGTTTCTCTTTTGTGTCAACACGAATTACATCACCAATCTGGATAAATAGCGGAACTTGAATGGTCAAATCAGTTTCTAATTTGGCGGGTTTAGATCCCCCTTGAGCTGTATTTCCTTTTTCTCCAGGATCAGTATCTTTAATGGTCATATTCATATGTTGAGGTATTCTAACCTCAATTGGTTCATTTCCATTGAAAGCAATGGTTGTAATTGTATTCTCTAAAAGAAAATCAAGTACATCTCCTACTTGGCCTTCGGTAAGGCTAACCTGTTCATAGGTCTCTTGATCCATAAATATGTAATTGGTGTTTTCTGAGTACAGATAGGTATAGCTTCTTGCTTCAACTCTTACTGTCTCAATCTTCTCCCCGGCCCTGAAGGTTTCCTCTACTACTTGCCCCGTACGGATATTTTTTAATTTTGATCGTACAAATGCACTTCCCTTTCCAGGCTTAACATGTAGAAATTCTACAATTTTCCATAAGTTATTCTTATGATTAATAATTAGTCCATTTTTAAAATCTGAAGTATTTGCCATCGTTTATAATGTATTCCTTAATTTAATTTATACCCATAAAATTACAAATCAATTGGACATTATACATATATATTTGAGATGATAAATTCTGAATTTCTTACAGATCCTTTAACACAATTCATTCCTGCAGTATTATTATATGCAGAATTACATTTTCGTTTTAAATGGACTGGCAGTCGTTATTTTCAAAAAGAACCGGAAATATTGGCCGATCTCCCCGTTAGAATTGAACCTGAGAGTGATATTCCAATTTTATTAATAATAAAGGATTCCCATTTATTCCCTATCTCTCTTAAATTTGTTGAAGTAGTAATATTTAAATCTAGCAAGATAATTCAATCCCATACCTTTCAATATAATTCTCAGATAAATATTAATTGGTGGGACGATACTATCATGCTTAATCTCAATGGTATTTTTGGGGAAATAGAAATAAATGTTGAATTTACGTACAATATTAATGGAAAAAATAAAAAATGTACAATTCATAATTACCCGCTTTGCACGCACGATAAATTAAAAACCTATATTTCTAAATATCGCTACCCAAATGATGACAATGTTTTATATGGCGACATTCACTATCATTCAAATTTAACTGAAGATATGGTTGAATTTGGTGCTCCCTTAAAAGCAACATTAACCATGGCAGAATCACTAGGATTAGACTTTTTTTGCAATACCGATCACTCCTATGATTTAGATGATATTCCGGGTTCATGGACTGAATCGGACCCCAATCTTGAAAAATGGAATAAATCTAGATCAGAAATAAAAACACTAAATAAAAATATTTCGGGGAAATCATTTATCATTCCATCTGAAGAATTAAGTTTGCATAATAAGGATGGGAGAAATGTACATGCACTTATTTTGAATAATTCCAAATTTCTCCCAGGTTCTGGAGATGGCGCTGAAGAACCATTTAATTTTCAAGCTGATTATAATACAAAAACTGTTCATAGCAGTTTAGACAAAGGGTCACTCTGTATTTCAGCTCACCCTTTTAATCCCGTTCCTCTTGTGCAATGGTTTTTTGTAAAAAGGGGGAAATGGAAACTAAAGGATATTGTTGAAGACAATATTGCTGGAATTCAAATAATTAATGGTGCTCTTGATGAGGGATTTTATGAAGGATTAGAAATTTGGAAAAAATTACTTTTAGGTGGTTATAAAAAATATATTTATGCTGGAAATGATGCCCATGGAAATTTTAATATTTTCCGTCAAATCAAAACACCAATGCTGTCCTTATTTGAAAAAAAAGAACAATTATTTGGAGAATTCAGAACTGGCGTGCATACAAATGGGGATAATAAAACTATAGAAACTGTTGTTACTTCAATGAAAAATGGAAATTGCTTTGTAACTAATGGTCCTTTTATTAACCTAACATACCAGGATAATGGACATATCTATGAAATGGGAAATGCAGTTATATCAAATTATGGAATAATTACAATATCAATAATATCTACACCCGAATTTGGGATGATAAAAAAAATAACAATAATTAAAGGCATTATAGGTGATAATAAAGAAGTAGATATTTTTACAATTATGAACCCTCGAAAGTATAAATTAATAAAGGATTTTGAAATAAATATTATTGGTAGCTGTTATTTGCGGTGTGAAGTTGAAATTACTTCTAATAATGCAAAAAGGATATTTGCAATGTCAAATCCAATTTGGTTTTCACCTAACATAAACTAGGCAAATTTGCTATATCGATTTTTAGTTTCTGATTGTGATTGTATTTTGTAAAAAGATGTAATTAATTCAATATAATCTTTTTTATCTTCGGTGAATTGATCAATTGGTGGAATATGGCTCGCATATTTGGCCATGTCTGCAATTTGACTGATATCTTTCCATGAATTTATTAATGCAGATTCAATTCCAATTAATGTAAAATGTTCTGCAATTTCTCCTGAAGTCATTTCTGTTGCTTTTATGTAAAAGGCCTCATTAAAAAATAATCGACAAATTTTACTTAATTTTAAGTAGTAGTTTTCCGTAGTTTCGCTATTGATAACTTCGGGTAGTGCTAATTCTTCAATTTCTTTTACGGATTTTTTAAGAGCTGATATTTTAAATGACCCTATGGTGTGAGCATAATTATTTTGTCTTGTTTTTGTTTTCCATAAATACCCTGATCCTACAATACCAGCAATAAATAAAAATAGCAATAATCCAATTTTAAATATTGAAGTCAATTTTATATCTTTCATTGGCTTTATAGATCGCATATCATTTGATGAATTCGAAATATTTGATAAAACATTCAAGGTTATTTTATTTGATTCTATTCTGGAATATTCGTGATTATTATTTTTTAAATCAACGGGAATAGATGGAATGATAATTTCACCAACATTCCATATTTGTAGAAAATAGGTAATCGAATTGGGTGTGAGGTTTTTATCTACAACTGTAAATACTTCTAATTTTTCTTCTAAATCGTAAAATACAGGCACTTCACCATTTTTAATATTTTCAACACTCACTGTTATTTCTATAAGTGAGCCTACATAAATATTCTCAGGTGATACATCCACTCTTAAATCAATTGGAAATAAAGAGCATAATAATAAAAATATTAAAAAATATGTTCGCATTAATGCCGATGCATTCTGGAACTAAAAAAATGCTCCAATGGCTTTAAATATCCTTCAGCAGTATCAATTGATATAAAGTCAATTTTATTTTTTTTACAAAAATTCTTTATAACATTGTTTTTATTTTGAATATGTTTTGATGTAATATTTTGGATTATAATATTATTTGTATCAATCCAGGTAGATATTTGGGTTTCAGCATCATGAAATTTTACCAACCCCAACTTCGGAATTGCAATTTCAGCTTTATCTAATATTTGAATATTGATTAAATCATGTTTTTTGTTTATTAGTTTCATAGACTGCTGATAAGAATTATCCCAAAAATCAGACAATAAAAAAATAATGCTCTTTCGTTTAAGAACTTTCTGAATATGTTCTAATGCAATAGAAATGTCGGTTTTTCTATCTTTAGCTTTATGGTAAATCATTTCTCTAATTACCCTCAAAACATGGCTTTTACCTTTTTTGGGTGGAATAAACTCTTCGATTTTATCAGAGAATAGTAATAATCCAACTTTATCATTATTTTTGATGGCACTAAAACTTAAGATGGAGGCCAGTTCGATCATGACATCACTTTTCAATGACTCTCCGGTACCAAAAAAACCAGATGCAGAAACATCAATTAATAACATTACTGTCAATTCACGTTCTTCATCATATTTTTTGATAAATGGTTTACCAGTCCTGGCTGTTACATTCCAATCGATGGCCCTAATATCATCTCCAGGACAATATTCTCTCACCTCAGCAAATTCCATCCCCATTCCCTTAAAAGCGGAATGGTATTCACCGCCAAAGATGTTATCTACAATATGCCTGGTTTTAATTTCAATTAATCGGACTTTCTTTAATATCTCAGAAGGAATCATTCAGAGTTTTAGGGGGTAGGCACAGATTCATAAATTCTTTGAATAATATCCTCAGTTGTTATCTCCTCGGCTTCAGCCTCATAGGATAAAATTATACGATGTCGTAGAATTGATTTCCCTACTGCTCGCACATCTTCAGGAATCACAAAGCCTCTGCTGTTTAAGAATGCATGAGATTTAGATGCATTTGCCAAGAATATTGTTGCTCGGGGAGAAGCACCATAAGTAATTAAGGATTTTAAATCTTTTAATCCATAATTTTCCGGAAATCGAGTGGCAAAAACAAGAGAGACTATATATTGCTGTATATTTTCAGCAATGTATATTTGATCCACAATTTTTCTAGCTGATAATATTTGAGATGTGTTAACCACAGGTTCCAGTTCAATGTTTGAATTAATATTCCCCATCCTTTTTAATATTTCTAATTCTTCCTCTGGATTAGGATAGCCAACCAGTACCTTAAACATAAAGCGGTCTATCTGGGCTTCAGGGAGAGGATAGGTCCCCTCCTGTTCTATGGGATTTTGAGTTGCCATGACCAAAAATGGATTTTCTAATTTAAATGTATTATCACCTATGGTGATTTGCCTTTCCTGCATTGCTTCAAGAAGGGCGGATTGAACTTTAGCAGGTGATCTATTAATTTCATCTGCAAGAATTATATTCGCAAAAATGGGTCCCTTCTTAACTTCAAATGAACCATCCTTAGGATTGTAAATAAGAGTACCCAATATATCTGCAGGCAGTAGGTCGGGAGTAAATTGCAACCTCTGGAATTTTGTGTCAATAATCTTCGCTAGTGAATTTATAGTGAGGGTTTTTGCAAGTCCTGGAACACCTTCCAGAAAGACATGACCATCCGTTAAAATAGCCAACAAGAGTTTTTCAATTAAATCATCCTGACCAACGATTACAGTGCGAATAGATGTATTAATATCATTGATAAATTGAGATTCCCTCTCAATTGAGTCTTTTAATTCGGTGAGATCAAATTCAGACATAATTTAAATATTAGTTCTTTTGTTGACAATTGCATTTAAAGAATCAATGGTGGTTTTAATATTCTTCAGCCCTTCAAGTTCATATTCCACCGAAGGAATCAATTCATCCTCTGGATATTTTTTCTTAAATAAATTATAATTTAAAATTGCATCGCTATAAGCTTCTAAATAATTATTATATATATAGGCAATCATAAAAAGTGATTTTTTTGAAACTTCATGATCAGGGTAATCTTTAACTACCTTTTGAAATTCTTCAACAGCAAATTCAAAATCTTTGGTATCATTTAGATAAATATCAGCTATTTGAAATTGCGCTTGTGCTGCTAACTCATGCAAAGGATGATTCTTAATAATAGCTTTAAAACTTGTAATAGAATCCATTAACTTGTTTTCAGTTCTAAATTTTTGCCCATCCTTCCAATGCTGATCAGCCGATTTATTCGACCCACCGCTACAAGACAGTACATATAATCCTACAAATAATATTAATATATTTTTCACAGTTTTCTCCATTTATGATTGAATTACAGACCTGAAATTTATCAATGTTTTATATATTTATCTCAATAACTAAATAGAATTATTTTATCAAAATATCCAATAACACTTAAAACAAATATAACAATGATGCATGTATTTGGGGATTTGCTAATTTCCCATAGGGAAAACCAACGTCTATTCTAATTGGACCCAGAGCAGTTTGATATATTATTCCAACACCATAATCCCAACTCACGCTTGTATCCATAAAGGCATTCATTGTTTCATATAATCTCCCAGCATCAAAAAATATTTCTCCGCCAAAGTTATTTTTTATTGGAAATCTATATTCCAAATTAATCATATCGCTTATGTTCGCGCCCCTTGGATTTTCAAAATTATCGGCAGACGCCCAGCCTCTTAAAGATGTTTGTCCACCAAGATGGAATTTATATGCTAGAGGTAGGTCATTTTCTGTTTCCATATTATTAATATATCCTAAAACTATCCTTAAAGCAAAAGTACTATTATTTTGTATTCTTAAATATTTTCTATATTCTGCTTCAAATTTTACAAAATTCCTATCACCTCCTAAAATTGTTCCGTATAAAGTCGCGATAAAAGAAAAATATTTACCACCAATTGGATTTATAGGGTTTTGAATATTATTTGATAAATACTTGACATTCATCCATCTTGCTGGCTCTTTTTTTTCATCTGTATATAAACTATCATCGGATTGAATTATCTCAAAAGTAGAATTAAATTCATATCTTTTGGTTTTTCTCTGATTGAACAATAAAGAATAAGTTAATCCATCTCTTGTCAGATCATATTCTTCACTCTCTTCATTATGAAAGTACTTAATTCTTGTGGGGATTCTAAAATGAAAAGTCCAGGGCGTACGATAAATAACGGTAAAATCTCTTTCAATTAATGGATTATGAGTAAATATATTCAAATTTATACTACTGGCGATTCTACCAGTAAATTCAACATTAGAAGTTGTATTAAATATATTTCCTAGTACCCATCGAGCCTGTGCATCAATACCAGTAGTTGTTAAATTTTCTTGAAAGGCAGTTAATTCTTTAAAACCAAATTTTGCCTCAATTGAAGAAGATTTATATTCGCGTACTTTTATTTCTATATCTACTAAGCCTTCTTCTTTATTAATCAATTTATTTATAATTTCGACAGAGCTAAAAAGACCCGAATCAAAAATTCGTTTTCGGGATTCATCTATTTTATCAATATTATAAATATCGTCTTTTTTGAATAATATTTCACGAAATACATATTTTTCTTTTACGGACTCTAAACCTGATATTGAAATCCCCTGAATATAATATGATATACCTTCAAAAATATTTATTCTGGTTATGACATTAATTCCTTCAATTTTCACCTCATCCATTATTGAAACATCAATTTTGCCTCTAGTTAAATAATTTCGTTTTAAGGACTTTAATTGTCTTCTGATTTTCGAAGGGTTAAAATTATTATTTGTTGGAGTATCTAACATCATTAATATTTCATTATCTGAAAATTGCTTATTTCCAAAGAAATGAATTTCTCTTAATTTAAATTGATCCCCCTCATTTATAAAAAATTGAATTTTGACATAATTTTCTGATATCAGTTCATATTTATCAGTTATTCCTATATTTAGAAATCCTTTTGTTTTGTAATATGCTTCTAAGGATATTTTATCTCGGTTAAATTTTTTTGGACTAAATTCACTTCTGGAAAACAGCTTTGGAGATTGCAAATTAATTACTGATTGCAGTTCATCATCATCCAGCGCAAAATTTCCAATAAATTTAATTTCTGAGATATATAATATTTCATCAGCATAAATATTGGATATTAGGAATAGTCCAATTAGATACCAAAATTGAGAAAATTTCATTTATAGTAGAATTTTATACGGTAACTTAAATGCCACAAATTATTTTCATCCAAACCGCCAACTATGGATGTATTATGATTGATTCTGTAGGTTGCTTCATATTGACTATTTTCTATATCATTTAAATCAAATTCGGTATTTAAATATATTTTATTGGACAATTGTTTGCCTAAAATTAATTTCAATTCAATATCTTCATTGCCTTCGATATTTTCCAATAGGGATCCTCTGCTGGTGAGTTGAAACTCATCTAAGGCACTATATTTTGTTATGTTCTTTTCAATTTCATTTTCTAAATAATTTGAAAGTAAATTACCAGCTTGTTCAGGATCGCTAAATCCATCTGAATTACCAAAAGTCAATATTTGCAAAATTTCTGTTTGGGTATAATCACGTGAGTCAAAAATCAGAGCTGGGTTATCTGTAAACCCAATAAAGGATACATCTATTATATTTTCTTCAATTTTTGTTTGGGCATGGAGGTCGATATATGGTGTGTTATCTATTGGTGTTAAAAGTATGTTTCCATAAGTATTTTGAAAAATATTTCCTTGATTATCATAAAATTTCCCATCAATTATATTTGCTTTGCCAGAAAAATTAAAATTTTCATTTCCAATTTTAGTAATGCTAATATCTCCGTCAAATAATATACTTATGTTTTCCGTTTCAACTTTTATTCCATCCTTAATCGGTACATGAATATCATAAGAAATGATTCTATTTGTATATAGTTTAGGTACTTCATAAGTGGGATCATCACCCAAATTGGTAATGGTGAAATTATAAGGAGTTGGAATAAAGTCTCCAGAAATATACATCGTATCTCTACCTGTTATATTTATATCTGCTGTACCTGATCCATGGAATAAATCGTAAGATGACGATATTGAAATATTATCCCCACTAAGGTTTAAAGCAAATTTAGGATTAAAAAATTCGGATAGATCCATACTACCTGATACATTTAGATTATTTTTCTTTTGTTTATCTTGTGAGAAAAAAAGGTCTTTTATATCTAAAATTATTGGAAGATTCATTGTCGAATTATCTTCTTCTATATAAAGCGCGCCAGTCATTTTATTGATAATAAGTTGATTATTACTTATTGAAATTAAACCCGCTATATTTCTAATAGGCTCTTCAATAGGATCTAAATATAAACTACCATTTCGAATTACTATTTTTCCATTTCTGATAGGTTGTCCTAATGTTCCAGTTAATAATAATTCTATAGAATAGCTGCTCAAGGTATCATCCTTTGTAGGATTAGAAGACAAGGAGTCTAAAATATCAAAATAGGGAGGTAGAAAATCAACATTATTTGTAGTACCTGTAAATACAAAATCAATTGGTTCTTGAGAAATATCAACCTTGTTTTCAATTATTAAATTTAAATCTAAAGGTAAGAAACCAAATCCTGAGTATCTTCCATTTTCTGTCTGTAATAATATATTTCTAAAATCCATCCTATTATTTTTAAAGAAAATGTTTCCAGAAAGTCTTTTCCCACTTATTTTATCAAAGCCTGGATGGAAAATATCAATACGGCTTAAAATTTCTGGTTTAGCTGTAGATCCTTTTATTTCTATGTCTCCTGTCATAAATCCTCTACTTTCATATCCCCATGGAAAATATCGATTAAATCGTTCAATATCCACATTCTCAAAGTTAAATTTCAAATTAAGTTTATCATCATTCTTAAAGAGACCGCCTTGATTTGACAACCCAATATTAAACCAACCGTCTCCATTTATATTTCCCAAATATATATTTAATCTAAAATCACTTAAAAGAAATCGGCGATTTCTGTAGGATGCTGCTATTTTCAAATTATCAAATTGAATATCATCTATATTGCCATTTTCTATTTCAACAGAAGCAAAAATTATAGGATTAGGTTTTAATTGGTCATTACTTTTTTCAATATTTATTATTGCAGATTTAAGTAACCCATATAATCTGTAAGATTTCCCAGTTATTGAATATAAATTGGTTAAATCCAATTTCTGAATATCTACATCTATTTCATAATGATTTACTCCTCGATAATTTCCCTTCATTATAATTTTTCCATCACCAAGACTAATATTTATTTGAGGAAAATGAAAATAATTTTCTCTTTTATTTATATAAAAAGGCTGAATATTTATTTCTGTTTGTTTTAAAATTCCAGTGAAAGCTTTTACAAATACATCTCCCGATGATTCTTTTTCTGCATTAAATTGAATTCTATCCCCCATAGCAGTGATTGCTTTTAATTCAAAATTTGTTAAAATTTCATTCATTAGATCGATATTAATATATATGCTGTCCCAATCATAGGAATTGAATTGCCATCCATTTAGAGTTACTGCTGATTTCCCTGCAAATTGACCATTTGTAATTTCACCAGAAATATTTCCTTTTATTCCAGAAAATTTATTTTTCAGCAAAAATCCTTCACTCAAATTGATATCGGCAGAAAAATCATTTATTGCAGTACTTTTAATCCAGTTAAAATGCAAATCGCCATATAAATCATTAAAACCATATTTCTTAAGCATTAGATTATCAGAGAATTCACTTATATTCACCATTCCAGTAATGTTAAAATTATCGGTATCTAAAAGAGAATGAATTTTAATATTTCCAATCTGTCCACCAGAATTAATCAAAATATTTTCCGAACTAAATAACTTGTCATAATAATTGAATTCTCCAGAAATGGAAGCTATTTCAACAGAATCAATGAGTGAATTATTTAACCTCAATTCTCCTTTAATATGATCAAAGAAGTGAGGACTTCTTAAATTGATACCACCAGAATAATAAGTATTTTTCGATAAATTGAATTCATCAAATATTGTATTTAATTCCCAACTTTTTTCACGGAAATTAATATATCCCGTTGAAGCAATATACTGTTCATCCACAATGAATGATGCAGAATCAATTTCAATTGTATTATCGACAATATTTACATTTATATAAAGGTCAGTAAATTTTTTACTGAAATAATCTAAGTTACATTTTAAATAGCCTTCTAAATTTTTATTTTTGTTATCAAATTCAGATTCAAGATTATAAATATTAATCCATGAGGAATCTATTGTCGATAATAGAAGTTTGTCAATTTGAACAATTCCAGAGGATTTGTGTAAATCTTTAATATTTACTGTTCCATTGACTATTCCTGATAGCCAACTTGAATTTGATTCAAGGTTTATAATCTCAAGATCATTTTTATTAATTATGATCTTGCCATTTGGAAATATTAAATTTTCACTAAATAATGGAGAACCTAAATCAAGTGATTTTATTTCTAATTCTACCATATCATCAATATCAAGACCTAATTCTCCATTTAATTTATACATTTCTTCCTTCACTACAATTAATCCATTATCAATAATGAGCGAGGAAACTTCAATATTAAAAAATGAAGATGCAGATTTAAATCTATTTTCTTTCTCATTTGTCAGAATTTTATCATAATGTAGATAAGATGACTTAAATATTAATTCTGAAAGAGCAATTGTACCAAAGGCAATTCGTGATAGATCAGGATCAATATAAATTTCCTTCGCAGAAAATACTATAATACTGTCCTTGGTATAGTTCAAATCACTCATATTGAAACCAGTGATAAAGTTACCACTTATATTGGCAATATTTAAGTCTCCTCTAAGAGTATTAGGCAGCTTATTTTTAATAATTAATTCAATATCATCAATAAAGTATTGGGGTCTGAATAAGAAAATAATTCCCATTATGACTATAAAGGATGATAATAGTAAAAATAAATGAAAAAACCATTTACTGACGGTATTGATCTTTCTCATGCGTGTTGGACACTTCCTAAACAATATTGTTTCATATTTTTAACAATAATAGGAAGCAGATTTATGTCCAATTAATTACCAATTATAAATTTAAGCAAAATATAGCTACCAATTAAAAGTATAGCAAAAGCAATAGTAAGGAGATTAAAATATCGATTTATAAACCCTTCAACTTGTTCACCATATTTCACAATTAAAAATGATACGAGAAAAAAACGTGCTGATCTGCTGATGGATGATGCCAATAAAAATAGAGGGAAAGAAATATTGAAAGCTCCTGCGCTAATTGTGAAAACTTTGAAGGGTATTGGAGTAAATCCTGCTGTAAAGGTAATTATAAAACCGTAATAGTCATATTGTTTTTTTATATCTAGAAAAACACTTTCGCTAAATCCTGGAACATGATTAAAGAAAAAGAGGGCGATCTCATTATATCCATCTCCAGCCCACCAAAGATAATTCCCAATACAATAGCCTCCAATGGCACCAATAATGCTGGCAATACTGCATATTAAAGCAAATTTATATGATTGCTTTCGGCTTCCAAGCGCTAACGCAATTAATAATACATCAGGAGGTATGGGAAAAAATGAGGCTTCAGATAAAGATAATAGAAAAAGAGCCATAGTTCCGTAGGGTGTTTTTGCCCAATGAAGAACCCAATCATACAGTCTTCTCAAAATTTTAAACATGTTAATATTGTATATTTTAGCTAAATATTATTGTTCCAATAAGTAGCAATATTAGGGTTAATCTTTAAATATATTTCTTAAAATTAATCGAATGAATTTGAAGGTATCATTAATATTATTAATAGAACTATTTTCATTACTATAAATAGTAGGTATCTCTAAATTTTCATGAGTACAATTATTTCGTAATAATTTGATTAATACCTCAGACTCAAACTGAAATCCTTTTTCCTTAAATGATTCTGAGCAAACATCTTTTAAAATATAGCGACGATAACCACATTGAGAGTCAATTACAGTCTGTCCACACAAAAATGAAATAATATAGGAAGTTAATGTATTTGAAATTCTTCGATGAATGGGCATATCTGTTGTAAAATTTCGAGTACCTAATACGAGGCTAATATTTTTATCAAATTCTAAAAATGAAATAATTGATTCCGGATCATGCTGGGAATCTGCATCTATTGTAATGGCATGGGTATATCCTTCTTTTTCTGCATATTTAAATCCTTTTATAAGCGAATACCCCTTCCCTTTATTTTGTGTGTTACGCAATACTACAACACTGGAATGTTCGATGTTAATCTTTGGTGTAGAGCCATCATCAATAATGATTATTGCATTAGGCGTGATTTTATTAATAGATTTTATAAGAGAAGAAAATGTAGTGGGAGGATTATATGCCGGAATAATGATAGATAGATTCATAGAAGTACTTTTTGGAGTATATTATTGTTCCAGGATTATTGTAAAAAAAACTCTATTTCATGTTGGAAATAGAGTTTTGCCTATTGTCGGAACGAGAGGATTTGAACCTCCGGCCCCTTGACCCCCAGTCAAGTGCGCTACCGGACTGCGCCACGTCCCGTTTTGATAATTATTGTTTTTTTCTTGGTGAGTAAAATTAAAGTCTTTTTTGTGTTCAAAAGATATTAATTTATATGAAAATAATATTAATCTTTAAACTGTTCGACAAGTTTAATAAGATCATCCAAACCGTATTTTAAATCTTTCAGAGTTTGAATATCAATAGAATTGCTCATTTTTATTATTTTCTTTTTTTCAATAAGTTGACTTGATTTTTTTGATGGTATTTTTAAAAATTGCTGCGCACCCTTAATTGTGAATTTACGATCGTATAAAAGTGATTTAATTTCCATTATTGTATCAACATCATGAGATCGATAAATTCTGTTCCCAGCTCGATTTTTTCCCGGTTTCAATTGAGAAAATTCAGTTTCCCAATACCGTAATACGTATTGTTTTAATCCGGTAATCTCACTCACTTCACTTATTGAATAGTATAATTTCTTTATATCTCTTGCTTCCATAACCTTTAATTTGAATTTATTGTTTAAAGTAGTACTTTAACTTAATTCATTAATATACTTCAATCAAAGCATTTCTTTTACTAGCACTGTTGCAGTCGAAAATGAGTGTATAAAGCTTTCCTTTAAGTGTTCTCTATTAATTTTTTGGTATTTATTTTCAAGGGATTTTACACTATCGGTGGAATATATACTTCTATAATATTGAAATTGTATAT
Source organism: Fidelibacterota bacterium (assembly GCA_014381415.1). Lineage (GTDB taxonomy): Bacteria > Fidelibacterota > Marinisomatia > SCGC-AAA003-L08 > D37C17 > D37C17. Next base: position 15,165 of record JACNLQ010000075.1, read on the forward strand.
TACTGATCGTCGGCACCCTTTTTAATAAAGGTAATTGCATAAATAAATTAATATATTTAGCATTTTCTATAATTTCCACAGCTTTTATTGTATAATCACCAAACGGGAGACAAAAAGAAGTGATCTTTTTCCCTATTATACTTTCAATAATTCGCTTGGAAGTTACAACCTCATCTTTTATTTCCTCACTTTTTATCCACCTAAACGATCGATGTAAATGTGAATGGCTACCGATCTCCCAACCATGTTTTGATAATGTTTTTAATTGAGATTCAGTTAAATGCATAGTTCTATTCACTCCAAATGTTATATCCCAATCATTAGTCTTACCAATATATCCGCTTATAGGGAAAACAATTCCTTTAAGGTTATATTCTTCCATAATAGGAAAAGCGTTTGTGTAGACAGATTCGTAACCATCATCAAATGCTATGGATATATGTTTTCTTCTATCTTGTGATTGGTTGATTTTAGCAATGTATTGAACATGTTTTCTGAATTTGGCTGGATGAATTGTATTCAATCCAACATGAAATCCTGATTCGATATTATGGTAAGTAAACGTTAGGGGATGCGAATGTTTATGCGAACACATCCTGCGGAGGTGTAAAGGGAATATCAAACGCATCTGCTACACCCTGGTGGGTTACTGCTCCTTTGAAAATATTTAATCCCTTTATTAAATTAGGATTATCTTGAAAAGCCTTTACATATCCCTTATTTGCAAGAAGCTTAATATATGGGTAGGTTGTATTTGCTAAAGCAATTGTTGAGGTATACGGAACCGCTCCAGGCATATTTGCAACACAATAATGAATAATACCGTCTATTTCATAAGTTGGGTTAGCATGTGTTGTAGGCTTGCATGTTTCCACGCACCCACCTTGATCGACTGCCACATCAATTATTACTGATCCTTTCTGCATGATAGACAACATTTCTCTTGTGACTAAATTTGGCGCTTTTGCTCCAACCACAAGCACACTTCCGATCAACAGGTCGGTATTTGGCAACAATTCAAGTATTGTATAATTATTTGAATAAAGGGTAAACACATTAGGAGGCATGATATCATCTAAATATTTTAATCTGGCTGCATTTATATCAAGAATATACACCTTTGCTCCAAGTCCAGCAGCAAGTTTAGCTGCATTCATACCTACAACTCCGCCACCCAGAATAGTTACTGTTGCAGGTTCAACTCCAGGGACACCGCTTAGGAGTTTGCCAATCCCGCCCATATTTCCTTCTAAACATTTTGCTCCATTTTGAACTGCCATACGACCTGCAACTTCACTCATAGGGGTTAGAAGCGGCAATTCACCATCATTGTTTTGTACAGTTTCGTAGGCTATAGCAATAGATTGAGAGTCAATCATTCCTTTAGTCAAGGCTTCATTTGCGGCAAAATGGAAATAGGTGAATACGATTTGATCTTCATGAATCATTCCATATTCTTCTGGTTGAGGCTCTTTAACCTTAATAATTAAATCAGCTTTATTAAATATTTCATCGGGAGATTCAATTATTTCAGCACCCGCGTTTGCATACATTTCATCACTGAAACCACTGCCAGAACCGGCTTGGGATTGCACGATTATTGAGTGACCTGCCCTTTTAAGGTCTTCTACTCCAAATGGAATAATGGAAACGCGGTACTCGTTATTTTTTATCTCTTTTGGTACACCTATTACCATGAGTTATCTGCTTATTTACAGGGATTATTCGGCGGTATTATCCTTTTTGGAATTTCTTCCTTTTTTCAGGAGGTGAATAGTTGTCAGGCTTTTCCATGAGTGCTTTCATGCTAAAATCCAATCGCTTAAGATCGTCTATTTTGATGAGTTTAACTTTTACCTGATCACCAATTTTAACTACATCTTCAACTTTTTTAACATGTTCCCAATTCAATGCTGATATATGGACTAAGCCCTCTTTACCTGGTGCAATTTTAACAAAGGCACCAAAATCCATTATACGAACAACTTCAGCATCATAAACTTCACCCGGAACAGGTACTAGATTATATGAGTCCAAGATACGAACTACCGTGTCGATATAATCTTGATTTTGTCCTGAAACAACACACATGCCATCATCCTCAACACTGACTTCGCATTCATATTCTGCGCTTATGGCTTTTATGTTTTTACCACCAGGACCAATAAAATCTCCGATTCTATCTACAGGTATTGATGATTGACCAATCTTTGGTGCATGGACAGACAATCTGTCACGATGCACTTCAAGCTCTTCTTTCATCACATCCAAAATATGGATTCTGCCTTCTTTGGCCTGCTGTAATGCTTCTCGCATAAGATCAAGTGGAAGCCCATCTATTTTTAGATCCATTTGGATTGCTGTTATTCCCTCTCTTGATCCTGCCACCTTAAAATCCATATCACCTAAATGATCTTCCGTACCCAATATATCCGTTAAAATGGCATAGTTATCCTTATCTTCCATAATCAATCCCATTGCAACTCCAGCAATTGGTGTTTTCACTGGTACGCCAGCATCCATTAAACTGAGAGATGCACCACATACACTGGCCATTGAAGATGAACCATTTGATTCAAGAATTTCTGAAACCAACCGAATGGTATACGGAAATTCTTCAAAATCCGGTAGCGATGGCTTAATAGCTCTTTCAGCCAAGTTTCCATGCCCAATCTCTCTACGACTCACATTAAATTTAGGCCGTGCTTCCCCAACACTATATGGTGGAAAATTATAATGAAGCATATGTTTTTTGTAAGTCATTCCTTCTATATTATCCAACATTTGTTCATCACGTTTTGACCCAAGTGTTGCCACAACCAATGCTTGAGTTTCTCCTCTGGTAAAGAGAGAAGATCCATGAGTCCTGGGTAAAACAGATGTTTCAATTGTAATATTTCTAACTGTTTTATTATCCCGTCCATCTGCACGAGTACCTTTCAAGGTCATTTCTCGCAAATCAAGACTGATTTTATCTTCAATATAACTTTTAATAGCAGATTCATCATCTGGAAATTCCTCTGACAATTCATCAACGATAGACATCTTAAAGTCACGGATACCGTCATATCTTTCCGCTTTTTCCCGAGGAGCATTTAAATCACTTATTTTTCCTTCAATTAGCTTATCAACTTCATCATTAAGTACTTGATTTACTTCTACCTCAGGTATATCTCGCTTAGCCTTACCACATTCAGCAACCAATTCTTCCTGCAATTTAACTATATCTTTAATGGCTTCATGGCCAAGCTCGATAACAGTAAGAAAATCCTCCTCACTAATAAAATTAGCTTCCCCTTCAACCATCACGATAGAATCTTTTGTTCCGGAGATAATAATAGACATATCACTCTCTTCCATCACCGTGTTGGTTGGGTTAATGATGAGTTCACCATTTACTCTTCCTACTTTTATTGAAGCCACCGGACCATCCCATGGAATATCAGAGATTGCTAAACTAGCAGATGCTCCAATTGTGCCTAAGATATCTCCATTATTTTCACCATCAAAAGATAAAACACTTATAAATACCTGCGTTTCATTATAAAAACCTTTTGGGAATAACGGCCGTAATGGACGGTCTGTTAACCTGCATCCAATTATTTCCTTTTCTGACGGTCTTGCTTCACGCTTGAAAAACCCCCCTGGAATTTTGCCAGATGCATAAAATTTTTCACGGTAATCAATTGTAAGTGGAAAGAAGCCTCTGTTGGCCTCAATACCCTTATTTGCAGTGCTTGTAACCAGCACAACTGTTTCACCATAAGTTACTAATACAGACCCGCTGGCTTGCTTGGCCATGCGTCCTGTTTCAATGGTCAGCGTCTGACCCGATATCTCGATACTCTTCTTTATCATTATTTTCCTTTTTTTATTTTCTTATTTTTAATTTTTCTAATATATTTTTATAGGCGTCAACATTAGTTTTACGCAAATAATTCAATAACCGTCTTCGCTTTGAAACTAAAATGACCAAACCACGACGACCACTATGATCTTTTTTGTTTTGCTTCAAATGACTCGTAATATTTCTTATTCTTTCTGTAAAAATCGCTATTTGAGTTTCTGTAGCGCCAGAATCATTTTCATTTACACCAAATTCTTTGGTTAATTCTTCTATTTTTTCTTTTGTTACTGACATACTGCTCCCTTTGTATTTATGTTACTAATATGATAGACAAAATTGACGATCCAATTTAAGCTGTCTCACCAAATCTATTTTATTTTCATATTTTTTTTCTTGTCTAATATAAATTTTAAAATTTATCGTAATATTTTCATCCAATAAAGATAATTTATCTTCTGAAATCAAATTAACTTCAATAACATTATTGCCATCATCATGAAATGTTGGACGATTCCCTATATTACACATTCCAGGGTAGATTTTATTATTTACAACAACATCAACACAATAAGCTCCTTGACCCGGAATTAGTTGGGTTTGAAATTCAGGTTTAATATTTGCTGTTGGGAAACCTATTTTGCTTCCAATCCCTTCCCCCTTTACAACCACGCCGGATAATTCATATTCCCAACCCAGATAATTATTTGCAGCTTCAATATCGCAATTTTGGATATACTCTCTTATTTTTGTACTGCTCACAGTTAAACCATCAATTTTTAAGGGCTCTATTACGTTTAGGTTGAAATTATATTTATCATTTTGCTTTTTCAAGAATTCTGCATCCCCTTCCCTCTTATAACCAAAGTGATGATCATATCCGATAACAATTTGTTCGGGATTGAAATATTTAATAATAAAATTATCCATAAAATCTTGGGCAGTTATTTTTGCGAATTCCATATCAAAGGGAATCAATAATACATAGTCTATACCATTTTTCTCTAATAATTCTAGTTTTTTATCTGCGCTTGTTAATATGTTCCAATTTTCTTGCACATTCGAATGTAAAATACTTTTTGGATGGGGATCAAAAGTAATAGCCACTGAGGGAATATTTTTTCCGTCTGCTCTAAATTTAACATCTTTTATAACTTCCTGATGCCCTCGATGCATTCCATCGAAAGACCCAATAGTCAAAACAGATTTATCTAAATTAGGTATTGTATTTAAGCTCTTGCAGATAACCATTTCGGAAAGTCCTTTACTTCAATACAATTATTTTCATCGAATTCACCAATACGAGTCCGTACCAATTTTACAAGGTGTCCAACTGTGTTTAATTCGGTGGCAATATCTTTAGCTAATGAACGAATATATGTCCCTCTGCCACAGGCTACTTTTATGGTAATGCTATCCTGAGTGAATTGAATTAAAGTTATATCATTAATATTAACAATTCTCTTTTCACGTTTGACATCAATACCTTTTCGAGCATATTTATATAGAGGTTGCCCATTTACTTTAAGAGCTGAGTACATTGGTGGCTCTTGCAGAATATCACCTATAAACCTATTTAACACGCCTTTAATCAGTTCCTCGCTAAGACGTGGAATATTGGCTGATTTTTCTATTTTTCCTGTAGAGTCAAGTGTTTCTGTTTCTACACCCAATTGAATTTTAGCAATATATTCTTTTTCTTTATCCATAAACTCTTCGACTCTTTTTGTATTTTTCCCGGTACATAGTACCAAAATTCCTTCAGCAAATGGATCAAGGGTGCCGGTGTGACCTACCTTAGCAGGTTTGATTTGAGCTCTTATCTTTTTTACCACATCAAAGGATGTCCAATCAACAGGCTTCCAAACTGGTATTATAGCATCAATCATCTTTGTGAATCTTTTGCAATAGGGCGTCAATATGCTGGGCATGTTTAATTGAATCATCATAATAAAATCTAAGTTGTGGAATAAATTTTAATGTGAGTTTTTTGCCCATATGATAACGAATTAAGTTTTGTTTAGATATAAAAATATTAATTACATCTTCAACTGGTAGTTTATTTTCAAGAAAGCTGAGGTAGATTTTAGCTATTTTGAGATCTTCCGTAACATTCACTTTTGTAACCGTTAACAGTCCTGCTTCCGGAATAAATATTTCAGAAATAAAACAATTGGCAAGAATTTGCCTAATTTCATCTCCAACCCTTTCGTGCCTCTTAAATGGTTTGTGAGAAGATGTATTTATGCTAAACTCCGCTTGACTTCTTTAATTTCATATACTTCAATAACATCGCCTTCATTAAAATCTTTAAATCCTTCTACCCCAATACCGCATTCATACCCCTCAGTAACATCTGCTACATCTTCTTTGAACCTTTTTAGAGATGTCAATTTTCCAGTATGAAGAATTTCCCCATCCCTTTTTACCCGTAGTAGTGCATTTCTAACAACTCTTCCTTCTTTTATATAACAGCCTGCAATAACACCAAGCTTCGGTATTTTAAATTTCTCACGCACATCAGCGTATCCCAGAGCTTTTTCTACTTCTTCTGGCTCCAATAAGCCTTCTAGGGCCAACTTAACTTCTTGAATAGCTTCATAAATAATTGAATAATTACGGATATCCACACCAATAGATTTTGCAATTGTTTTGGCTTCTGGAGATGATTTTACATTAAATGCAATAATAATAGCACTGGATGCTGCTGCAAGCGACACATCACTTTCCGTTATCATACCAACCGAGCGATGAAGAATTTTTACCGACACTTCATCTGTTGAGAGTTCCATTAGAGAATCACTTACCGCCTCAATAGAACCGTCAACATCACCTTTGATGATAATATCCAGTTCTCGAACTTCACCACTGGAAATCTTCTTGCCAATTTGATCAAGTGTAATTTTTCTAAATCGGCGATGCTCAGCCTCCCTACTTAACTGTGCCCGTTCAGTTGCTATTCTTTTTGCTTCTCTTTCATCCTTAAATACAGTGAATGTGTCCCCAGCTTTTGGCACTTCATCAAATCCCAATATCTGCACCGGATCGGATGGATAAGCTTCTGCAAGTTTTTGACTTCTCTCATTCATCATTGCCCGCACTTTACCAAATTGATTTCCACAAACAAACCCATCTCCCTTAAAAAGAGTTCCTTTACTGATCAATACAGTAGCAATTGCTCCAAGCCCTTTATCAAGACGAGATTCTATCACAATCCCTTTTGCCTCGGTTTTCTTGTTGGCTTTCAATTCTAATACTTCTGCCTCGAGTAATATTTTATCTAATAATTCCTCGACACCTTGTCCATTTTTTGCTGATATCTCCTGACATTGATATTTACCACCCCACTCTTCAACCAAAATATTAAGCTCACCTAAAGATTTACGGATTTTATCAGGATTTGCGTTAGGAACATCTACTTTATTGATAGCAATTATAATGGGAACTTCAGCCGCTTTTGCATGGTCAATTGCTTCCTTGGTTTGAGGCATAACGTCATCATCAGCTGCTATTATTACAATTACAAGGTCGGTAACTTGAGCTCCCCTTGCGCGCATGGCAGTGAAAGCAGCATGTCCTGGCGTGTCTAAAAAGGTAATATTTTTCCCACTTTTCAGTTGAACTTCATAAGCACCAATATGCTGGGTAATGCCTCCTGATTCTCCGGCAACTACATTGGCATCTCTAATAAAATCTAAAAGTGATGTTTTTCCATGATCAACATGCCCCATTATTGTCACCACAGGCGCACGTTCAATAGCATTCTTAATATCTTCTTCAGAATCCTCTTCATGACTCGTTTTCTCTTCTGCAAATTCAGTGACCGTTTCTACATCAAATCCAAATTCATCAGCAATCATAATGATATTGTCCATATCCATTCTCTGGTTAATGGTAACCATCATTCCAAGCCCCATACAAGCCATTATCACTTCTTGAACTGTTACATCCATGGACTGCGCCAATTCGTCAACTGTAGTAAATTCTGGTACTTTTATTGATTTTTTAATTTCCGTGGATTCAACATCAATATTTTTATCTTTTTTCTTACTTTTCTTTTTTGTGGCACTTTTGCCAAATTGTGGTAAAGGCTGTTTTATTTGAGGTTTACTCGGATCGCCCTTCCCTTTTGGTGAACGCCTTTTTGTTTGATTTATTTTATCAGCTATATCTTGAATACTGATTTTTTTCAATTTTCGGGGTTTTGGGGGAGCACTTTCCGGCGCAGATACTTTTGTCAACTTTATAACATCTTTATCTATCTTTTTAGGCGCAACTGTTTCTACTTTCTTCTTTGTATCAGCAGATCCATTTACCTCAGGTTTTACTTTTTTTATTTTTGCTTCAGCTTTTTCTTTATCAGCAAGGGCTTTCTTTTCAATTGTAAGTTTATCAGAAGCATCTTTTAGCTTAGCAGATAATGCTAATTTTTCTTCTTTAAGTGAGGTTTTAAGCTTACGAACTGGTGATTTGCCTACCGTACCACTTGACTGAGGTTCGTCTGTTTCTTTTTTATGAATTTTTGAAACAACAACCTTCCGAGCCTGTTCTTTTCTATGCCTTTCAATCTGCAGTTTATCTTTGGAAAATTCCAGCAGGATATCATCATAAGCTTCTGGAGATACGGGAGCCATATGACTTTCCACCTCAGTACCATGATTTTTTAGGAACTGAATTATCTCCAAATGGGAAATATTCAGCTCTTTTGCAATTTGAAAAATACGTTTTTTCTTAGCAACCTCAGGCATAATTAATTGTTATCAACCTCCTCCAATATAGATTCTTCGGATTCAGGAGTTTTCGTATCCACTTCTTCTTTCTCTGTACTTTTTGTTTCATGATTCGCCACTGCTTCTAAAATTATTGCAGTAATCTTATCTACAGTTTTTTCTCCAAAGCCCTTAAGCGTTAATATATCCGCCTTTGCTGTGCTGAGAAAGTCTTCACTGGTATATATTTCACTTTTAGCCAATACTTCAATATATTTTTTTGCAATTCCCTCAATCTCATCTAAATAAAGAGCCTCTTCCTGCTCACCTTCATATTCAGATTTTTTTACGGCATCTATGGTATATTCGGTTACACTGGATGCCAATTTAATATTCTGACCATTTCTACCAATAGCGATTGGTAATTCTTCATCTTCAAATACAGCAACCACATAGGGCCTTTCTTCATCAATATAAAGATTAATGGGTTTGGCAGGCGCCAAAGCTCGAGAAATAAGAATTTCAGGCTTATCACTCCAGTTAATGATATCAATTTTTTCACCATTTAATTCCCGTACGATAGATTGAATCCGGCTTCCTCGCATGCCTACACATGCACCCACAGCATCTACTCTGCGATCGGAAGAATACACGACAATTTTACTTCTATCACCAGGAGTACGCCTAACAGCTTTAACTTCTATAATTTCATCTTCAATTTCAGGAATCTCTTTTTCAAACAATCTTTTCAAGAAAAAGTCATCACTTCGGGAGATGATAATTTCAGGACCTCTACTGGAAATTTCTACATTTGTAATAATTCCCCGAATCGTCTCACCTCTTCTGAATCTGTCATTGGGTAATTGCTCATTTTTAGGCATAATAAATTCTGCCCCATTTGCAGCATGAATAAAAATTTGGTCACGCTGAATTTGATGCACATTCCCAACTACAATTTCACCAATTTTACTTGAGAATTCGTCGAAGACACTCTGCCGTTCAATATCTCTTATTTTCTGCACCATATATTGCTTAGCGGTATTAATTAATCGTCTTCCAAAACTCTCAGGGCTTAAAATATTTACATAAGCATCTCCGATTTCAAGATCGTCATATTCTTTAACAGCTTCATCAATATGAATTTCTGTTACGGGATCTGTTACAGTGTTAACTACGGTCATTTCCTGGTAAATTTCTATTTCACCTTTTTCCATATTTACAATTACACTGAAATTTTCTCTTTCTTCACCATATTTCTTATAAATAAGAGCCATGAAGATATCTTCAATAATCGTACTTAAATTTGTACGATCAATATTCTTCTCCTTCGCCAGCATGGAAAAGGCTTCAATTATATCCTTATTAATCAATATACACCTCTGTCTTAAATTTAGCTTTGATATGTCTATAAAAAGAGAAAGTGGGTTCATGCCCCACTTTCCGCTACTCAAAATTTATGGCAATATTCTTGTTTTTTACAACAATTATATCCCTATTTTTTGCCTTGTAAATGCTGCAAGTTCTTCTGCATTATTTTTTTCACTAAACCCAGTATCTTCATTTTCAATTATTTCTTCTAATTTTTGCAAAGCGTTTTCATAATTATTCTGCGCCAAAAGGGTTGAAGCAATGTCAAGCTGAAACCCTACACGATATGGATTTTCACCAGCAATACTTTCTGCTTTCTGGAAATATTTCAATGCATTCGTAAAGTCAGTTTCGGTGAGGGAAATATCTCCCTGCAGTTTATATATAGCTGCTAAAACATGCGGGTCATCAATTGAGCCGTCATTATCGCTTAAAAGACTTTTTGCCCCTTCAATATCATTCTTTGTAATGGCATCATTTAATAAATAAACCAACGACTGAACTGCCCCGGGAGTGTTGGGGTAATCTGCCAATACCCGTTCAAACTTTACAATGGCTTCATCTAAATTTCCATTAATTAGAATGCTTTGAGCCCTACCAGCTAAATGGGAAGCACTTTCCATTTTTATATTTCCAGTGTGACTATAATAGCTTGCTCCGCCAACAACAATAACAATTACGGCAAGAACCTGCAGTACAGTACTGGTATTTTCTGAAAAATACTGCACACCTTTTACTATATTTTCACGAACCGGATCGTGTCTTAATTCTTCTTTTTTCATTTTTTTCCTTTTGTCATGTCTGTAAAATTAGGATGGTATAGTTTTATTAAGCAAATAGGGAATTGGTCAATAGTCATTTGTCATTTGTCATTCGTTATTCCTATCTCCTTGCTCCTGCTTCCTGTATCCCTTCTCATTCTCCATTACCACTACACAAATTTCAATGGGGCAAGCACTATTCTCAATTCATCATTTTCTATTGTCTATTCTACATTCATTATTCGTACCCTCGTCCCGAATCGAACGGGAAGCCTTTCGCTTAGGAGGCGAACGCTCTATCCTATTGAGCTACGAGGGCAAATTGTAGCATTCTTTTCTATTGCCTGTCCATCGCAACACCATGTAGATGGAAGCTACGAGGGCATTTTTAATTAACTTTCTCCCATGCTTCTACAATTGCTTTGGGGATTGGATAGCTGAGGAATTTAGCTGCTACATCGTTTTCCATCGCTGATGCTTTTTCTTGTA
>JACNLQ010000069.1 GCA_014381415.1 Fidelibacterota bacterium
TAAACATCTTGGATCTGGTACAGATTGCCAACCACATATTAGATAATTAATTAGATTAATAAAAGCATAATAAAAAAGCCCGGTATTGCCGGGCTTTTTTTATGTCTTACTTCTCCCATTTAATTTAATGAAAAACATTGTCATGGTGAACATAGTGAACCATCTCAATCAGATGATGGTTATAATTACAAACCATAGAGAAACTTCGCTTTGCTCAAGAACCAAAAATAGAGTATTATAATTCTACACCCAGTTTTTATTTTCAATTTTCCACCCATCCACCATTCCAATAATCCCTTGCCCCTTACCCCGCCAAGTGACAATTGACAAATGACGAATGACCAATAACAAGTGACCAATTTCTATTTCTGTGCCCTCCATCACATTCTAAATTTCTCTCTAATAAACCATTGAAATAAGGCGTTAAAACGAGCTAAATTGCCAACATATTTTAATTTTGGAGGAAACCATGAAAATTTTGCTTATTCTGACCCTGTTTCTATAGTCAACAGCCTACAGTCAGTGTGATGCCAATGGGGATGGTAACCTGGATATCACAGATATTCTCACAAATGTAAACTGTATTTTAACCGATTGTTGGGAAGAAGATACCACTGCCACGCCTTTTGCTATGCTTAGCGTACCTGCTGGTGATTATACTTATGGCAGTAATGATGATATACAAAATATAGATTATGACTATTAAATCATGAAATATGAAGTTACCAATAGCCAATATATGACTTATTTGGAAGAAGCGCTTACCAATGGCGATATTAGTGTAACCAGTAGCACAGCTCAAGGCAATTATAGCGGTGATGAATATTATGGTAGTGGTGATTATGAATATCTTGATTTAGATGACAATGACTGCCGTATAAGTTGGGATGGAAGCAGTTACTCTGTAATTGAAGGTTATGAAGATCATCCTGTTGTAGATGTAACCTGGTTTGGCGCCCATGCTTTTGCCCAGCATTATGGTTTAAGACTGCCGGATGAATATGAATGGGAGAAAGCAGCCCGAGGAATGAGTGGCACTGCTTACCCCTGGGGAGAAGATTATGGGGATGATATCAGCGATAATGCCAATTACAATAACAGCGGTGACCCCTGGGACAATGGGACAACCCCCGTAGGCTGCTATAACGGAGAGAATGGCACTACCGATAGCCCAAGCCCCTATGGCGCCTATGATATGGCTGGCAATGTCTGGAATTGGACCCATAGCTGATGGAGTGAATCCTCATCGTCCCGTGTGTTCCGTGGTGGTTCGTGGTTCAATAATTCGTACGGCCTCCAGTCGTGGTATCGTTACTACTACTTCCCTGGTGTTAGTGTCATCAATATCGGTTTTCGTTGCGTGAGGACTCAGTAACCCTTTTGCTCTTTTACCATCCCGCCTAAATCTGCATTAAGATTATAATGGCGGGATCAAAAAAATTATGAATGCACTCCAAAAGAGAATTAAGGAAAGTCAGAAATTGGATTAGAAGGATTGAAAATAATCTTTTCATCCTAAAATCTGGTGAATCCCAATTCAGATAAAAGGGAAGCATCTCCTCAACTATGGCACAGCTTCCAATTGGAATAGAGAACCAATACAAAAATAACCACAAATTGGCACAAATCAACACGAAAAATGAATCACCATGCCACAGGCAGGCAGATGGACACAAATGAAAAATATCTGTCACCCTGAGCTTATCGTGGTTATTGATTAGAATTTAAGCGAAGGGTCTCAAACTGATATTGGTAGTTTTAATGAAGAATTGAGATTCCTCCTTTGTCGGAATGACAGGGGTTTGAATAGTGATATCCACTATCATTATTATCCATCATTCCAATACTCCCAAACCTTGCTAAGTGACAAATGCCCAGTTTCACAGCCAGCCCATCGTCTATCTACTCCGCCAGATGGCAGATGCGATAGATAAATAGTCATGGGGCGTAGATGGGTTTCAATTTTCCAACATTCCATAATTCCCCGAAGTTTACCGAATTTATTTTGGTTCAAGAAGTGAAATTCTTGTAAATTTTTAGTCTTGTTTCAACGCATATATGACTAACAATAATTCTTCCAGAACACTTGTCAACCTGTTGGGTATTCCTTCATTATTAGCAATAATATATTTAGGTGATTCTTATTCCAATATTCCTATTTTTTCAATATTTATCAGTATTGTACTTTTATTAGGTGCTTTAGAAGTTGCACCTTTGACAAATTCTAAAAATGGGGAGCCTGTAATTTCTGTTTTGCTCTTATTTTTAGCCCTTTTACAAATTGGCAGAATTCCCGGAATTAATTGGGAGATACCCATCCACATATTAATCATCGGATTAACCTTCACTGCCATGGCATTGGAAATATTCCGAAAGAAAGAAACACCATTGCTCAACATTTCAATTTTGGTGTTTTCATTTGTATGGCTGGGATTAATGTTGGGGTCTCTATCGGAGTTGAGAAATCTTCCGGATATTGGTTTTAAAGTTACCCTTGCCATATTTCTCTCCGTTTGGATATGTGATACAGGTGCGTTCTTCTTTGGTAAAAAGTTTGGAAAGAAAAAAATATTACCAAATGTTAGCCCTAATAAAACGTGGGTGGGTACAATAGCAGGGTTCTTTTTCTCTTTAGTATTTCTACTCATTATCAATCGTGATGGATTATTTCTTGATATATTTTCTACCATTGATGTCATTGTTTTAGCTATCATTACCGGTATATTTGGGCAATTTGGTGATTGGGCAGAATCATTATTAAAACGAGAGGCAGGGGTAAAAGATTCCAGTAACATATTAGCAGGACATGGGGGAATTTTGGATCGATTTGATTCTCTAACTTTTGCCGCCCCTTTAGCATTAATATATTGTACATATTTTATTAAAGCAGGATAGAAAATTAATACAGACGATATAAAAATTATTTTAGCAACGGATTGTGGCTCAACAACAACCAAGGCAATTTTAATTCAATTTGTAGATGATGGTTATAGATTAACTCATCGGGGTGAAGCACCCACCACAGTTGAAGCACCTTTTGAAGATGTCACTCGTGGCGTAATAAATGCAGTATTGGAATTGGAAGAACTTTCCGGAAGAAAACTATTAGACGGTGAAAATATCATTTCACCCACTCAGGGCGAAACTGGTGTTGACATTTATATTTCTACCAGCTCCGCTGGTGGTGGTCTCCAAATGATGGTAGGGGGTGTAGTAAAAAGTATGACCGGCGAATCTGCCCAGCGAGCCGCTTTAGGTGCAGGCGCTATTGTCATGGATGTTTTGGCGTCAAACGATGGTCGTCTCTATCATGAAAAAGTTCAGCGAATTCGCCAATTACGACCCGATATGATTTTACTTTCTGGAGGTGTCGATGGTGGTACGGTTACCCATGTGGTGGAACTCGCTGAAGTATTGGAAGCTGCCAATCCCAAACCAAGATTGGGCATGAACTATAAGTTGCCGGTTATATATGCAGGAAATAAAAATGCTAGAGAGCCAATAAAAGAAAGGCTTGGAGAAATAACAGATTTAATGACTGTTGATAATATAAGACCCACACTTGAAGAAGAAAATCTCCAACCCAGCCGAGATAAAATACACGATTTGTTTATGGAACATGTAATGGCACAAGCACCGGGGTATAAAAAATTAATGGGGTGGACTGATGCTCCCATAATGCCCACTCCTGGAGCTGTTGGTGAAATTATTAAAAAAATTGCTGAAGCAGAAAATATTTCCGTAGTTGGTGTTGACATTGGTGGGGCAACAACAGACGTATTTTCAGTTTTCCAAAGGCAGTTTAATCGAACGGTAAGTGCAAATCTTGGTATGAGTTATTCAGTTTGTAATGTACTGGCTGAGTCTGGATTTGATAATGTAGCTCGTTGGGTTCCATTTAATATGGACAAGACAGACCTCACCAACAGGATTGGGAATAAAATGATTCGTCCCACAACAATTCCCCAGTCATTGGAAGCATTGATAATTGAACAGGCAATTGCCAGAGAAGCTTTACGTCTTTCGTTTGAACAACACAAAGAATTTGCAGTTCATCTCAAAGGTGTTCAAACTGAACGGACTATTTCAGATGCATTTGAACAAACCAGCTCTGGAGAAACCCTGGTAAATCTTATGGAGTTGGATATGTTGGTAGGATCGGGTGGAGTTTTATCTCATGCTCCAAGAAGGCATCAGGCAGCCAGAATGCTTATAGACGCATTTCTTCCGGAGGGGATTACCCAATTAGCTGTTGATTCAATCTTTATGATGCCTCAGTTAGGTATTTTATCCACAATTCATCCCAAAGCTGCAGTAGAAGTATTTGAAAAAGACTGTCTTATTCGCCTGGGTACATGCATCGCGCCAGTGGGAAAAGGAAAATCAGACCAAGTTCTGCTGCATTATGAAATATCATTGCCAGATGAAAGAATAACTGGGGATCTGAAATTAGGTGAGTTAAAGTTGATTCCTGCACCATTTGAACCATTACAAGCTAAATTCACACCAGGAAAAGGAATAGATATTGGTGCCGGCAAAAATGAAGTGCTGGAAACCAAAGTTTATGGCGGAGTTGTGGGGATTCTTTTAGATGGTCGAGGGAGACAACCATTTGTGTTGTCAGATGAAAATGAAAATAGAGTTGCTCTATTAAATGAATGGTCGAAAGAGACTGACGAATATCCCCAACTGGAGAGTTTACGTGTCTAGATCTTATACACCTGGGTTAAAAATTTTAGCCAATACTAAAATAAGCAAAAAAAGACAGTTGCCCATGAAGGGCAATGTTCATTTAAAAATTGGCGATAAGGTTAAATCCAATGAAATTGTGGCATCTACCGAATTGCCTGGAAATGTACAAATGCTCAATGTTGCTAATAAACTCAATATAGAGCCTGAAAATGTTCCAGAGTGTATGTTGATTGAACTTGATGAATCCATTTCTAAGGGGCAAATAATTGCTGAAAGCAAAGGTATATTTGGAATGTTCAAAAACCAGCTTAAATCTCCCATAGATGGAACCCTTGCGAATGTATCTGAAATTACTGGTCAGGCTATTTTGGCAGAACCTCCAGTACCAGTAGAGGTTGATGCCTACACATCTGGAACTATTACAGCAGTTGAGGAGGAAGAAGGAGTAACAATAGAAACGGAGGGAGTGCTGGTACAGGGTATTTTGGGTATTGGTGGCGAAAATAGAGGGGTATTAAAAGTGGTTACCGCCTCACCAAATGATGAGCTTACCGCTGAAGTGATAAATGAAAGTCATAAAGGCATGATTTTATTAGGTGGAGCATTTTTGAATATGGATACTTTTAGACATGCGAAAAAAATGGGGGTGGCAGGAATTGTCTCCGGTGGATTCGATTATACAGACCTATCGAAAATATTGGGATACTCATTAGGAGTGGCTATAACGGGATCAGAAAAAATCGGCCCCAGTTTAATTATCACCGAAGGATTTGGTAAAATAGGAATGGCTGAACGAACCTATGCTTTGCTGTCTGCTAACGAAGGCAAGTTTGCGTCCATAAATGGTTCTACCCAAATTAGGGCAGGAGTAATTAGACCTGAAATACTGATTCCAGATGAACTGAACCATGGAGAATGCAATGATTTTAAAGAAGCAGACTTAGCCATATCAGAGGGTTCGTTAATTAGGGTTATTCGGGCCCCATATTTTGGTAGAGTTGGGAAAGTGAAATCATTGCCACCAGAACTGATGAAAATGGAATCTGAAACCATGGTTCGTGTTGCTGAGATAGAATTTGAAGATGGTAGTAATGAAGTTATTCCCCGTGCAAATTTAGAAATGATATTAACATAATGGCAGAGTCACTTTCAATTACGCAATCTGATAGACACCTCATTTCTACTTTAGCTGAAAAAGTGGTGAATCACGGCATGGCAGTACCGGCCATATTTTTTTTGGATATGATGAAGTATCTCTCTTTTTTCGGAGGACAGCTAATGGTATTCTTCGGCCCCATTATTACTGCATTTGTTGCATCCCAATCCTACTATAAATTTGCAGAGCTGTTGGAGGATAGAAATAATGTGGAATTCCTCCTAACAGAAATTGAACGAATAGAAATTAAATCCAATAAAAAGAGACATTAATAATGAATAAAAAATTAGCTATTTCAATTTTAGTATATCTTGCAACGGTAATGCTTTATTCCATGGGTGATGGATATATATTTTTAGAAAATACCACCTTCAAATTTGGAGTCGTTGCATTGGTTTCTATGACCCTATATTATTATATTGACCGAGCTAAGTCAGGGGAAGAAATTTATCTCAGACCCATTGCCGGATTGAAAGCAATTGAAGAAGCAGTTGGTCGAGCAACTGAAATGGGTAAATCTGTTTTGTTTGTTCCAGGAATTTCAGACATGGATCAAGTTGAAACTGTTTCAGGGTTAATTCTATTAGGGCATGTGGCCGAAACAACTGCCAAATATGAAGCAGGATTAAATGTTCCCGTTTCTAAATCAATTGTAATGGAGGCAGGTCGGGAGACTTGCAGGGAATCATATTTAAGAGCGGGTCGCCCCGATTTATATTATGACGATATGGTTCATTATTTAACGGATGACCAATTTGCCTATGCCGCAGGGGTAAACGGAATTATGATACGGGAAAAACCTGCAGCCTGTTTTTATTTAGGTAAATTTTATGCAGAATCTCTCATACTGGCAGAAACGGGAAATTCTATTGGTGCCATCCAAATTGCAGGTACGGGTTCTCCATCTCAAATCCCATTTTTTGTAACGGCCTGCGATTATACGCTCATTGGTGAAGAATTTTTTACTGCCAGCGCGTATCTATCAAAAAAACCGGAGCTATTGGGAAGCATTAAGGGACAAGATATTGTAAAGGGGCTGGTAATGGCTTCTATGATATTGACGCTTGTATTGCATGGATTATTCCAGGCGGGATGGCTTGGTTTTGATATTGTAACTATTTTTGGAAATTAAAAGGAAATTCAAATGTTTTTAAAACGCCACATACCATTATTGATTGTTGTTGTTATTGGACTATTAACACTCTTTGGTAATTTTATTGAAAATGAAGGTGTCCAGGATTTTGTTAATAATGATGCTACCCAATGGTTCGATATAATAGCATCCTTTGCTATTTTCTTGGGGTCGCTGAATATGTTAAAACTTCAAATGTTAAAAATTATTCGTAAACAAGAAAATTGGCAATATAGTTTATTGGCAGTTTTAGGGTTTGCCTTTGCAATTTTTGCCGGATTTTTCTATAGAGGAGCAAACTATATTGTTGTTTCCGATGTGAATGAGTCAAATTTAGCACCCATTGCAGAAATGTTAATTGAAGAGACTCAATTAGAAAATCCAACTACTGTTAAAAATAATATCCGAGATGCTAAAGATGGGTATGAAATCCCTAAGATATTTATGACCCAATCCGGTGCAGAATCTTTTATGAAAAAGCTGGATAAATTTGAAGTGAATAGTGAGTTGAAGGCAAAAAAATGGGGTGCTCACTTGCAAACCAAAGGGTCTCTCTTTCACTGGATATTTAATAATATTTTTACACCCTTATCATCAACCATGTTTGCACTCTTGGCATTTTTTGTGGCATCAGCTTCCTATCGAGCCTTTCGAATTCGAAATTTTGAAGCAACCCTTTTGCTGGTGGCGGGAATTATTTTAATGTTGGGAAGAGTACCAGTGGGAGAGTTAATCCCTTGGTGGGTAACAGCTGTTTTAATTGTTTTCGGAATAGGAGCTATTTCTGCCCCATGGATAAAAGATAAGAAAATTATTTTCGGTTTAATTACAGGAGGAATAGTTGTATTTCTGGGAATTGGTATTTTCCTGAATTGGAATCATTCGCCTCCTCAAATATTACTAATTCCTGTAATTCAAGATTGGATTTTTGATTACCCAACCACAGCTGGTTCACGGGCATTGATGATTGGTATTGCACTTGGAATTGTGGCAACATCTTTCCGAATTATCGTGGGAATTGAAAGATCATTTTTAGGAGAATAATTAATGGACACTATTAAAAATTTATTTATCAAGTTAGGATCAATGGACAGGCGAATTATTTTTCTGTTGGTTGGTTTATCCGTACTATTTCCCTTATTAAAACCGGATTGGTTTGCACTTCCAATTAGGCCTAAGCCCCATTCTCAAATAGTCTTTAATGAGATTAATCAATTAGAGTCTGGAAACAAAGTGCTACTTTCATTTGAATATGGACCCAGTACTAAGCCGGAAATTCACCCCATGTCAGTTGCCTTGCTGAGACATCTGTTTTCTAAAGATATAAAAGTGTATGCAACTGCTCTTTGGCCTGATGGAAATTTTATGTCCACGGATGCATTTGACGAAGTAGCACCAGAATATAATAAAAGAAAGGGTGTTGATTTTGTAAACCTTGGGTACAAACCGGGTGGGGAAGCTGTCATTAAAGGTATTGCTTCCGATATCAAAACCTTATACACGGTAGATTTAGATGGTACATCTTTAGATGAAATCCCAATGATGCAAAATGTAAATAATGTGGAAGATTTCGATTTTGTTTTCAGCCTATCTGCAGGATTTCCAGGGTCGAAGGAATGGGTTCAATATGCCACCGATCCAAAGGGAATTCCCATGTCAACAGGATGCACTTCTATACAAGTAACGGATATTGTACCCTATGTGGAAAATGGTCAAATTCGAGGGATATTAGCTGGGATGCCCGGAGCTGCAGAGTATGAAGAATTGGTGAAAACTGAGCTCGAACGAAGAGGTCTCCCTGTCAATCTTGGTAAGGCATCTGGAATGATGTCTGCTCAGTCTATGGCTCATGTGGTAATTGTTATCTTAATCATTTTTGGGAATATTACTTATTATCTAACCCGAAATAACAAACGAAAGGGGGGTTGAAAATGTCGGTAGAAATTTTTGGATCATGGATTGTCGTCTTTCTTACTTTATCTATTTTCAGTTATTTGTATGATGATAATCCTTTCTATAAAGCCGCTGAACATATTTTTATTGGGGTGTCCGCAGGGTATTGGGCAGTGATTGCTTTTTGGCAACAAATTCAACCCAATTTATTTGGAAGGTTATGGCCAAAACTGGAAGAATCAGCCGATACTTCAGTTCTGAATTCTGTATGGTATAGTATTTATAAGGTTTTCAATTATATTTCTACTGGAGCTGGTACACTGGATAGATCGGTGTTCCCTGAAGGTGGAATTGAAGGGTATGATGAAATTCGCCTTATGTATATTATTCCATTTATTTTAGGGATATTTATGCTCTTGCGTCTTGTCCCAAAGGTGGGCTGGCTAGCAAGATGGGCAATTGCTTATATTGTGGGTATGACTGCCGGACTGCGATTTTATAGTTTTCTAAATTCCGATATTCTCCTTCAAATAAAAGCATCTGCTGTTGACTTTACCGGAGAATGGGGAGCTATCATTAATGGTATGATTGTGTTTATAGGTACCATAACGGGACTTATTTACTTTTTCTTTTCAAAAGAGCATAAGGGGTCATTTGGTACTTTGAGCAAAATTGGTATTTACTTTTTAATGATTAAATTTGGTGCATCTTTTGGCTTTGCCGTAATGGGAAGAATATCTCTTCTCATTGGTCGAATTAATCAATTAAAAGATTACAGTTCAGTAGAATACAATTATGCAACCCCCATCATTCTATTGTTTATTATCGTTAGTCTTGGAATTTGGTCATTTATGGACGGTGGTAAAAAGAATGAATCTGCAGCTTAATTCATATAATTAATCAAATAATAATTAAAATTTTGGAGAAAAATTGAAAGAAATATTGAATTCCCTTGGGATAAAAGAAAATAATTATGGGGCGTGTGTTGGTGCAGGAAGCTGGTCAAATACTATGGATGCAGGTACACTAAATTCTGTAAACCCTGCTAATGGAAAAGTCATTGCAAATGTGTATCAATGCTCAGAATCTGACTATGAAAATGTCATTACAGAGTCCCAAAAGGCATTTAGTGAATGGCGAATGGTTCCTGCGCCCATTAGGGGGCAGTTGGTTCGGGAAATGGGGGAAGAACTCCGACGGAAAAAAGATATGCTGGGTAGTCTTGTTGCTCTGGAAATGGGGAAAATTAAGGCTGAAGGTGATGGTGAAGTGCAAGAAATGATTGACATTGCGGACTTTGCCGTGGGTTTATCTCGTCAGCTATATGGACTCACTATGCATTCGGAAAGATTTAAACACCGGATGTATGAGCAATATCATCCCCTGGGAATTGTAGGAGTAATATCTGCCTTTAATTTTCCTGTTGCGGTTTGGGCCTGGAATGCCTTTCTCGCAGCTGTGTGCGGAGATATCACAGTTTGGAAGCCTTCATCCAAAGCTCCCCTATGTGGAATCGCAATTCAAAATATATGCAATGAAGTTTTAGAAAGAGAAGGGTATAAAGGTATCTTCAGTTTAATAATTGGTAGAGGATCCGTAATCGGGGAAAGATTGATTAATGATACAAGGGTACCGCTCATTTCGGCTACAGGCAGCACGCGAATGGGTAAACGAATTGGTGGTGTTGTTGGTGAAAGACTGGGGAAAACCATTTTAGAATTAGGTGGAAACAATGCAATCATTGTCGATGAAACAGCTAAAATGGACATGGTGGTACCAGCAATATTATTTGGAGCCGTAGGTACTGCTGGTCAAAGGTGTACCAGTACCAGAAGAATTATAGTCCATTCCAGTTTATACGATGGTTTGGTAGAAACATTAACCAAAGCTTATGCTCAGGTTAATATTGGAAATCCTTTGGATGCTTCTACCCTAATGGGACCACTTATTGATCAAGGAGCTGTAGATGATTATTTATCAGCTTTAGAACAGGCTAAGCAGGAAGGTGGTGAAATTCTCTGTGGAGGGAAGGTGGTTGAAGGTGATGGGTTTTTCGTTTTACCTACCATTGTAAAAGCGAAGAATAGCTATGAAATAGTTCAAGAAGAAACCTTTGCTCCCATTTTATATATTATTCCCTATGATTCGTTAGATGAAGCAATTCAATTGCATAATGGCGTTCCGCAGGGATTATCATCTGCCATATTCACGACCAATGTATTGAACTCTGAAACATTTCTCTCTCATGAGGGAAGCGATTGTGGAATTGCCAATGTAAATATTGGTACATCTGGTGCAGAAATTGGAGGTGCATTTGGAGGTGAAAAAGATACGGGTGGTGGTAGAGAATCTGGGTCAGATGCATGGAAGGTATATATGCGGAGACAAACCAATACAATGAATTGGAGTACAGAGTTACCTCTTGCTCAGGGTATTAAATTTGACATAGAAATTTAAGGGAGTTAAAAATAAGAATGACAATTGATTCAAAAAATGTAAGAGCCAGTCTTGGTAAACACATCTTGGCTGATGGCTTTGAACCAGTAATGGATATGGAAAAAAGTCATGGTTCCTGGCTGGTAGATGAGCGTGATGGATCAGAATATCTGGATATGTTTTCAATGTTTGCCTCTGGAGCTGTGGGATATAATCATCCGGATATCCTGGCTGAGAAAGATCGCTTATTAGCAGCTGCACTTTACAAACCAACATTGTCCGATATTTATAATGTTCAATACGCTGAATTTGTTGAAGCATTTTCTAATTTAGCAATCCCCGAATATCTACCACATGCATTTTTTGTAGAAGGTGGTGCCTTGGGAGTTGAAAATGCCTTGAAAGTAGCATTTGATT
Source organism: Fidelibacterota bacterium (assembly GCA_014381415.1). Lineage (GTDB taxonomy): Bacteria > Fidelibacterota > Marinisomatia > SCGC-AAA003-L08 > D37C17 > D37C17. Next base: position 11,727 of record JACNLQ010000069.1, read on the forward strand.
GGAAAGTTAGAAAAAATATAGAAAAAGGCAAGGGAGAAAAGAGCAGTAAAATTATTCATTTTAAACAGGCATTTCATGGTCGGACCGGGTACACTCTTTCACTCACCAATACCACCGATCCTCGAAAAACCATGTATTTCCCTAAATTTGATTGGCCTCGAATTGATGTCCCAAAGCTCTCCTTTCCAATCACCGATACCATTCTCCAAGATGTTGAAAATAATGAAAAGATTGCAATAGACCAAATTAAAACTGCCCTTACAAATAACCCGGATGAAATTGCAGCGTTGATTATTGAACCTATTCAGGGTGAAGGAGGTGATAATCATTTTCGGGATGAGTATTTTGTGGCACTGCGCCAACTTTGTGACGAAAATGAAATGTTATACATTATGGATGAAGTCCAGACTGGAATTGGTATCACCGGAAAATGGTGGGCACATGAGCATTTTTCCGTAAAGCCAGATATTATTTCATTTGGAAAGAAAACGCAAGTTTGTGGGTTGCTCGCCGGTAAAAGAATTGAAGAAGTGGAAAATCATGTGTTTTCTGAATCCAGCCGTATCAATTCAACCTTCGGTGGAAATTTAGCTGATATGGTTCGATTTCATATAATATTAGAAATAATTGAGAAGGATAATTTACTTGAAAATGCAAAAAATATGGGCGAAATTCTTGAAAGTGAATTGCAAAATCTTGCTGAAGAATTCCCTGCATATGTTACCAATCCAAGAGGACTTGGATTATTTGCAGCTTTTGATTTACCATCACAAACTGAAAGAGATAAAGTAATTTGTGGTCTATTGGAAAATAAATTACTTATGCTACCATCAGGCGATAATGCCATTCGCTTTAGACCCCACTTGAATGTCACCCTGAAAGATTTGACCGTAGCATTAGAGATAATTAAATCTACAATTAAATCCACATTGAATTAAGTGGCAGGAACACTTTATGTTGTTGCTACTCCTATCGGAAATCTGTCAGATTTAACCTACCGAGCTGAAACAACTCTAAAGGCAGTGAATCTCATTGCCGCCGAAGATACCCGGACCAGCCGTAAATTATTAAAACATTATGATATTAGCACACCCCTCATTGCCTATCATGATAATAATGAAATAAACCAGGCGAAAATATTAGTCAGTAAAGTACATTCTGGAGATTCTATCGCAATTATTTCAGATGCTGGCACACCCTGCATTAGTGATCCTGGATATAGGGTAGTACATCTGGCAAAAAAGGAGGGGATTAATGTTGTAACCATTCCCGGTCCATCAGCAGTTACGGCTGCACTTTCTGTTTCTGGGTTACCTACTGACCATTTTTATTTCGAAGGTTTTTTACCTCCCAAAAAGGGGAGAAAGACCCGCTTTGAATCATTAGAATCTTTACCAGCAACTGTCGTAATTTTCGAGTCTCCGCATAAAGTACTTAAAACATTAAGGGATATCCATAATTATTGGGGAAATCGTATTATTTCAGTGTGCAGAGAATTAACCAAAATTTTTGAGGAATCATTTTTAGGTACAGTTGAAGATGCGGAGGTGTATTTTTCAAAGTCAAAACCCAAAGGAGAATTTGTGGTATTGGTAGCAAAAAAAGGGTACATTTTAGATTAATGGGATTTGGTAAACTGATTACATATGAGGGAATTGATGGTTCGGGTAAATCCACACAGATTCAGTTGCTGGAAGCAGAATTTGAAAAGTTAGGGATTTCATACAAAACATTTAGGGAACCTGGTGGAACAAAACTGTCGGAAAAAATTAGAAAGATTCTTTTAGATAAAGATAACATAGAATTGGATGCTAATGCGGAAAGCCTGTTATTTGCAGCCGCACGGTCACAATTAACTGTTGAGCAAATTAAACCTGCCATTTTAAGAGGTGAAGTGGTAATATGTGATAGATTCACCCATAGTACCATCGCATACCAGGGTTATGGTAGAGGGTTGAAAATCGACAATCTTGATAAAATTAATTCTATTGCAACAGGTGGTTTGTCTCCGGATATCACTTTTATTTTAGATATAGATCCTGAGGTTGCAGCTAGCCGTATGAGTTCTAATGCACCGGATAGAATGGAGGCGACAGGCATTGATTTTTTCAAGAAAATTCAGAACGGTTACCATCAAATTGCGGAACAAAATAAAAACAAATGTATCGTAATAAATGGGGAGCAATCACCAGAGAATGTATTTAAAGAAATTATTCAGATTATAAGTAAATTATTTAAAGAGGAATTAATATGCAGTTGATACAAAGATATTTTATTTTCACACTTATTTTAATAATACCCCTTCTGGGTCAAAGTAAAAAAGAAGAACCAAAAGTAAAAACATCCAAAAAGAAAAAAGAGTTAGAATTTAGTAATGACCAAAATACCCAGGATTATTTGGATATGCTGGAAGCAGCTTTTTATAGAGTTCGGGCAAGTTATGTAGATTCTGTTAATGAATCTGAGATTATTAAAGCTGGCATCAAAGGGATGATGAAACCCTTGGATCCTTATACCAGATTTCTCAGCGGCAGCAGTAAAGACAGGTTGGATATGTTGAGAACCGGAAAATATGGAGGAGTAGGTATTCAAATTGGGCTCAGAAGAGATACTTTGACAGTATTGACACCTTTTGAAGATAGCCCTGCTTATACAGAAGGGATACATTCCGGTGACCAGATTTTAATGATAGATTCTGTGAAGACAAAAGGAATGTCTTTAAAGGATGCCTCTAAATTAATTAAAGGAGAGTTGGGTTCGGTTGTCACCTTAACAATTTATAGACCCTCATCCCGTATTAATATACCCTTCGAGTTAACACGTGCCAATATAATTATTAAACATGTACCCTATTGGGGTGTAGATGAAAATGGAATAGGTTATATTCGTATTACCAAATTTTCAAAAAATACAGCAAAAGATTTTGGTACTGGTCTTCAGGAACTTATTGATGATGATTTGAAAGGATTGGTCATTGACCTGAGAGGAAATTCAGGCGGTTTACTGAAAAATAGTATAAATATATTAGATAAATTAACCGATCGCGGGATCAACCTGTTAAATACAAGAGGACGTATCCCAAAATCAAATCGGAAAATGAATTCTCGAAGGGCTCCTATGCTAAGTCCAGAAATCCCAATAGCGGTACTTATTAATCGAAGTTCAGCTTCCGCCAGTGAAATTGTTTCTGGAGTTATCCAGGATTTAGACAGAGGAGTAATCGTTGGCGAAAAATCATTCGGTAAAGGATTGGTGCAAAGCATGTATAATCTAAATGATACAACTACCCTAAAAGTTACCACCGCTAAATATTACACACCATCTGGGAGGCTCATTCAAAAAGAGGATTATTTCAAGGAAGGTTTCTTGACTGATGGACTAAATAAAGATGATACACTATTTACAACACGAGGCGGGAGGATAGTAAAAGGGGGTGGTGGTATTACTCCAGATGTTGAAATAAAAAGAACCAGTCTTCCCCCTTATGTGCAAGGGTTGTGGAAGGAAGGAGTTTTTCTCACTTTCGCAGCAGAATATGTTCCTATGAATGATGTTCAAGTGCCTGTGGAGATTACGGATAAAATTTATAAAGATTTTGAGGTGTTCCTCAATGAATATGAAATCAATTATAAACTTCCCGGAGAAAAGGATTTGGGGAAATTAAAATCTGCTCTTCGTTCACAAGATGATTTAAAAGGGAATACTAATTCATCATTTATTTCAAAGCTCATGTTTTGGAAAAAATCTAAATCACCAATTTTGCTGTTAACAGAAAAAGTAGATAGCTACTATCAAATTAAACGAGATGGACAGTATTGGGATCCCCATAACATTAAATGGGTGAAAAATGGCTTGCTCCGGGAAATGTCACTTGTTGCATCAGGAAATAGGGAAAAAATACGAGTGAGTTTAAAGGAAGATAATGTGTATCAGGAAGCAGTGGGAATCTTGCTAGATATAAACAGATATTACGATATTTTTGAACCTGAACCTGAAACTGTTGAAATTGAACCTGTTACCGAATAAAAAAATCCTCAGATAATTCTATGGTCATTATCCTTTCATCATTGTAAATTTCTCGGCTGTATTTCAATAGATATTTTAAGAAAAGGGCGGCTAGCTCAGTTGGTTAGAGCGCCACGTTGACATCGTGGAGGTCACAAGTTCAAATCTTGTGTCGCCCACTTTGATTATGAGTGACATTCAAATAACATTACCAGACAATACCGTTAAGCAGGTGGAACAGGGTTCTACCAGCGGCGATGTGGCACGCTCAATTGGAGAGGGTTTATTTAGGGCTTCCATCGCAGCCAAGGTAAATGGAGATATCGTTGATTTAGAATCTCCTATTGAGAAAAATACCAATGTGGAAATTTTAACAACTAAGAATCCTGAAGCTCATGAAATATTATTACATAGTTCGGCTCACCTTTTAGCCCAGGCAATCAAAGAATTATATCCACAGGCAAAAATTGCAATTGGTCCGGCACTTTCAGACCGTTATTACTATGATATTGATGTAGATGTTTCAATCAATGTAGAAGAACTTGAGAAAATTGAGAAAAAGATGAAGGAACTTTCAAAACAGAATATGAAAGTTCAACGTGTGGAATTATCTCGAAATGATGCCTTAGAGAAATTCAAAGAGAGGAATGAAGATTATAAAGTCGAAATCATTTCAGAAATTCCTGAGGAGGACACAATTTCAGCTTATCAGCAAGGTGATTTTATTGATCTCTGCAGGGGACCTCATGTGCCATCCACTGGAAAAATAAAGTATTTTAAACTGCTTTCATGTGCAGGGGCATATTGGCGCGGCGATGAAAAAAATAAAATGCTGCAGCGAATTTATGGTACGGCCTGGTTTGCAAAAGAGGATTTAAATACATTTCTTTTTAATCTTGAAGAAGCCAAAAAACGGGACCACCGAAAACTTGGCAGGGAACTTGAAATCTACACTTTTGATGATGAAGTAGGTCCAGGATTACCCCTGTGGCTTCCCAATGGCACTGCAATAATTGAAGAGCTTGAACAATTAGCAAAAGAAACTGAACGAAAAGCAGGATATTCCCGTGTAAGAACTCCCCATTTAACCAAAGGGGATTTATACGAAAAATCAGGGCATTTGGACCATTACCGTGATAGCATGTATCCCGCAATGGATGTAGATGGAATTTCATATTTCGTAAAGCCAATGAATTGTCCACATCATCATAAAATATTCTCGGCGGTACCCAAAAGCTATCGAGATATGCCCGTTCGGCTGGCTGAATACGGCACCTGTTATCGCTATGAAAAATCGGGGCAATTATTTGGATTAATGCGGGTTAGATCCATGCAAATGAATGATGCACATATCTATTGCACAGAGCAGCAGTTCAAGGAAGAATTCCTTAAAGTATGCAATATGTATTTATATTATTTTGATGTTTTTGGTATTGAAAAATATAAAATGAGATTAAGTTTACATGACCCTGAAAACTTGGGAGAGAAATATGTAAACGAACCCAAATTATGGATTAAAACAGAACAATTGGTTCGAGAAGCATTAATTGAGGGTAATATTCCTTTTGAAGAAATCCCCGGTGAAGCGGCATTTTATGGGCCTAAAATTGATGTGCAGGTGTGGAGTGCAATTGGTCGAGAATTTACTCTAGCTACCAATCAGGTTGACTTTGCTATTCCTAAACGGTTTGATTTGGTATATGTAGATGAGAATAATAAAGAACAGACTCCCCTTTGTATCCATCGTGCACCTCTGGGTACACATGAGCGTTTTGTGGGATTTCTGATAGAGCACTTTGGAGGAGATTTTCCTCTTTGGCTGACCCCGAAACAGGTAATAATTTTACCCATTTCAGATAAGTATTTATCCTATGCAAATGAATTAGAGAGTAAACTTTTTGAGAATGATATTCGGGTATCCATTGATGGCAGAAGCGAAAAAATGGGCGCTAAAATACGAGATGCGGAATTAAATAAAATACCCATCATGCTCATTGTTGGGGAAAAAGAAGAAAATGATAGGAGTGCATCAGTAAGAAGACGTCATACCGGAGATTTAGGGTCAAAACCTGTAAGTGAATTGATTCCTGAAATTGTAGATGAAATAACAAATAGAAGGAGGGTATAATATAGCAAGAGATAAGAACGAACCCCGTATAAATGAAGATATTAGAGTACCACGTGTACGACTAATTGACGAAAGGGGAAATCAGGCAGGAGTTGTCACCATAAAAGATGCTCTTTATAAAGCCGAACAAGCAGGATTGGATTTAGTAGAGATAGCTCAGAAGGTAGACCCACCTGTATGTAAAATACTGGATTTTGGAAAATATCGATATGAGATCCAAAAGCAGAAAAAAATTAACAAAAAGAAGCAACATGTGGTTCAGGTTAAAGAGATCAGAATCAGGCCAAATACTGGCGATCATGATTTGCTTACAAAGCTGAAAAAAGCGCAGAAATTTATTGAATCCGGTGCAAAATTAAAAGTAACAGTTATGTTTAGAGGCCGGGAAATGTCACGGAAAGAAGCCGGAATGGTTCTTTTGAAGCGCGTGACAGATATATTAGAAGATGTTGCAAAAATTGATAAAGCTGCCAGTATGGAAGGTAGGCGAATGTCAATCATACTAAGCCCAAGATAAAAGGAGTAAAAAGATGCCAAAAATGAAAACAAAAAGAAGCGCTGCAAAGCGATTCAGAAAAACAGGCTCGGGCAAAATAACCTACAATAAGTCAGGGAATAGACACCTGTCAACAAGGAAAAGTTCGAAGCGGAAGAGGCGTCTCCGTAAGGACACTTGTCTTAGCAAGGCTATGACGAGTAGAACCAAAAAAATGATTCCATAAAAAGGAGAGAATCATGCCTAGAGCAAACAGTACAGTACCAAGACACCGCCGACACCGTAAAATTGTCAAATTGGCAAAAGGATATTATGGTGCAAGAAAAACAAACTTCAGGTCGGCAAAAGATGCGGTTCAAAAAGCGTGGCAATACGCCTATAGAGATCGTAGAGTAAATAAGCGGAATTTTCGCAGACTTTGGATTGTCAGAATTAATGCAGCTGTTCGGCAGCATGGATTATCCTATTCACAATTTATCTCAGCCCTGAAAGCGAAGGACATTGAATTGAATCGGAAAACCCTTGCCCATATGGCTGTACATGATCCAGAGGGATTTGCAGCAGTAGTAGACTCTGTAAAATAGCGTTTGTGTCAATAACCGATCAGATACAGAAAATCAGGGCTGAATTTAGTTCTGATTTGAAAAGCCTGTCTTCTGAAAATGGCGCATTAGATCAAATCCGTATAAAATACCTAGGACGGAAAGGGCTGGTTGCCAGCCTTTTCGTCCAAATGGGGTCGGTGGGTGCAGATGAACGCCCAAAAATGGGGCAGGTACTCAATGAACTTAAATCTGATATCACGGCAGAGATTGATAATCTTAGCTCAGTTGACTCTGATAGTAGTAAATCTGTAACTTCCAATATTGATTATACGCTCCCAGGAGACCCAATTCCAGGGGGCAGCATTCATCCTCTGACTCAAGTGATGGAAGAGATAAAGTCCATTTTCACGCGTATGGGTTTTTCCATAGCCTATGGACCTGAAATTGATACAGATTTCTACAATTTTGAAGCATTAAATATTCCCCAACATCATCCCGCCCGGGATATGCAGGATACCTTTTACATCACCGATAATGTGCTCCTCAGAACCCACACCTCTGACACCCAAATTCACTTTATGGAAAACCATGATCCCCCTGTACGAATTATTGCTCCGGGAAGAGTGTACCGCAATGAAGATGTGAGTGTTCGTAGCTATTGTTTATTTCATCAAATAGAAGGATTGTATGTGGATTCAAAAGTAACCTTTTCCGAATTAAAGGGTACATTGGATTATTTTGCCAGGGAATTATTTGGCCAGAATGTGAAAACACGTTTTCGCCCCAGTTATTTCCCCTTTACTGAACCCAGCGCTGAAATGGATGTTTCCTGCATATTCTGTAAAGCAAAAGGTTGTGGAATCTGTAAGAAAACAGGATGGTTAGAAATCCTTGGCTGTGGAATGGTAGACCCAGAAGTATATAAATCGGTGAATTATGACCCCAAAAAATGGACCGGTTTTGCATTTGGAATGGGAATTGAACGCATGGCAATGCTGAAATATGGCGTGCAGGATATTCGTCTTTTCTACGGCGGCGATGTTAGATTTTTAAGGCAATTCTGATGAAAGTATCCCTTAATTGGCTTAAAGATTATCTAGATGTATCTGGAACTGATGAAGAAATTTCTGATACGCTTACAGCATTGGGATTAGAAGCCTCCTTTGAAAATACCGGAAAAAGTTTTACCGGAATTGTTTTAGGAAAGGTTATTGAATGTGGTCCCCATAAAAATGCTGATAAATTATCAGTCTGCGAGGTTGATATTGGTGAGGGAGAAATTCAGTCCATTGTATGTGGTGCTCCCAATGTAAAAAGTGGAATTCAAGTACCTGTGGCAAAAGTGGGTGCTACGCTGAATAATGGTGAATTTAAAATTAAACAGGCAAAACTGAGAGGGGTTGTATCTCATGGAATGATTTGTTCTGAGAGAGAACTGGCGATTAGTGATGAGCATGAAGGCATCATGGTTCTTGATACCAAGGCGAAATTAGGCACCCCTATTGAAGAAATTCTTACATTTAAAGAAGACACCCTCTTTGAAATTGACCTAACTCCCAATAGAGGAGACTGCCTCAGTCATTTAGGGGTTGCACGGGAACTGGGAATTGGATCAAATGTGGATGTCAAACAAAGAGCCGTTGATTTAAATGAATCCACAATCCCTACAAGTAATGAAATTAAAGTGACCATTGCAGATAAAGATGGCTGTCCTCGTTATGCTGCACGAGTAGTTAAAGGGGTAAAGGTTGGACCATCACCAAAGTGGTTGGTTGATAGATTGGCATCTATTGGTCAGTCCAGCATTAACAATATTGTGGATGCTGCTAATTATGTGCTTATGGATTTTGGGCATCCCATGCATACATTTGACCTAGATTCCATTTCAGGCAATGAAATAATTGTCCGCTACGCCAAAAATGGAGAAAAATTTACCACCTTAGATGATGAACAAAGAGATTTAAAAGATTTTCATCTGCTCATTTGTGATGGGGAGAGACCCATTGCCCTTGCAGGTATAATGGGCGGAGCTAATAGCGAGATTGCGGACGGAACCACAAACATTTTAATTGAAAGTGCCTATTTCAGTCCCACCGTAGTACGGAAAGGGGCAAAAGTTTTAGACCTTTCAACGGAGGCATCCCGAAGATTTGAACGTGATACAGATATGGATGGTATTATTTCCGCAATTAATCAATTGGCTGCCCTGATTGTGGATGTTGCCGGCGGTGAAATATGCAATGGAGTGGTTGATGAATATCCTGCAGAAAAAAAGCAGAGAACTTTTGACTTTTCTTTAGAGAAATGTGAAGCCTTATTAGGGACGCCTATTTCAGAAAAGCAAATTGAAACCATTTTTAAATCTTTGCAAATTGTGTATGAAAATAAAAATGGAAGTTTCCAGTGTACTATTCCCACATTCCGGAATGACTTAGAGCGGGAAGTAGATTTGTATGAAGAGGTGGCTCGGGTAATTGGCTACGATAATATCCCATCCAGTGCACAATTCACGGGGTCATATAATTCATTTGTTGAAGATGAGCAGAAATTAGATTCTCTGCTTAGGGTACAGCTACAATCGCTTGGATTTCATGAGCATTATTCAAACAGTTTACAGCATGAAAAAGATACCCTTCATTTTGCTGGCGGTGAGGCAGTTCAGCTGAAAAATCCATTAAGTCAGGATATGGCATTTATTCGTAATTCAATTATCCCCGGAATATTAATGGCAGCCTCCCATAATGAAAAAAGACAGGAGAAAGGATTTAAACTTTTTGAAATTGGAGCTATTCATAATCAATCTAAAAAATCTACTACCGGCTCTAAAGAAAAGTTCCATTTGGGGCTACTCTGGTATGGTGTATCCCAATCCCATTGGCGGAATTATGAAGACAGGGACTTATTTAGAATTAAAGGTGAAATTTCTCAAATGTTACAATCTGTTGGATTGGTAAATATATCGTTTAAGATGGGTAACGAAACAGGATTTCAGATTTCACTTAAAATTTATTCGGGTAAAACCCAAATAGGCAGCGTTGGAATTCCTGACAATAAGGTTTTAAAACAATATGATCTAAATGTATGTCCAACGGTGTGTGATCTTTTGCTACACAATTTACGTGAGTTATGGCAGAACCGAAAGGCGGGGTATAGTCCACCACCTGCATTCCCAAGTATGAGTAGGGATATTGCCTTACAGGTTTTTCAAGAACTTCCTGCAGAAGATTTGCTTTCCACAATTCGTAAGGAAGGTGGTAAGACCTTGAAAAATATTGCTTTATTTGATGTGTATCAATCTGATGATGTAGGGGATAATAATAAAAGTTTAGCATTTTCATTAAAGTTTCAATCGGAGACTGCAACGCTAACGGATACTGAGGTGGATGCTGATGTAGAAAAAATTCTCAATTCTCTTAAAAAGGCTCATGGAGCCACCCAACGATAAGGAGGGATAGGTATGATGAAAACAAAAGTTGTTAAAGTAAATATACTGGGACAGGACTATGTGGTTCGATCAGCTGCCGGTCAAAAATATCTGGAGAAAGTTGCCGCTTATGTAGATGAAAAAATGGAAGAGATAAAAGCTTCAGGGATTGATGATTCGCAGCAATTACGAATTGCCATATTAGCAGCGATGAATATCACTGATGAACTATTCACCTATAAAAAAGAGAAAAAGAAATTTGTAGATAAGGTGGAAGCTAAAACCATTGCTATTACGGAGTTTATTGAAAATAGAATCCACGATATTGAGGCTGATAAAAAATAAATGGACACCCTCTTATTAAAGGGTAAGCCTGTTTCAGATAGTATTCGACTGGCTTTGGAGCCAAGAGTTCAATCATTGAAAGAAATTGGTATTATTCCCAAGTTAGCTGCCGTTATTGTGGGGGATGACCCCGCCTCTCAGGTGTATGTGCGCAATAAAGCCCGGGCTTTTGAAAATCTACAATGTGAGAGTGATACCCATCGTTTAGATACAGATATCACAGTAGAAGAGGTACTTACGCTTTTAGATACTCTCAATAACGATGCTGCAGTTCATGGAATTCTGGTACAGCTGCCGTTACCCACTCAATTAGATTCTAAAACCATACTCCATGCAGTTTCCCCAAAAAAAGATGTTGACGGTTTCCATCCTGAAAATTTAGGGCTATTATTAGAGGGGAATCCCAATTTCATACCCTGTACACCCTATGGAGTATTAGAGATTCTAAAGTATTATGAAATTCCAGTTTCCGGCAGGCATGCAGTAATTGTTGGAAGGAGTAATATTGTGGGGAAACCCATGTTCGCATTATTGGCACAGAAATTTGAAATGGGCAATGCCACCGTAACAATCTGCCACACAGGAACCAAAGATTTAGCAGCACACACCGAGCGGGCGGACATTATCATTGCTGCAGCGGGGGCACCCAATATGATTACCGGTAATATGATTAAAGAGGGCGTAGATATTATTGATGTAGGAATTAACCGGGTAGAGGATGATTCAGAAAAAGGTTACACACTTGTGGGGGATGTGAATAGGGAGTCTGTAATGGGTATTGCCAATTCAGTAACCCCAGTACCAGGGGGAGTGGGACCCATGACCATTACCATGCTGTTGGTAAATACGGTGAATTCGGCAGAAAAATGCCGAAAGTTAATTGCTTGTCATTAGTCATTGGTCATTAGTCAATAGTCATTGGAATTGAAAATGGGATGGAAATAATTTTTATTAAGAATTTATTATTAACAATTAATAATTAATTTTGCACCCGTATTTTCCGTCTACTTCGTCTAGTGACGAATACGACGGACAGGCAGTTGGATAGAATATTGATTTATGCACCCGTATTTTCCGTCTACTTCGTCTAGTGACGAATACGACGGACAGGCAGTTGGATAGAATATTGATTTATGCACCCGTATTTTCCGTCTACTTCGTCTAGTGACGAATACGACGGACAGGCAGTTGGATAGAATATTGATTTATGCACCCGTATTTTCCGTCTACTTCGTCTAGTGACGAATACGACGGACAGGCAGTTGGATAGAATATTGATTTATGCACCCGTATTTCAATGGATAGAATGAAGGATTCCGGTTCCTTTGATGCAGGTTCGACTCCTGCCGGGTGTACTTCTCTTCGTTGTTTTACGAAATGCAAGAAAAAACTGGAAGCGAATGAAATAATAGTATAATGTGGACAGTCTATGTAATTAAATCAAAAGAAGGGTATATTTACACAGGAATGTCCAAAGATATTAAAAGAAGATTATCTGAACATAATTCAGGTTATTCTAAATGGACAAAGCGTGGAAATAATTGGAAGTTAGTTTATAGCGAAAAATTTGATAGTAGTAAAGAAGCACGCCAGCGGGAAAAATATTATAAGACCAATTCTGGGAAAGAATGGTTACAAAGACGATTGGCAATATAGGTTCGAGCTTGTCATTCGTAGCGACGTGTACATCGAATTGAAATGAAGATGTAAGCGTAGAATGATCCTGCCGGGTGTACTCCTCTTCGATGAACTACAAGGAGCAAGAACAATATTGGAAGCGAATGTGACCCTGGTGGGCGCCACAGCCTTCAAAGCTGATGTGTCGGGTTAAACTGACAGATGAGTTCGATTCTCATACGCTTCCGCCAATTAAGAGAAGAAACCCCGTGTAAAAGCGGGGTTTCTTTGTTTATAATGGTGACTGGTTGTAATTATAAAATGAAATAAAATCAATGACTTTTATGGGTATCATCATACCTCTTGACTTCTTTGGGCATTCGGGAAAAAAGTCGATCTTCTTCTAAATCAAGATCAAAGTCCATTTGCAAACCAAGCCAAAAGGAAGGTGACATATTAAAATAATATGCCAACCGCAATGCTGTATCGGCAGTGATACGTCTTTTACCCAAAACAATCTCATTTATACGCCGGGGAGGAACACCCAGATCAATTGCGATTTTATTCTGACTCAATTGCATGGGCTTAAGAAATTCTTCCATGAGTATTTCACCGGGGTGAATAGGTGCTATTTTTTTCTTCATTTTATTTTTATTTAATGATAATCAGTAATTTCAACATTTTCCACTTCACCATTATTCCATGTAAAACAAATCCGCCACTGATTGTTAATTCTAATACTATGCTGTCCTTTTCTCTTTCCTTTTAATGCTTCAAGTTTGTTTACAGGTGGCACTCTTAAATCATTCAATAACTGTGCCCGGTTCAACATCCGTAACTTTCTCAATGCCACCCGGTTTAATTTAGTTGGAATTTTCTTTGAATATTCTCGTAGGAATATTTTCCGAGTTTCCCTGCATTTAAAGGACTTAATCACAATGCGAATTTAAAACACTATAACGTATAACGGTAAGCGTTATATTTAAATATAAAGAGTAAAGAAATTGAGTTGAAGTTGGAAGTTTGGAATAATGGAATTGTGGGATAAATAGGAAGCATTATCGGAAAATTGAATGTGAAACCAGATCGCTTCCGCCAATTAAGAGAAGAAACCTCGTGTAAAAGCGGTTATTTATTGGTGTAAGTTCATTGAAGCAATCTTACTGGATGCATTGATAGGGGCGCCCCCTTAAAGGGGCGCCCATTTTCCAGTTAAGGATTTTTCTTGCATTAAATATGATGCAATAACTAATATATAGTATCCTATGTTAATTAAGTCTAAAATTCATACTTCCTTTTTCCAATGGTTTCGATCCAAGTTACCAAGTTGCTGGTTTAGTCCTACTCGTGAAGAATTATTACAGCTACTCTACCCAGAATACTACACCAATGAACCATACAGCCTAGAAAAGGATCCTACCTACAATGAAAAGATGAGTAATAATCCAGGTTCTTATGAATTTATGGGTAAGTGGGTTGTAAACTATTATAATGAGACATCTATTTTTTACACATCAGATTACTGCTCAAATTGTCCAGAATGTATGTCAAGAAATGGAAAGGTCATGAGCTATAAAGATTGGGAAATAATTGGGCTGCCAATGAGTAACCTATTACCATGTTTACATAATTGTAGTTGTGACCTAGATTGGAATCCTACTTCACCAGGGGAATTCAAGGAGATATATGAAAGAGAAGGTTACATATCCAAAAAGACAAAACGACCAGAAATAAGTGAGGA
>JACNLQ010000048.1 GCA_014381415.1 Fidelibacterota bacterium
CTTACGGCATTACCTCGCAGTATCGGCAACCTGGATAAACTCCAAGTTTTGTACTCATCCAATAATAAAATTACCTCTCTTCCAGAAAGTATTGCTAATTTGACCAACCTCCATAAATTATGGATAAGTTCTAATCAACTTACAACATTGCCGAATACATTATGTGAACTACCTTATAATTGTAATATTAATGTATCTTATAATTGTCTTTCCGAAGAATATCATTATAGTTGTATCGATAATGCGGGACATCATTTGGGCTATTGGTGTAAGTAGTTCCCTGGAATTGCGCTCATATTTTATCATTGTTATTTTCTATGTATTTGGATATACATCCAATTTTGATTCACCTGAGAAAATTACATTGGCTTTTAATCAGACCTGTCTAACAGATGAACTATTCAATAATTATTCAGCAGAAAATATTTCTAAAATTATTGCCAATCGGGAGAAGGTTAGAAGAAAAATGACCACTGAGATTTATAGAATGTCACAAGATACTATTTCTATCCCCATTGTTTTTCATGATATTTTCCGCACCATTGAAGATGAGGTAAATAAGTCATTTTGCAATTATATTGGTGGTTTTAATTCTGGAATGAGTTATAATGATGTTAATTTTGAATCCTGCCAGGAACGAGGGTATAAAGCACTGAAAATTCTGAATGAACAATTTGCACCTGCGAAAATAAAATTTATCCCAAACCTGGATTCTCTCCTTATTATTGCCCATTCAGATGACGATTATAATTTTATTTCCACTGGAGTTGGAGGAAATGTTGAATCTATCAGAAGACATTATTTCATACCCAATTCTCTAAATATATATATGAATTACTGTATTTTAGATACTTCAGATGAATGCAGCAGTATTTCAGGTATGTCCACCTATCCTTGGGGATTGGACTCAAATACACCTGGTATTACTATCAGACATTCCAGTTTTCCAGGCATGAATACTGATCTAAAAGATAATAACAGCATAGCAATTCTTCCTCATGAGTTAGGGCATTACTTTTCTCTTTTTCACATAGAGGGTATTTGGATGTTTAATAATGATTTCAAAAAAGAATATGTCAATGGGGAAGAATGTGGAATTAGGGGAGACCTTATTTGTGATACGCCAGGTCAACCCGGATATAGTAATGGAGTTTTTGATACAGCAATAAATGGTGAGAACAGAAATTGTATTTATCATGGATATGGTGGTGACTATTATCCTAGTAATGAAATACTTAAATTGGGTAACTCACAAAATATAGCAGAAATTGGTGACTATATTTATTCCAATCAAGATGAGCATGGGGATTTCTGGGGGACTTACGAAATGGCAGATTCCTGTTTTTTAATGACGCAAAATGAATTTTCTACGGAGTGCCCTTTGTCATCATATCCCAATTTGCCATTATCACATAATTTTCTTCAACCAGTAGTTGTATCTCAATATTGTGGTGGAGTTGGTTTTCACGAATATAATCAAGGAAATGGATATACCTCTGAACAATTTGCCAATATACTATATTCCGTTGAACATGATTATACCGGTTGTAATATACCAAATGCCTGTAATTTTGATATAACCTCTACTCATTTTTTACGACTTGGAGAAAGCAGCTGTAAATTCCCCTGTGAATTAGATGGTGGCTGTCTGGCGACCGATGCTGAATATCAAACTGATTACACCCAATATGACTGTTCTGGCAATTCATTATCAATTAATACATATAGAACTCCTAATGAATTCAGAATTGCAAAGCTATATCCCAATCCATTTAATCCCATTGCCAATCTAGAATACGAACTAACTGAAAATACAAATCTGAAAATTACAGTATATGATATTTCTGGAAAATTCGTGAAATTACTTTTTAATTCCTTTCAAACAGCTGGTATTCATTCCATAGTCTGGAATGCAATGGCAAATCCAAATGGTATATATTTTATAAATATTTCAACTTCTAATTATTCAGAGAGTCAAAAAATCGTTTTATTAAAATGATACTAACTCTTGGAACAATATTTCAATACCCCCTAATTTTCCTATCTGTTTAAAGCTATAATTTTTCAACTTAAATATAATCAGGAGTAAAAAAGATGTTAAGAAAATTAATGACAATTGCAATTATTACCAGTATTTTTGCTGGTAGTATGTTTGCGGGATCCCTTTCTGGCAGAGTGAATTTTGAAGGAAAAGGACCCAAGAAAAAAGCCTTAAAAATGGATGCTGACCCTGTTTGTGGTGCAGCCCATAAAACACCCGCCTATCGTGAGAGTTTCATGTTGAGTGAAAATGGTTATCTAAAAAATGTAATCGTATATTTTAATAATGTGAAATATGAAGGAAAAATCCCAACAACTCAGGCAGTGATAGATCAAAGCGGCTGCGTTTATACACCTCATGTTCAGGGTATAATGGCTGGTCAGGAATTACTCATCAAAAATTCTGATGCAACTTTACATAATATTCATGGGTTGCCGAAAGTTAACTCAGAATTCAATTTTGCCATGCCGAAAGTTGTAAAAGAAAAAGCCATAAAAATTAACAAGGCTGAAAACTTTATTAAAATTAAGTGTGACGTTCACCCTTGGATGACCTCTTATATTTCTGTTTTTGATCATCCTTATTTTGCCGTTACAGATGATACTGGTAGTTTCAAAATTGATAATATTCCCCCTGGGGAATATGAAGTCATTGCCTGGCAGGAAAAATTTAAGGATAAAAAAACCAAAGAATGGAAAACAGAAAAAGCAACTGTTACAATTGGAGATGGTGAAACGACTCAAGATTT
The DNA here is from genome assembly GCA_014381415.1 of Fidelibacterota bacterium. GTDB lineage: Bacteria > Fidelibacterota > Marinisomatia > SCGC-AAA003-L08 > D37C17 > D37C17. The sequence continues at coordinate 2,790 of JACNLQ010000048.1, forward strand.
TACTTTTATAAAAAAAGCTAAAAAGAAATAATCATTACAATATTTAAGAAAAGGTGAGGAATTTTATTTCTCACCTTTTTTTATTCAGATGAAAAAAATAATTCTCATTTCACTTGTATTATTCTTAATTAATTGCTCAGGCAATAATTCATATTCAGTACGGGGTACCATTCTTGAAGTACGGAAAGATTCCAATGAATTTCTTATTCACCATGATGAAATCCCCGGGTTTATGATGGCAATGACCATGCCCTTTAAACTTGCTGATACCCTAGATATTAACAAATTCAATGTTGGAGACAGTTTACAATTCAGGTTAATTATGGGCGATAAAAGAGCCATTGCATCTGAATTCCAATTATTAGGGAAGGGTACACTTCCTGAAACAGAGGATATTTGGGAAGATGAATATACTTCTTTGGATATAGGAAAAATCTTTACCGACGTAACTCTTTTAGATTTAGACAGCAATGCCGTAAAGCTATCTGATTCCGATGGTAAATTTAGACTAATTTCCTATATTTTCACCCGCTGCCCCATGCCCAATATGTGTCCTGCTGTTGTGGTAAAAAACCAGTATTTGGCAAAAGTTTTTAATGAAATACCTGAAATTGAATTTTTTCTGGTGAGTTTTGACTATATTTTTGATACTCCTTCAATCCTAAAAATAAATTATGGGAGTTTGGTTGATACCAACCCTAATTTAAAAATCTATTCCAGTTTTGGCCATATAAATGATATCTTCACCTTAGGGGGACAGTCATTGGTGTCATTTTGGGGTATTGAAGAAAATGATATTGGCCATTCCCTCCGTTCTGTTCTCATAGATCCCGAACGGCGCCTTCTGAAAGCCTTTGATGGATTGGATTGGCGCCCTGAATCTGCAGAACGAGAAATCCGAAACATCCTCAAAGCGTATAGTTTGTAAAGTAGAGTAACTCAACCATCTTGGTTGAGAAAGTGTAATTCAATCATCCTGATTGTGAAAGGAGAACAAGCAAGATGCTTACTTTACTCTAATCCACCTTTATCCCATACACCTCTTCAAATGTGTCTGTAGGCATAAGCCGGATGGCATCCCAGGTGAGTTTAGTGCAGACACGAGCACAGACTTGGCAGCCGGTACATTCGTTGAAACGTACTTGAACGGGCGGAATAGGAAATCCATATTTCTCTTTTGGCACCGGTTCAATACAGTCCACTGGGCAGAAGGGAACACAAGCCTGACAGCCGGTACAATTATCTTCATCCACCACTGCCATAATTTTTGGGCGACTCTTCTTAACCCGGGGATCGTCCGGTAAATCTGGAATGCCTTTAAAATGATCTGTTGTTTTTTTTGCCATGATGTATTGGTTAGTTGTTTCTTAATCCAAATTTCTTTACTACTAGTCCCATGATGAAAAATATGGCACCAATACCCAGAAGTTTATAATCCATTAATTGAGGGAATTTAGTGATAAAGCCTGCACCAATCACCAATAACCCCACCAATTGGAAGCCTTTGCTGATATAATACATCAGGCGGGGGAGTTATTAGCTGCAGTCTCCTCAACAATTGCTATTTCACCAATAATTTCCACATTTTCTTTAAATCCTCGGTGCTGTAAAATGGTTACATACAAAAAATGAATAAATGCCAAATCAAAAAGCAAGCCATGGATCCAGCCGGAAACGCTCCCGGTCTGAACAGCACCACCTAAAATAAAAACTATTCCAACAAAAATCATGTTCATGGTTAAATGGGGAAAGAGAATCATTTTGGTTTTCTTTACTTTCTCATACAGAGTGGGATCAGCACTCCCCAGTTTAATTGTTTTTTTAATAGCTGTCCCGGAACCAATAAAATAAAACATGATCAATGTTTCCGTAAACATATAGAAAATAGCCGAAAACAAAGCAAACTGTGGGTGATTGGCTTGAATCAATTGAAATTGAAAATAGCCTTGTAAACCAGTAAGAGCCAATAGAACAATTGAAATGGCGATACATAAATAACTGATAATCATTAATCCCCACATAATTATTTTCTTACTTTTTCAAAAAGCAAATTAATTTCAGAAAACTTAATAATTTTTACCAATCATCATCTTCGTCCTCATCTTCATCCAATTCAAAATCATATCCATTTTTTTTAAAGTATGCTTGGATTTCTTTGGTGATATCTGTTTTTCCTTTGATGGAATAAATATAATCTCGAAGACCTTCCAGCATGATTTCCCTATCGCCTCCAACTTTTAACACATGCTCCCCCCAATCAGAAACTGCTCCGGGAGTATTGAGCATTTCTTCATCAGGCAGGAATGGTGCCGGCATTTTTGTCCCCGGCATTATTATTTGGGGGTCATCCATCCATTCTATTACCCAATCCGGATGAAGCCTTTCTTTCGTAAGAGCTAAATTTGGTGCCCATGTCTGGGCTCCCTGTTTAGGAAAGGTTGTTCCATAAAAATGGCAATTATTACAGGCACCTAATTCTTCTAATTTTTTCCCCGCTTTATATTTTGTGGTAGATGTGCTCACATGAAAATCTGATTCAAATGCAAGGGGTTGATGATCATAATATTGGAAAGAACGAATGATGGCATTCCATTCTTCGTCACTCAAATTAAAAGACGGCATACGTACTTGAAGGTTTGGTCGAATTAGCGACGGCTCTAAAAAGAAATTAAAAAGCCAATCAGGCTGCACCTTCGCTCCTTCAGTATTCAAATTGGGTGGTGCATATTCCGGGGAACTATAATTTTCTGCAATTTGTCCACCAAACCCATCAATAATATGGCATCCCTGACAATTATATTCCTTTAAAAGCTTCCTGCCTTCATATACCATTTCATCTCTTACATGATTAGATGCCAGTAGGTTTTCACCAACTTCATCTTCAGAGAAACTGAGTATAGCCGTGACTAAAGCTTCAATTTCTTTAGGGTTAAAATTAAAATTCGGCATGCGTAATTTATCTTCCGGTGGTGAGGCTTTTCCCATATCAAAAATTCTGGGATTTTCCAATTTCTGAGTGAACCAGGCATAATTGGTATGTTCTAAATCATGAATGTATCCAAAATCTAGTTTGCTTAATGGTTTTGATCCTTCAACGGTTAATTCTGTACCGATGGGTTTGGCATTTTCATATCCAGGAATATTGTGACAACCGAAACATCCATAATAGCGGATACTTTTATCAGCTACATAATCAATTTTTTTATCAAACGCCATTTTCTCTAAGCGCGATTTGGCTTCCTTTTCAGGGTACATTTTTCGGAGCCATCCCAAAGCAATATTATCAAGGATCTCGTCATTCATTTGAATAGATTCCATTGCATCAAATTCAGGATTTGTAGAATTCATCAAAAAAGCTGTGAGGTTCTTTGCTTCTTCATCACTTAATCTCAAATTGGGCATTCGGGTATCATGCCAGTATTCATTGGGGTCTTTCAACCAATTATACACCCACTGAGCAGAGGTTTTACTTCCCATATTTATTAGGTTTGGTCCATGCCTCTTCAGTAAATTATTTAAATTATAATCTTCAGATAAATTATTTGGATCAGGCTCGGTTATATGACATCCTTGACAACCCACCACATTAAATAATTCCCGACCTTTTTCTACATTGCCCATATATTTTCGGTCATTTTTTCGGGTCATTTTTTCGCCATCCTGAAATAAATATTCAGCTATGGTATAAATTTCGGTATCATTTCTTTCAATATCCTCTTCATCAGAATTATTAGATTGACCAAAAAAGGAGGGCATTCTGGTATTATGCCGAAAACCTTTGGGATCTTTAATCCATTTTGCAGCCCAATCTTTATTTACCTTTTCATTTATTCGTGCTAAATCTGGTCCAGCTTTCCGCCCTGATTCCAGAGGCTTAATTGTGTGGCAGCCATTACAGCCATTTTTTTCAATGAGCGTGAGCCCCATAGTGAGCTTATCTGCATGGGTTATATTGGCTTCTTCCTGATGGCATTTAAAACAACTTGCTTCAGTATATTTTACAGGAAGCATGGGTTTTAACCAATGATGCATTTCGTGCCAACCATATTTTTCTTCCCATTCGGTACGCTGCTCTGGACTGCTTGGGGTATGGGTGGCTGAAGTAAAGTCCGTTCCCCTTCCTCTACCCGCATGACAACTGGTACACCCAAATTCCTCATAAGTATGAGCAGAACTGGAGGTGAGGTACAAATCTAAATTGGGATGGCTAGTAAATGGTTGTTCTGCATTTTTGTAATCTGGATTATCAATTCCCAAATGGCAGCTTTTACACCGATCGACTTCAGGTACGGACGCAAAATTCACATTATACTTAATATTTGGGAGCACAACTTGTTTAACCTTAAAATAGGGAGCCATAAAATCTAATATAGGAAGATCACGAACAATATCTCCAATTTTATTAGCTATAGACATTTTATTCCGGTCAATTTGTTTAAGTTTTCTATCTACTAAATTGACAGCTTTTAGTACTGAATTTAATTCATCTTGTGCAATTTTTGTTTCTAATTTTATTTCTTTTATTTGCCCTTCAATGGCAAACATCGCGGCTTCTTTTTCCTCTTTAATTAGCCTCAGCTTATATACTTCATCTATCACAGCCTGATATGTTTGTTCGATTTCATATGGGTCATCACCCACATGTAAATGAAGCATGGCTGTTTCATAATTGAATTTTTCAGCATCTAAAATTGATTTTTGGTTAAGAAAATTCATGTTTGCTTTATAAAACTTTGCTTTAGCATCAAGCAGTAAATTTTCAGATTCTATTAGCTGCAAATTTTTAGCCTCAAAAGATGTTTGAGCTCCTGCCAGTTCCTTTTCATAACTAATCCTCTTATCTTTTACAGCTTCTAATTCAGAAATTAATTTTTTTTCTTCATTTTCAATTTCCATTTGCCTAAATTTTCGTTGATACACTTTAAAATCATCATCATTATCATCTATAAACATCCAAATTATGGAAGCCATGAAAATAATGCTGGAAATGGCAAACCATTTATTTAGTTTATTAATATTCCAATATCTTTCGTCGTTCAAAATTAAGTCTCTATTTTAATTAAATATTAAAGAACCATTCCGGGATCGCAATTATATATTTCAAATTGAATAACCACCGGAGATACATTTTTATTGGCAGGGAAAACATGGTCAAGCCAAATAACATTAAGGTTGAATAGCGAACAGGTCCATAATGTTCATACAATTTTTTTAACTTGGTTTTAGCAAGTAAAAGTGGCATTACAAATAGGTACCCAACAACAGCGACAAACCCCACTGCCTCACGTGCAAGAATACTTGTTGGCAATCCCTTATTCAGGAGTTTAACCCATACATACTCAGAAAGGTTTATATTAGTAAGTGGAACAACTTTATGGGGATCCCACCATTCAAACGGTCCAAAAAAGTTCCAGTTTGGACCGCGGAAAAAGGTTCCAATTACAATGAGGAATACCCAAAGAACCATCCAACCATACATGAAAATAAAATAGCCAACACGTCGTTCTTTAAAAGAATAATACCCATCCCCTTTTTTATTAATATCCATATAAGGGATTGCCATCATACCAACAATAATAAAAATTGGGAAAATAATACCAGCAATCCATGGGTCAAAATAGACAAGCATTTCCTGAAGCCCAAGAAAATACCAGGGCGCTTTAGATGGATTTGGTGTTGCTGCCGGGTTGGCCGGTTCTTCTAAAGGAGCCCCAATTAAGATTGACCATACAATTAATAATACCATAAATAAAATTAAGGCTATGAGTTCAATATATACTAAATCAGGCCAAACCAATACTTTATCATCAGGGTCATTCCACTCTTTTGGTTTTTCTCCTCGGTCTAATCTGGCATCATTAATATAGGCTTGTTTCATGCCCAGCCAAATAACAAATATCATGGAATAAATCATTAAGATAATGGGAATGTTATCCGGTTTTGTCATAGTGAGGTTGAAATAGGGATCAAAGTATCCAATGACAAAAAAGAAAGTGATGGACATAAAAATCCAGAATGCACCCTTATTTGTCCAGAGCTTATAAATCCCCCATTGTTTATTTTTCTTATCAAACCAATCACTTGGAGGAAAAATAAATGGGAATGCCACTGTCAGCAGGGTAAAAGAAATTGTAGGTGCAGACAGAAAATCAAATAGATTTTTAATATAACTCATAAATATCCCTTATTTTACAATGGACCGGAAATACCACCGTCTTTCCGAATTCGCCAAAAATGAACCGCCATAAAAATCATGGCAATAAACGGAACTGCAATACAATGTAGAACATAGAATCGTAAAAGAGTTGCTTCTCCCACAAATCTTCCACCAAGCAATGCAAAACGTACATCCGACCCCATGTGAACCAGATTTATATCACCAATAGCCAAAAGGGAAGCTCCCGGTCCCTCATGACCAATAAAGGGGTGTGCCCGTGCCATATTAGTACCAACTGTTACCGCCCAAATTGCCAATTGATCCCATGGTAAAAGATATCCAGTGAAACTGAGGAAAAGAGTAATGGTCATTAGCAGCACACCAACACCCCAGTTAAATTCGCGTGGAGGTTTATAGGATCCGGTCATAAATACGCGCAGCATGTGTAGCCAAACAGTTAGGACCATAGCATGTGCTCCCCATCGGTGGAGTTCTCTCATAATTCCTAAGGGTACTTGTTCAGTTAGATCAATAATGTCGGTATATGCATATTCTACGGTTGGGCGGTAATAGAACATGAGTAAAATTCCTGTAATCGTCAACACAACAAATAGAAAAAATGACAACCCTCCCATACACCATGTGTATCCAATTTTTACAGCATGTTTGGGTACCCTTGCTGGATGCAAATGGAGAAATACATTTCCCAAAACTGCATACATTCTCTGTCGTCTGCTTCTAGGTACACCAGACCTTATAATTGATTTCCAGACTTGGGATTCACCCAACTTGTCTAATAATGATTCTTTCTTTTCTTTTTCAGCCATTAGTTTATTTATAAATTATATTTTTAAAAATGATTCTTCTGCTTCCCACTCACCCTTTTCCCATTTATAACGCATAGTTTTATCCACAATTATTTGACCATCAGATGCTAAGGATATAGCATGACGTTCAAGAGGTCTTGGGGCAGGACCCTCAAAATTGATTCCTGTTTTTCTAAAACCACTACCATGACAGGGACACTTATATTTTTGCTCAACTTCTAGCCAATTTGGAGTACATCCTAAATGAGTGCATACTGTTGAGAGTGCATAAATTCCTTCCTCATTTCGTACAACCCATACGGCATATTTTTTCTTAAATCGAGTATCAACCTTTCCGATTGCAAAATCATCCGGGAAACCAATTTTAAATGATTGGGGTGGTTCAAATAATACATTGGGAAATAAGAAGCGTATCATTATGGTGAAAAAACCGCCTGTTGCTCCTGCAAATGCAAGCCATCCTATTGAGAGCCAACCTAGAAATCCCTTTCTATCCAGATCACTCTCTGAATTTGTATTAATTGATGCTTTTGGTATTACTTTATCTGACATTTATATTTTCCTATTGTAGGTTTTATCTAATGTTTTTATGGCAAGATCCCTAATTTTCATATTGTGATCAAAGGTAGCTAACTTTAACAGATTGGTTATAAAATTGTCAGATGGAAATTTAGAAGAGACCTGAATGGCAACCAATATAGCCTGCACCTTTTCCTCTTCGTCCACCTCATTGAAATTATTTAAGTATGATCTATCCAATAAATTATTAATCGTTTGGTTGCCTGATACATCCCCAAGTTTTACCAGAGCTATGGCTGCGTCCCAGCGAATATTAGGTTCTTCATCTTCCAATAAATTCTGTAATTCAGGAATTACAGATGTATCTCCCAATGAACCTAGTGTAATAGCAGCAGCAAGTTTCTCTTCATTAGAGCGTGAATCCTGGATAAATTTTTGAACTTGAGCTACACATGGTTCATATCTTAAAATGCCCAAAGCTTTTATTGCAGCAAGGCGACTACCCATGTCCTCATCATTCAATCCCTCAATCAATGCAGGTCCAAATTCCTGCTGTCCGGTTCTGCCCATTGCCAAAGCCAAATACATTCGCACCATTGGGTCATCATGAATGGATTTTTGATAAACAGATATCATCTTATTTTTAAACCCTGCATCCAGGGGTACTAAATCCGGGTTTGATAATAATTTTGATAATTCATAAGCCGATTGCCAGCGTTTAGTAGCCGAACCAATTTGCACATTTGTAAGATATTCATAAGGAGAATTTGTTTCATAGGTTAACACCTTAAACATGAAAAAAAACATTACCCCAAAGATTGTGATCATTAGGGGAATGAGAAAAAAAGCATAGTATAAAGTATATACCTTGGAGTTTTTCTCCTGCGATAGTTGTGTAGATTCAGTCATTAATTATAAGTTAAGGTTAAAATTTCCAAAGAAACTTAGTTTTTAATTTACAGGTATTATAAAATATGAAAAAATGAGTTATTTACAGGAATTTAAATTGAATTTATTCAGAACTATTATTTTTAGATTGATCTGCTTTTAGGAGGTGGGTGACGATTCCATTTAATTTTTTTACTTCTTTCTTCAAGGTCACAACTTCACTCAGTGAAAACAAAACAAAAATGCCACAGCAAATACCAATGAGGATATATAGTGATTCCATTAACTATTTTTCCTTTTTACCTAATTTTCGGAATTCAAGGGTGAGCAAAACCGGAAAAAAAAGTAAAATTCCCAAACTTACGAACATACCTAAAACCACCCATTCCAAATTTGCCATAAGCCATTCCAGGGTGAGCCAGTCAAACATTATAATTGTCCATTAAAAAACATACAAGACCAGCCATAAATATAATACCATCAATGCGGTACAGATTATCATGGATATCCACTTAATAAATGATGATTCTGCTTTTTCTGACATTTAATTTAGTGATCTCTAATTTCTTTTATACTGCCATTCGAGTTATAATACGTCCACCGCCCTGCAGGAGAACCACTTTTCAAAACCCCCTCACGCATTATTGAACCATTCTCAAAATAATAGGTTAGCTTACCGTTTGGGCTTCCCTTTTTATAATACCCTTCATACTCACGCTGTCCATTGGAATATTCATTATATAATATCCCAGTAAAGGGATCATCAGAATCCAATAAATAGATTTTTCCTTCAAATTGCACCGTTTTTGAAATATGGATTTCCTGGTTTTCACTGCAGGAAAACATATAAATGATTCCTAAATATAATATTGATAATTGTAAGGATTTCAAGGTATGAAATTTATCTACCATTTAAGGGAAAGGGAAAGTTTTTTGGTTTAATATTTTATCTTTTAGTAAGAATAAATTATGTAGGATGACATGGCAATTTCCGGGCAGTACCCATCGCCTTGACAGGTAGGTGGAGTAACACAATTATTTCCCACCACTCTACATGCATCGTATTGAATTATATTCTCTTCACCGATACTAATGTATTCTGTAATATCAGTAATATAAGGAGTTACATCCATCCCCGGGCACCAGCCTGCACGACCATAACCCCAAGTACCAAATTGATTAGGGACTACACCTTGAGCAATTGTTTCTAACTCCATGCAGTAATTATTATCTCCTGCTTCCGGGTGGGATTTTTGAAATTCTAATGTTCCGCCATTTACTGTGAAATCATGGCGAGAGTTACAAAACTCTGCGCAATTATAACAACCGGCAGATCCCCAACCATGCCCCGTAATATAGGCAACCAATTCTACCCTTTGAGCCCCTTCAGGAGGCGTGAAAACAACCGGAGGTCTGTTATCTGCATATTGTGGATTAAACTGCACCGTTCCATTCCAGGCGTTTTCATATTCCATTGGAGAATATTCATAATCTTCTTCAGGTAAATAATGATGAAACCTAAAACGAAGGGTTAATAAACTATTTGGCCATCCCGATTCTTGAAATTTTATAACCCTGTCTCCTCCGGGTCTTAAATGGGAAATAAACGGTGTAATATCGGTTAAAGAATGGGGTTGGCGATCAAAGGGGGTAATCCATCGGGCAATTTCTGTGCAACCTGAGCTGTCTGCTTCACAGGAATATAAATGTGCAATTCTGTCATAATCATCACAGCCCGCATCACTGTAATTCATGTTTCCATCGGGACATCCACGAAGTAGTTCAACGCTTAAACCTTTATAACCGTTCAAATCTGAATCCGAGGGTAATTCAACGGCTTTATAAATGGATGCTGCCCATCCCCCAGTATAATGTTCGCGCTCAAAAACGGTTATTTCATCATAACTACCTTCTGCATCATACAATGCACCAAACTCATAATTATAATAAATAGCTTCGTGAGCAATATAACCCATATAGGTTCCACTGAAGTTAGCCGGATTGCCTAAATATCCAATTTCTTTCCAACGCTGAAAGCGGTCTATACCAATGGCACGGATTCCGCAAACAGCATCCGTAAATTCATCACCATGGCTATCACATTTATCTGGAATAAAATGCAAATGGGTTTTCCAATGGGCTTGCTCAGATTCAGAAAGACCACTTATCAAAACATCAAAATCACCTTTTTGTACTCGTACATCATCAAAATAAGTTGAGCGATTTGAAAGGAAAAAATAATGTACATTGTCCGGAGAATTATCTAAGAGGTCATCAGCATCATTGGCATTCCATAAAGTAGTGCTGCTTGTAGGACCAATTGTTATAAAAATATAACTCTCTTCTCCATTCCATTGAGTTGCAAAATCCCATGCACCTGGTTGGGAACTTAAGATTAAATTAGCTAAACCAATGAGATCAAGGATATTTATTGTTCCATCAAAATTCATATCTGCTTGAATAATTTGCTCAGCTGTGAAATCATCGTTTCCTAAAATATAATTTACCGTAGAAATAATATCTAAAATATTGACAATGTCATCACCAGTAACGTCTCCTAATTCCATATTTAAATCCACTAAAGTAAAAGGACCCGCCGTATCAAAATAATTTGATCCGTAAGGTCCTTCACTGAAATCATTTGCCAGCAATAAAGCTGAAAATAGAATGGTTATTGATAAAATTCGTTTCATTATAATAAAATATTTTCTCCTCTGAGCCTTGAATATACGATGATTTTAAGTGAATTTAGAAGTTTTTATTAAGGAGAGCTATGATTTGTGATTAGGGTCACATGGGAACTCTCCCCCGTCCCCTCTCTTTCAAAGAGAGGGGTGCCGAAGGCGGGGTGAGTTTTTATGGGGGTAGGGGGATTAGTTCAAATGAGAAAGTTTTACATACAATCAGTTAATCCTTTCATTCTAAATTATATAGTTAACTCATCAAGGAAATATGTCAAAATTCTATATTACTACTCCACTTTATTATGTGAATGACAAGCCACATATTGGTCACGCATACACCACTATATTAGCAGATGTGCTGGCACGATATCACCGTATTATGGGAGAAGAGGTACACTTTCTCACCGGAACTGACGAACATGGACAAAAGGTTCAGGAAGCTGCTGCCAATAGAAATGTTGACCCTAAAACGCATGTTGATGAATTTGTAGTACGGTTTAAGGAATTATGGGAAAAACTGCATATTAATTACGATGACTTTATCCGTACTACCGAACCCCGGCATACAGATCGCGTAAAAGAACTGCTCACTACCCTCTATGAAAAAGGCGAAATTTATGCGGATGAATATGAAGGGCTCTACTCCGTATCAGAAGAGCGATTTGTTACAGAAAAAGAAGTAGAAGAAGGTGATTTCCGGCAGATTAAAAAATTGAAGGAGAAAAATTATTTCTTCAAGATGTCGAAATATCAGGATGCCCTCATAGACCATATTGAAAATCATCCGGAATTTATAAAACCGGAAACTCGCAAAAATGAAATATTGGGCTTTCTCCGTAATCCCCTGAATGATCTTTGCATATCCCGGCCAAAATCCCGATTGAGTTGGGGCATTGAAATGCCATTTGACAAGGATTATGTTACCTACGTCTGGTTTGATGCACTCCTAAATTATATTACTGCCATAGGTTGGGGAAAAGATGAGACGACTTTTCAAAATTGGTGGCCTGTTAATTATCATTTAATGGGAAAAGATATTCTCACCACCCATGCTGTGTATTGGCCTACCATGCTCATGGCAGCTGGTCTTCCCCTTCCAAAGTCTATTCTTGCTCATGGATGGTGGATGAACGAAGAGTCAAAAATGAGTAAATCCCTGGGGAATGTGGTGAACCCCTTAGAGCTCATTGATGATTATGGAGTGGATTCTGTTCGATTTTTCCTCATGCGAGATATGGTGCTGGGGATGGATGCAAATTTTACCATGGAAAGTTTTATCAAAAGATATAATGCTGATTTAGCTAATGATTATGGCAATTTGGTTAATCGGGTAACCATGCTCATTCAGAAACATTTTGATGGTAAAATACCTGAAAGTGGAGATTATAATGAAATTGATTTGGAACTCATAGCCCAAGCCAAAATAACCCCCAAATCTGTGAGCAAACTCATTCAAGAATTGAAAATACATGATGCATTGGAAACTACCCTTTCCCTTCTTCGAAAAATTAACCGCTACCTGGAAGCTAAAGCTCCATGGAAATCTATTAAAGAAGATTCTACTCCGGGCAGTTCCGCTGCAACAACCCTGGCATTATCTGCAGATGTACTTCGTATAGGTTCTCAGCTATTAAATCCGGTGATGCCTGAGAAAACCACCGCTATTTTAAAAATTTTGGGGGCAGGAAATATTCCATTAAATGAAACCAATATTGTATTGCTGACGCCGGGATCTGTATTAGGTGAAGGAAAATCTCCTTTCCCCCGAATAATAATAGAATGACCTATATAAACCATTAAATTGTTAGCAGAAAACTCAAAATATATATTCCCATCCAAGGAGGGGAATCTGGCAAAGCCGAGGGGTGGGTTTCAAATTTAAACCTTCAAAATATATATCAACTTTTTGCTTTATTTACTTTACCAACTATACATTCAACACACCCCTTCACTTCGTGATGCCCCTCTCAAGAGTGGATGTCATCGATTCACATTCTTAGATAAAAATACCCTAACTATTTTTTGACCAAAAAATAATTTAAATACATGCTCATAGATACCCATGCTCATATCAGTTATAAGGATTATTCAGACAGGATTGATGAGGTAATCCAAGTTGCAGAAAATAATGGAGTTGAGAAGATTATCTCCATTGGTGTGGATCTGCCATCCTCTGAAGAATGTCTGAAGTTAGCAGAAAAGTACCCCGCTGTATATGCCACTTGTGGAATACATCCACACGAAGCGGATAAGGCTCCCAAAGGATATTTGTATGAACTGGAAGCATTTACACAGCATCCAAAAGTGGTAGCAGTAGGAGAAATGGGCTTGGATTATCACTATGATTTTAGTGATAGAAAAGTTCAACGAAGAGTGTATCATGAACAGTTGGAAATGTCAAAATCATTAGAATTGCCTGCTGTAGTGCATTGCCGGGAATCAGATGATGATATACTTGAAGGAATTCAGAACTCCGGATTAAACCGAGGGGTTATACACTGTTTTGCCAGCGACGTAGAATTTGCAGAAAATATATTGGAAACTGGTTTTCATATTTCCTTTACCGGTATGATTACCTTTGTAAAAGAGTTAGAAAATGTAGTGAAAGAAGTCCCCTTAGAGCGAATGATGATAGAGACAGACTCCCCCTACCTCTCCCCTAAACCCTATCGTGGAAAACAGAATGAACCTAAAAATGTTCTCCATGTAGCTGAAAAAATAGCTGAGCTGAAGGAAATTTCTCTGGAAGAGGTGATGGAGTCCACTACTGAAACTGCATTAAATCTATTTAATAAAATTATGTAAATGGGAAGCAGAAAACATGAAACAGGAAGCAGGTGTGAAGTCATTAAATAGTTTGAAACTTAAAAATAATGACAATTGACTAATGACTAACCTCTCTCATCCCTTCCGAAAAAAATGGGGGCAGAATTTTCTGCGAGACCCCAATACCATCACCAAAATTGTCAATTGCCTACAGCCTCGCCAATCCGATAATATATTAGAAATCGGACCGGGTGATGGTGCACTTACAAGGCATTTAAGTAATCAATCAAAGCAAATACATGCAGTAGAAATTGATCCTCTACTTATAACGCAATTGGAAAAAAATAACTATCCAAATGTCACCATTCACAAGAGGGACATTTTAGAATGGGATTTGAATCAGCTTAAAGGTGAGGTAAAAATAATTGGAAACCTGCCGTATTACATTAGCAGCCCCATTTTATTCAAATTGTTAGCATGGCAGAATTGGGAACGAATGATACTTATGTTTCAGAAAGAATTGGCACAGCGGATTGTTTCCAATCATGGCAACAAATCGTATGGTCGTATTTCTGTTATGTGCCAGGTGTATTGTGAGGTAAAGATTGAGTTTATCGTTTCGAAAAATGTATTCCATCCCAAACCAGATGTAGATTCAGCTGTATTAACATTTTATCCAAAAGATAAAGAATTGCCGGAATTTAACAATTTTTCAAATTTGGTAAAACAAGCTTTTTCTCAACGGAGGAAGAAGCTAAAAAATAATTTACCAGAAGCTTATAAATCAGGGAAAATTGAAAAATGGGCAAATAGCCGGCCTGAAGAAATAAGTCCCAATGGATTTATTCAGATTTATAATCTGATTTTTGTTGGATAAGTATCAAACGTCATATTAATATATCGGGCTAATTTTCTATTCATATTTAGAGGAATTCGATGGCAAAAAAGACCAAAGAAACAAAAAAAGTAAAAGTTGCACCAAAAAAAACACCTGCAAAGGTAAAAGCCGCGCCTAAAAAGACAGTTTCAAAAGCGACTGCAAAAAAGACCCCTAAAAAAGCTACTGCCAAAAAACCCGCACCAAAGAAAAAGGCTGTTGTTAAAACTAAAACTCAAGTAAAAAAGAAGGCTGCTTCAAAGACTGTAGTAAAAAAGAAAGCTCCTGTAAAAACATCTCCTAAAAATATTGTTGCTAAAAAATCGACTACTCCAAAGGCAAAAGCAAAATTTAAACCTGATACAAAAAAGAAGCCAACTGCAAAAGAAAAAGCAAAAAAACTAAAGGATCAAATCCCTACCAAAATGGGAGAGGGAGAATTAGAAGCTGAAGATACTCAAGATGTTCTAACAGAAGAAGAAGAATTGCTTATGGCTGAGCAGGAAAAGAAGCGTGCTCAGAGAAAGAAAAAAATTGCCAAGCTTGAAAAGAAAATTAAAAAATTAGGGAGTGATGCCAATCGATCCCTCAGTAAATATCTGCAGGAAATTAGTCGATTTGAGCCCCTACTTCCTCAAAGAGAAGTTGAGCTTGCAATTTTAGTTAAGCAGGGGAATCGTCTGGCTTTAAAAGAGCTCACTGAAGCCAATTTACGGTTTGTTGTAAGTGTTGCAAAAGATTACCAGGGGCAGGGACTTCCACTAACAGACCTTATTAATGAAGGAAATTTAGGACTCATAAAAGCCGCTGAACGATTTGATGAAACCCGTGGTTTTAAATTTATTTCCTACGCGGTCTGGTGGATTCGCCAGTCTATTTTACAGGCTTTAGCTGAGCATTCCAGAATTGTTAGATTACCCCTCAATCGGGTGGGTACCATTTCCAAAATTAATAAAGCAGCTGAGCGTTTGGAACAGGAATTCGAGCGTTCCCCCCGTGCAGATGAACTAGCACGGCAATTAGAAATGAAACCCAATGAAGTTAATGATGCACAACGGATCTCCCGGAGGCACCATTCCCTGGACACACCATTTTCAGATGAAGACAAAAATTGTCTGTTGGATGTAATTCCTGATGGAGCCACCGCTGAACCTGATCAAGAATTGCAGATGGACTCTCTTCAGGAAGAAGTTGCTGCGGCATTGGATACTCTGAAAGACAGGGAGAGGGAAGTTATAAAAATGTATTTTGGTATCAGTCATTCCTATGCCCTTACACTGAACGAGATTGGGGAAGAATTTGGATTGACCCGGGAACGTGTTAGACAGATAAAAGAAAAGGCAATTCGCCGTCTGCGACATCGTTCAAGAAGCAGAAAATTAAGACAATATTTAGGATAAATTGAGAGGAGGTAAGATACTACTTTGGTAAGCATTAAAATTCGAGAAGATGAACCATTTGAAAAAGCCTTAAGACGCTTTAAAAAGAAGTGGGAAAAAGCTGGAATTCTAAGAGATGTAAGGGCGCGAGCCTATTACATCAAACCCAGCGAAGCACGAAAAATTGCCAAGAGAAGTAAACGAAGACGAGTTCCATATCGTCCTACGCTTTTCTCTCAGGCGAAACCAACTTAATAAAAAAGAAAATCCAGATTATGTCTGGATTTTTTTTGTTCCATTTTTATACACCTTTATTTCGTTTTAATTTTGACCATGGAATTAATACGGGGAATTTCCGGAATTAGAGGTATTGTTGGGGACAACCTCACCGATTCAGTAGTAATGCAACATATTCAGGCATTTTCAGAGATTCAAGGTAAAGGTGAAATTCTCATAGCTCGGGATAGCCGACCCCATGGTGATTCTTTTATTGATGCGGGATGTAAAGCTCTCAGCCAATGTGGGAGAAATGCGGTCAATTATGGAGTCATCCCCACACCCACCGCACAATTTCTGGTGGAAAAAAATAAAATGGCTGGGGGCATCGTAATAACTGCCAGTCATAATCCAACCCAGTGGAATGGCTTAAAATTTATTGATGCAGACGGCTGTTTTCTCAATGGTGAAAAAAATAATCGCTTATTTGAAATTGCAGATCGTATTTCGTCTTCCCACCAAAATTCAGGCTCATTTAAAAAAGTTGATAATGGATTTCAACCACATATTGAACATACTTTAAATTTATCTATTATTGATTCAAAGGCAGTAAAAAACCGGACTTTTTCAGTAGTGGTGGATGCTGTAAATGGCGCTGGCTCATTAGCATTGCCCGAAATGGTTGAAGCGCTGGGATGCAAGGTTCATCGGTTATTTTGCGAACCCAATGGAGAATTCCTACGGGGACCAGAACCATTAGCAAAGAATCTTAAAAAACTGGGGGATTCAGTTAAATTTCATAATGCAGATGTGGGGTTTGCAACAGATCCTGATGGTGATCGCTTGGCTGTTGTGGATGAAAATGGTAATCCGCTTAGTGAAGAATATACCCTCGTAATTTGTGCAGATGGCTTTTTAAATACCACTAATTCCAGTAATCCTTTAGTAACAAACCTTTCTTCAACTTTGGCACTGGATAAGGTGGCTGAAAAATATGGCTGTTCTGTAATCAGGTCAGCTGTTGGGGAGATAAATGTTGTAAACAAAATGAAGGAAGTCAACGCTGAGCTGGGAGGTGAAGGAAATGGCGGCGTCATTTTACCCGAGAGCCATTACGGACGGGATTCATTAGTAGCTGCTGCAATGTTTTTACACCGCATGGCTCAGGATACTCAAAAAGTGAGTGAAATTTTTACATCAATGCCTCAATTTGTCATGGTTAAAGATAAAATTGGACTGGGGTCTGTTGATCCTCAATCTATATTAGATAAAATAGAACAATATTTTTCTGATGCTAAACCTGATAAAACAGATGGGCTTAAACTCAGCTGGGAAAATTCTTGGATACATATTCGTAAATCAAATACTGAACCCATAATCCGCATCTATGCTGAAGCAGCCACCCAATCAGAGGTTGAAGAATTGGTGGAAAAAGTAAAATTAATCCTTTAAATAATGAAATCCATTCAAATTGAAAATCTGATTTGAACCAATTTGGGAATAAATATTATGAATGAATTACCACAGAATTAATGTAATTTTGTTTACTCTCGAATGACTAAATTGATTAGAATACTTTCCCTTTTTCTTTTCACAGGTCTTATTCCATTAGCTCTGTGCTTTGCTGACCCCTACACCGACCTCAACATCGACTTCTTATTGAATGACACCACCAAAGTTCATCATAAAAAACCACTCAAATCTAAGAAAAATGGTGGTAAAAATACCTTCAAAAATGTAATCAAAGATTACCAAAAAATAGAAGGACTTTTCACTCTCTATTGGAAAAAAGAAATTAGCAAAGCTTTCCTGGCAATTAATCCTGACCAATTTGAAAAAATATACCTGGCAGGTCTCACCCGACAATCTGGTGATGGATATTATCTGGATGGAAGCTCCATGTTAGATGAATACCCCTTCATGTTTAAGCAGGTGGGTGAACGTGTACAATTGGTGAATGTGAACGTGAAATTTCGGGCGGACGAAGATTCTCCATTCCGCAGATCTGTTGAAAGACACACCTCAAATTCTATTCTTTCATCCACAAAAATCGAGAGTAAACCCCATCCTAAAAGTGGAGCAATTTTAGTGGATATTGGTACACTCTTTATTTATGATATTGAACAAATAACCCGGAAAAGTCAGGGTATTTATAGCTTTGACAAAAAGGACAGTTATTTTGAAGACCTAAAATCTTTCCCATTTAATACTGAAATTGAAATTTCTCTGCATTTCAAGGGCAAAAAGGGAAAGTATATTTATACTCTACCAAGTTCCACCAGCGTTTCGGTTAATTATCATGTGAGCCTGTCAGCGATTCCTGAAACGGACTATCAACCTCGCCTGGCTGATGATAGAGTGGGTCACTTTACAACCATTTTTCAAGACTATACAGATGTCCGACAGGACTCTCCCTATATCCGCTATATAAATCGCTGGAATTTGGAAAAGAAAAACCCCCAGGCAAAAGTATCTGAGCCTAAAGAACCCATAGTTTATTGGTTGGAAAATTCTATTCCCTATGAACTTCGAGCTGCTGTTCGAGAGGGAATTTTAGCATGGAATGAAGCGTTTGAAGCAGCTGGATTTAAAAATGCGGTAGTGGTTAAGCAAATGCCGGATGATGCTGATTGGGATCCTGCCGATGTTCGTTATAATACTATAAGATGGATGTTCCAACCCGGGTCAGGCTATGCTGTTGGACCTTCCCGAGCAAACCCATATACAGGGGAACTCTACGATGCAGATATTAGGATTAGCGCCGATTTTGTGAGGTCCATGTACCGTGCACAAACAGAATTTGTTGCCCCAATTCTGGGACAGGTAAGCATGGATTTTGAATCGGAAGAACCTATTGAAGAATTTTCCTCTGAAATGTGTCAATATGGTGATCATCTTCGAGATGAAATGGCATCGGGATGGGATGAAATGACCACAACCGGAATAATTGAAGGGACTGACGATGAGCTACAAAAGTATATCCATAATGGAATTGTAGATCTTATTTTGCATGAAGTGGGGCATACTTTGGGGTTACGGCATAATTTTAAAGCCAGCTCTATTTACTCAATTGAACAGTTAAGTGATCCTGCTTTTACTCAAAAATATGGAATTAGTGGATCGGTAATGGATTATCAACCAATTAATGTATTTGATGGTGAAACTTTTTTTCAAACCAAACCAGGGACTTATGATTATTGGGCTATTGAATATGCCTATAAACAACCAGACAGATCAGGGCATTCTGAAGAAAAATTCCTAGAGTCCATTGCCTCACGTTCTGCAGATCCATTATTGCGATATGGGACGGACGAAGACACTTTTGGGCAATCAACACGAGGTATGGACCCCCATTCAAGTGCATGGGATTTAACCAATGACCCCATGGCATACTACCAGAAACGATTTGACATGTCAGAGGAGCTGCTTGAGGTTATTCCAGAATATTTTGAGAAACCAGGTGAAAAATATTCTAAAATTCGGAGAGTGTTTGGTAGAGGATTGCGGAATTATTTAAGTGCTGCACGCAATATTGCAAAATATATTGGAGGTATCCACCATAGCCGTCATCACGTAGGGGACCCAGGTGGAGATAATCCATTTACAATTGTCCCTGCAGCTAAACAAAGGGAAGCTCTTAATTTTATTTTAGAAAATATTTTGGCTGAGGATACCTTTGATTTTGATCCTGAACTTTTGAATAAACTGGCTCCAGAAAGGGGTTGGGATTTTAAGGGAACTGTTTGGCGAATGAGTCGCATTGACTATCCCATTCATGATTATGTACGCTTTATTCAATCCGGTAGTATATACCGCCTGCACCACCCCCGAATTTTTGCGCGAATTCGAGATAATGAATTAAAATTTCCTAAGGGTGAATCCATTTATACCCTTACTGAACATTTCCAGAAAATTACCACATCCCTTTGGACAGAACTGGAACAAAATAAAAACATAAACAGCTTCCGTAGAGACCTACAGAAATCTCACATTGAGGTTTTGAGTATTATTTTGTTAAATAAAAAGAGATATTTTCACTCGGATGCGGTTGCTCTGGCACGAGCCAGTCTTCGGAAATTGCATGCAATTATCAAAGAGTCTTTAGAATTGGGAGATTTTGACGATTATACCAATGCCCATCTCAGCGAATCTGCCAATAAGATCCAGTCGATTTATAAAGCACAGACGGTGATTAATTAATTTTAGGTCAACGACTTTTCCAAGTTGTTGATAAATTACTCCTCTAACTCCATCACTTCACCCCCAGAAGTAATCTCTTCAATTTTACTGAGTGGTTTTTCCAGCTGATTTTTCCGGGTACCTACCATAATATCATAATCTTTTTTGGCAGTATCCAAGCTACGACCCATTTTATCCATAACCTCAACATATTTATCCCATTGAAGCCGAAATGAATTCAGCAGATTCATGACCTCAGTGGCTTTTTCTTCCATGGCGAAATTGCGGGTTGCCTGATAAATAAGTGAAAGCATAGCATACAGCGTAAGTGGAGAACATAGCAGAACTTTTTTCTCTAAAGCATAATCAATAAGCTGAGTATCCTCCTGATTGATGAAACCATAAATGGATTCATTAGGGATGAACATCAACACATAATCCAGGGTACCCTCAGCGGGATTGATATATGCCCGCCCGGCTATTGCTTTAATGTGAATTTTGACATCTCGCAGAAAATCTTTTTTATGACCTTCCTGTTCCTCATCAATTTCCGAATTTATAAAGCGTTCATAACTTGCAAGGGGGAATTTTACATCCATATTGAGTTTCTTTTCCTTGGGAAGGAAAAAGGTATAATCGGGTTTTTCACCTGACTCAACCTGGGTTTGCTTCACATAATTTTTGTCTTCCATAAATCCGATGAAGTCCAAAATATCTTCCACCATGCGTTCTCCCCACTGCCCCCGTTTCTGTGAGGAGGATAGAATCTCTCTTAATTTATTAGTGGACTCCTGCAGCTTCTGGGTTTCTTTGCTGCTGGTTTCTAGATTCCCTGTTAATGTAACAGATTGATCATGGAGGGATTTGAGGGTTTTTTTCATTTCCCCCAAATTTTGGTCAATGAGTTCTTTCTTTTTGGTGAGGTTTTCATCCGCCTGTTTGGAAATGTCCTTAAATTTTTCCCCGGCAAGATTTAAGAAGTCTTTCCTATTTTCCTTAGCAATGTCGGAGGCAAGAGATTTGAAAACAGCTTCCATCCCCTTTTTGGTTTCATCTAACTGTTCCAGCCGAGCTTCAGCGCTGGCTTTTTCACCTGTCAATTTATTTATTTCACTCTGCAATTCACTGCTGTCTGCAGGCTGGCTTTTGCCTTTTAATATCCACCCAATTGTGATACCGATAATAAGACTGATGAGGACAATTATTAAATCTACCATAAAAATACTCCCTAAAATTTATGGGTAATTTGCAGGGAGTACGGTCTTCCAGCCAATAGCTGAAACAGGTTGGGAAATAAAATGCATCAATCTAAATATCTTGTGAGATTTAGTTGAAAAAGCCCTCCACCATAACTTCCTACTTTATCATCTGATATTTCTTGGGGATATACTTTCCTAACTTTAATATAATAAGGAACATGCTGAGAAATATCCATTTGTAATCCCCATTTATTTTGGATCAAATTAAAACCACAAGATATAATAATTGCATCCTTTCTAATGATATTTAAATATTGATCATCATAAAAACTAGGAATTCCACCCAATAAGGATAAAGAGATGGTATTGAGATTAATATCATAAGAATCGCTTATCCAATCAACCTGGTAATAGAGTTTTATTTTATTTTTTCTTAAAGGGCTTAAATTGAGAGAAATGCCTCTCTGAATTAATGCACCCGTATTTTTATTATTTAAAATCGCTGCAGAATTATAAAATGATTCCAAATCTGTGCTTATCCTAGAAGGTCGAATTCTATTTGACATTAATAATGTTAATTGTTGTTTAACAAATCCAATTTTCCAGAAATAATTTATGGAATGAAATTGATAGTTGAGTGAGAACTTATAATTATCAGAGCTGAATTTATTCACCTTTAAAAATGAGTTCTCAGAATCATTTAGGAAGTCAATTTTAGTTACATCCAATTGATTGGATAATTCCAAAATAATATTTTGTTTTTTTGATAGCAATAATTCTCCCCTTAAGTTATGATTACGGGATGCACCAATTTCAAAAGCTATATTTTCTCGTAAGGTATCATCACTGGCAATCTTCCAATAGTCACCTGTGAAACAATATTTAATTTCCACCAATTCACTACTTAGTTCAATTGCATAATTTGCAATATCATGTGTGGTAAAAATAGATCCGAGGCTATATTCAAAATCTGAATAATTCAATGTAAAATTAATTGGTATTTGAGAGATCATTCTACCTACGCCACCCTTTAACCAGGGGAAAAACTCTACTCCCAGAGAAACTGACGGTGAAATATTGTTATTATTAGAAAATTTTGTAATTTCGAAATCGGTCGTTAAATTCTCCAATTGAAATATATATCCCACTCCAGATTGAAAATAGTTATTATGTATACT
>JACNLQ010000056.1 GCA_014381415.1 Fidelibacterota bacterium
TGCAGGGCGAAATCCAGAATATATTTCTGCATGGACAGATTCAATTTTCACTCGTCCAACACGGCCATGTGATAGATGTCGACGAAATAAATGCTATATCATATAATTTTCTGAAATTACAAGTACAGCAGGAAGTCCGTCAATAATTCCTAATAGTCCCTTACCATGAGATTCACCAGCTGTGAGGTATTTGATTCTTGCTAACATATATTGTTCTCTAACATATATTGTTCTCTAAATAAGTTTTTAGTTGTGTGAAATTTACCTGCTTTGAAATATCCTCTCCAAACCACAATTCCATTGATGCCAAAGCTTGGTAAATAAACATATCTAATCCATTAAGCGTTTTTGCGCCTATAGAGTTCCCAAATCTCAACATAGTCGTTTCCAATGGAGTATAAATTATATCAATTAAAGTTTGATTTTTATGGAGTAATCCTAGATCAATTGGACATTGTTCGCTTTGCATTCCGATTGACGTGGTATTTATTATGATTGAATCATTTTTTATCAATTGTACCGAATCATCCAATGAAAATGGAAAAACAATATCATCTTGTAATTCTTTTGCTTTTTGAAGTGTCCGGTTTAATAGTACAATTTTTTTTACATCAGTCTGCATTAACGCATATATAATTGATTTTGATGTTCCACCTGCACCTAAAACAATTACCTCTTTATTTTTAACTTCAATCCCATTTTTCTTTAAAGACATAGAAAAACCAAACCAATCTGTATTATTGCCAAATAGTTTGTCACCATTCTTATGTATAACATTCACCGCGCCAATAATTTTTGCCCTCGGATTTATCTCATCAAGATTATCAAGTACATTTTCTTTATGAGGAATGGTCACATTCACACCATTTAATGCACCTGTTTTGAGGTCACCCATTATTTGAGGCAAATCATTTTCAAAAACTTTCTTCTTCTCATAAATTGCATCAATATAAAGAGATTTATAAACATAGTTATGAAGATTCGGACTAAAGCTATGTTCAATTGGATTGCCTATAACAGCAAAATGCTTCATGCCATAACCTGTGTTAACACATTGTTAAATTCTGGGAATGAAATATTAATGCAGCCTTCATCATCTAATGTATTTCTATCATCAGTAAGCAGCCCAGCAATGTTAAATGACATGGCAATTCTATGATCGCCATAAGTCTTTATATTTGTATTATGCAATATATTCGATTGATTAATAATAAACCCATCATTCTTTTCAATAATATCTCCACCCATTGCTTGCATATTCTCACAAACGGCTTTAATTCTGTCACATTCCTTTACACGAAGTTCTTCAGCTCCTGATACGGTGGTAGGACCATCAGCTTGAGTAGCCAATACTGCGATAATCGGTAGTTCATCAATAACTGATGGTACCAATTCTGAAGTGATATCAATTCCATTTAAGGGTTCCCAATACACATGTACGTCTCCCACAGATTCACCACATTCCATTCGCATATTCCGCCATTCAACTCCCCCTCCCATTTTCTTAAGCACTTGGAAAAAACCAATCCTGGTGGGATTTGCCAATACATTTTTAATGGTAATGGAAGAATTTGGAATTAATGCTGCTGCTGCTGCAAAAAATGCTGCGGTGGAAGGATCTCCTGGCACTGTTATATCAAATGACTGTAAAGGTTCTGATATTGGGTTTATGGAAATAGCCCCATTGGATGAAACGGGGGCACCCATCTCCTTTAATATAATCTCTGTATGATCACGAGTTTTTACATTTTCATTAATGACAGTTTGCCCATTAGCACCAAGCCCAGCCAACATAATACATGACTTAACCTGAGCAGATGAAATAGAAGGAACAAATGATATTCCAATTACTTTGTTAGGTTTAATTTTCAATGGTAGGAATCCATTATTTGATTCAATTTCTACTCCCATTTCAGAAAGGGGATCAATAATTCGGTTCATGGGTCTATTTGATAATGATTCATCACCAACTAATTCAGCAGTCACTCCCTGGCCCACCAACAGTCCTGCTAATAAACGGACGGTTGTACCTGAATTACCACAATTGAGAGGCTCTCTAGGGTTAGAAAAAGATCCTCCATTTATTCGAACTGTATTTCCTGACTTTATACTGTGGATACCACATTTCTCTAGACACTTTCGAGTTGATTCTACATCTTCTCCTGTGGATATATTGTTTATAACACACTCATCATCCGTTAGAGAGGCAAACATGAGCGCCCGATGAGAAATTGACTTATCTCCAGGCAGACTTATTTCACCTTTAATCCTCATTATCTTTAATTTGATTGTGAAGATTGCCAATTGTTTTTACCAATTCATCTATCATTTCATTTGTATAAGGGTTATATTTTTGCAGATCTCGAAACAGGTCCCAACTATCATTGCAGGTTTGTTCAATTACTCCTAATAAATCGGTAAAACCCAAAGTGTTAATTTGTGTTGATACCACACCTGCCTCATTTAATACACGCCCGATAAAATGGGTAACCCCTTGGCTGGATGCAGCCATCTTATCATGTTCTTCTGGTGAAAGTTCAACCGTTCGGATGGAATTACTTTCAAAAAACGCCTTAATTTCTTTAATCCGTTTATAATTGTCCCTAACAGGGTACAAAGTAGTTTTTAGCTCTCTATAAGGAGAATAAGAATCTGGGCCAAAATGAGGATGTGAGGCAATAATACCCACATGCTCCGGTAAATATTTTTCCATAATTTCAACAGGATAAACCTTAACAGAACAAACATCAATAATAGTTGTGTTATACAACTTGTATTGGGATATCCCTTGAATAACCGATTCAAAACTCCTGATTGGGACTGACACAAAAACTATAACCGATTTCAGAACTTCCTCAAGCGGGCAGGTTAAATCAACAGCTTCAATTTCAGGATCATAAACTTTCACCTCGTATTGTTTCTGTAATAATTCAGCCAATACTTGGCCAAAACGACCATATCCAATAATACCTACTGTTTTCATATATTTTTTTCCATTTTATCCACACCCAAAAATAATGTTATGTTATTTTTTAAATCATGAATTCCATTTTCAACAATATTTAAATCATATAATTCTGCACAATAATCACTTCCAACCACACCAGCTGTGGCAGATAATTTTCCCTCGCTTAACCGCCGGGCAGCTTCTGCCGTGTCGTCTGCTTCAATTAATGGCCTGGTCCAAAAATGTTCAGCAAGATAATCTTTACACTGCCTTAAAGCCTGTTGATGAGAATGTATTTCTGTAATATCTCCCACATGAACCCCTGGCAATGCCAATAAATTTTGGTTCACCAGAATATGAAACATTTCTAAAATATTGCACCGGTGTTGCGCAAGTGCTTCTACTGACTCAATAACCACCCCTCCCTGTGCATTTTCCATGGCAAAGACTCCAAATTGAACTGTTTCAGATTCAATTTCCTCTAATACTGCCATGGATGAAATGAGGTATTCAATTTCAAAATCTTCAATTCCATGATTTTTTGCAAATGTTTTAGCCGCTTCTTCACTAAAGCTGCCTTTACCACCTTGTATTCCTATTTTCACTCAGTACCTCTGGTTAATTTCTTTATATAATCTCCAATTGTCTTCACTGGTTCATCAGAGTTTTTCAATTGCTCAATAATAGCTGATCCTACTACAGCACCATGAGCCATCTTGTTTATTTCAATCACATCCACTCTCTCTTTTATACCAAATCCAACGACAAAAGGACAGCTACTAAATTTTTCAACCCGCTTTAAATATTTTTTCAATTCATTCTCATTTGCTCCCTGTCCTCCAGTAATTCCAAGAATAGCCACGCAGTAAATCAATACTCCTACCATTTGCGAAATTTCTTGAATTCTTTCATCCGAAGTATTGGGAGCCACTAATAGAATTATACAAATTCCTACATTTTGTGCCATTTTTACTATTTCTTCCGCTTCTTCTGGTGGAAGGTCAGGAATAATCAAGCCATCTACACCTGCATTTTTGCAGTCAATAATAAATTTATCAACCCCATATTTAATTATAGGATTGATATATCCCATGAGCACCAATGGCATTTCAGATTGCATTCGAATGTTAGAAACTGTTTCTAATATCCATTTTATATTTACACCATTCTCAATGGCTATTTGACTTGCTTCCTGAATTATAAGACCATCAGCTAATGGATCAGAGAATGGCATACCTAATTCAACCATTGCAGCTCCCGCCTGCTCTGCTGCCATTACCATTTCTACAGCGCTCTCTTTTGTTGGATACCCTGCAGTAAGAAAGGGGATTACTTTTTCAGATCTGTTTTGAAATATTTTCTGTATCCTATTCATTTTTTTTTAACCACGGGGTACTGAGGCACCGTAATATTAATTATCCTAATAAAATTTACTCCGTGTTCTTCGTGATATTAGTGGTGAAATCAAATTTCTTTTCCCAAATAATCCGCGACAGTATGGACATCTTTATCACCTCTTCCCGAAAGACAGACAATGACATTCTCACCATCTTGAATATTATTATCCCTTTGTTTTAGGAATGCCAGTGCATGGGATGATTCTAATGCTGGTAGTATCCCCTCTTTTTCTGATAACCACTGAAATGACTGTATTGCTTCTTCATCTGTAGCAGACACATACTCCACTCTTCCTGCGGATTTCAAGTAACTATGCTCCGGTCCTACGCCAGGATAATCTAATCCAGCGGAAACTGAATGGGGTAATTTTATCTGCCCATCTTTAGTCTGTAGTAAATAGCTAGCAGAGCCGTGGAGCACACCAAACTCTCCTTTTGTCATTGTAGCTGCGTGATCATTGGTTTTCACGCCAAGCCCTGCAGCTTCTACCCCTACAAGCCGTATTTCATCCTCTAAAAAGGGATAAAACATACCAATGGCATTTGATCCGCCACCGACGCAAGCAACAAGGATATCAGGGATTGGAGATGGGAACTCGTTGTTCGGAGATTTAATATTCAATAATTCTTTGTATTGCTCCTTAGTTTCCCTACCAATTACAGATTGAAAATCCCGTACCATCATGGGATAAGGATGGGGGCCTACCACAGAGCCAATTAAATAATATGTGTTTTCTACATGGGTCACCCAATCCCGGATAGCTTCATTGGTGGCATCTTTCAATGTCTTACTACCGGATGACACTGGCCGTACTTCCGCTCCTAACAAATTCATTTTGAATACATTCAGTTTTTGCCGTTGAATATCTTCCACACCCATATAGACGATACATTCCAGTCCAAATTGTGCCGCAACTGTAGCAGTGGCTACCCCATGCATTCCCGCACCAGTTTCTGCAATAATTCGCGTCTTTCCCATACGCTTTGCCAATAGAATTTGCCCCAATGCATTATTAATTTTATGAGCACCGGTATGGTTCAAATCCTCCCGCTTAAGATATATGTTATATCCCAATTCTTCAGAAATTCTCCTAGCGAAATAAAGGGGAGTTGGACGACCGGAATAATGTTTTAACAGAGAGGATAATTCATCCTGAAATGCTGAATCATCTTTGACTTCAGAGTAAAGCCGATCCAATTCGTTTATCGCTGGAATGAGCGTCTCAGGGACATACTTTCCGCCGAATTCTTCAAAATGTCCACGACTATCTGGCTGGTTATAAGGCATTTGTAATTATAATAAAATACATTAGAATAGTTTTCCATTTTCTTTAGTATTGCCCAATTTAGAAAAAATATTTTTAACTTTCCCCCTATCCTTAATCCTCGGAATTGACTCTACACCACTATTCACATCCACTACTGCAGGATTCACTATTTCAATACCATTTAATATATTATCTGCATTCAAACCACCCGATAATATAATTGGAGTATTTGTTTTCAGGTCTGCAATTAATTTCCAGTTGAAATTCTCGCCTGTTCCACCCGGTTTCCCTTTTTGGTAGGTGTCAAATAAAAATGCAGCCACTTGATATTTTCTCAAAACATTGGAATCAAAATCATCACCTACTCGGAATACCTTAATTACTGGCTTGATAATTTGAGCACAATATTCAGGAGACTCATCTCCGTGAAGCTGAATGAAATCCAGATCAAGACTTCTTACAATACCATGGATATTTTCATTTTTTTCATCTACAAACACACCCACTTTTTTAACATATTCGGGAATTTCTAAAATCCAATTCTTTACTTTTTCCGGATCAACATAGCGTGGACTACCCGGAAAGAAAATTAACCCAATTGCAGATGCCCCATAATTTACAGCTATATTGGCATCCTTTAAGGATGTAATACCGCAAATTTTCACCTGAATCACGCAGGAACTCTCATTAATATTTTCGCTAAAGCATTCCCTGGATTTCCAGTTTTCATAAGACTTGTTCCAACCAGAGCAGCGTCATAACCTATTTGGGAAATATTTGCTAGATCGATAGGTAAATTAATTCCACTTTCAGCCACTTTTATACAGTCTTTCGGCAATTTTGAAAATACCTCCTCAAACCATTCCACACTCGTCTCCATGGTTTTGAGATTGCGGCAATTAATACCCACTATTTCAGGATTTAGAATTGTAATTGCTTCTAGATATTCCGGATTATGAGTTTCCACCAATACATGCAGTCCCAATCCAGAAGCAAGGTTGTATAACTCAGAAAGCAACTCAATATCAATGGCATCTGCAATGAGGAGAATAGCATCAGCTCCTGCCTGGAAAGACTCCCAGATTTGGTATTCTGAAATGATGAAATCCTTCCTGAGGATAGGCAATTCAGACACCTCCTTCACCTGCTGAATAAATTCCAACGTACCACCAAAATATTCCTGATCGGTGAGAATAGAAATAGCAGCCGCACCATTCTGTTCATAAGCCTTGGCAACTGCCGCCGGGTCAGCATCTGCCATGATATCACCGGAAGATGGTGAACGGCGCTTGATCTCCGCAATAATCTGCATACCATATCGGGAAAGGGAAGACCTGAAATCACGGATGGCATATAGTCGTTGTGAGCCTTTAATACGCTCAATGGGGGTTACCCTGCTGCGCTCCTTTACCTCTTCCTGCTTATGCAGAATGATCTTTTCCAGGATGTTCATTTTACAGCTGCTAATTGAGTGAGTTTATCAAGAGCAGCTCCGGAATTAATCGCCTCACTGGCTAATTGGATGCCGTCCACCCAGTTTTCTGCTTTGCCACCAACAAAAATTCCTGCAGCTGCGTTTAATATTACGATATCTGCCTTTTTACCCCTATCTGTACCATCCAAAATCTTTTTAATGATGACGGCATTTTCTTCCGGCTCACCCCCTTTTAAATCTACCAAAGTTGCTTTTTCAAAACCAAAGTCAGAGGGTGAAATGGCAGTGGATTCAATGGTATTATCCATTTTCAGGTGACTGATCTTTGTAGTGTCAGTAGTGGAAACTTCATCCAGCCCCTCGTAACCATGCACAACCATAGCATGTTTAGAACCCAGTTTCTGCAACACCTTGGCCACCTTATCGGTGAGGCTGCCCTCAAAGATACCCATGACTTGCCGGTGAACCCCTGCTGGATTGCATAGAGGTCCCAATATGTTAAAGACAGTCCGAGTACCCAATGCCTTCCGGGCACCCATGGCATATTTCATAGCAGGGTGCAATGAGGGCGCAAACATAAAGCCAATACCGATATTTTTTATGCATTCAGATACTTTTTCAGGAGGCAAGGTGATGTCAACCCCCAAAGCTGTAAGCACATCTGCCGAGCCTGATTTGGAGGTCATAGACCGGTTGCCGTGTTTGGCAACTGGTACACCTGCGCCGGCTACTACAAATGAGGCTGCTGTGGAAATATTGAAGGTACCGCTGGCGTCTCCGCCGGTTCCGCACATATCTATAGCATCATCCACAGATTCAATTTTGGTCATCTTGTCCCGCATGGCCTGGGCAAAACCTGCAATCTCTGCTGATCGTTCACCCTTAGCTCTAAGGGCGATGAGGAAGCCTGCAATCTGGGCATCGTCATATTCCCCTGACATAATCCTGAACATCACATCCCGGGACTCCTCCTGTGTGAGGCTCTGGTTACCGAGTAATTTTTCAATTGTCTGTTTCATTTTTTATCTCCCACGAAATACACGAAAAACAATAAAAGGTATTAATAGAAATTTTTATTAAACCGATTACTAATATTTATTATACAAATCTCTCATATTCTAATTTGGGATGATGCCCAAAGTTTACCAATAAACCCAGGTTAATTCCTGAGGCATTTAAATAATTAAGCACTTGAGAGCGACGGTCATCAATTAAGTTAGAAACAGCTTTTATTTCTACAATAATTTTTTCATAACATAAAAAATTCGGGACAAAAGTATATTTTAATTTTTGCCCCTTATATTTTAAACTTACCAATTTTTGGGACTTGACTGGTAATCCTTTGTTATTGAATTCAACCTCCAAACATTCCTGATAAACCGATTCTAAAAACCCACACCCCATTTCCTTATAAACTTCAAAACAAGTTCCCATTATTTGATAACTCTCTTCTTTATAGACAATTTTGTTTTTCATTTTTTTATTTTCGATTTTTTCGTGTGTTTAGTGGGCATTCTAAAAAATTTTCTACCATTTTCATTCCATGTTCTGTTACTATGGACTCCGGGTGAAACTGGACCCCGTAAATGGGATGTTCTTTATGTTCCAATGCCATGATGAGTCCATTATTGGTATGGGCTGTAATTTTCAATTCATCAGGAAAGGTATCCTTTAATGCAACCAATGAATGATACCGCGTAGCTTCAAATGTTTCCGGTATTTCTCTAAAAATCGCCGAGCTACTGTGGGTGATTTGTGAGGTCTTCCCATGTACTATTTCGTTAGCTCTATCCACATCTCCACCAAAGGCAACGGTGATTGCTTGATGACCCAAACAGATACCGAATATAGGAGTTGACTCTCCAAATTCTTTTACCAAATCAATAGACAGACCAGCATCCTCTGGCTTTCCAGGTCCTGGTGAAATAACAATGCGTTCGGGGTCCATATATTTGATTTCTTCCAGAGATATTTTGTCATTCCGGTGTACCTCAATATCAGGATTTAATGAGCCTATGTACTGCACCAAGTTGTATGTAAAAGAATCGTAGTTATCGATGATTAGAATCATGTTAGTTTTTTTCCATTAGCTGTTAGCTATTGGTGCAATTGCCTATCATTCTCAGTGATAATGAAGAATCTCTATCCATTGATTGATTGAGATTCTTCACTTCGTTTACTTTTGGCAAACTTATTCAGAATGACAGTATTTATTATAATTTTTCTAATTTCAATTTTCATACCAATCCATTTTCTGCCAAATCAATAGCTGAGTTGATAGCTTTAGCTTTATTCACTGTTTCTTCAAATTCTTTTTGAGGGTCAGAATCATGCACGATTCCTGCTCCGGATTGAAAATAAACCGTTCCATCTTTCATTACCATGGTGCGGATGGCTATGCAGGTGTTCATGTCACCTGTAAAATCAAAATAGCCAATGGCACCGGAATACACACCTCGTCGCGATGACTCTAAATCATGAATAATTTCCATTGCACGAATTTTTGGTGCACCGGTTAGAGTACCTGCAGGAAACCCGCTGTAGAGAGCATCAAATACATCTTTTCCCTCTCGCAATTTACCCCGTACATCGGAAACAATATGCATGACGTGGGAATAATATTCCACTACCATGAATTCTTTTAATACCACGGAATCAAATTCTGAAGACCGCCCTACATCATTTCTTCCTAGATCAACCAGCATCAAATGCTCAGCCCGTTCTTTTTCGTCTGCAAGCAAATCGTCTGCCAACATTTTGTCTGCTTCATCATTTTCCCCACGTTGGCGTGTTCCGGCAATAGGACGAATTTCTATTTCATCATCTTCGACCTTTACCAATAATTCTGGAGAAGCACCTATAATGTCAAAATCATTTAATTTGAGATGAAACATGTAAGGGGAGGGGTTGATACTTCTCAATGCCCTGTACATTGTGAGCGGATCTACAGTTGTTTGTCGTTGAAAGCGTTGACTCAAAACCAGTTGAAATACATCACCAGCCATGATATGTTCTTTGGCTTTTTGCACTGCCTCCACAAATTCAATTTCGGTGTAATTAGAGTGCAGTTCAGATTGCTCCTGCCGTCCTGGAGTTTGATAATCAATATCGGTGTGAAGATCTTCACCCATTTCATCAATTCGTAAATTGGCATTAGCATAGGCTTGTTCTAAATCCATGCCTTTTTCAATCTGAACATTACTGAATAAAATAATCTGATTTTGGAGATGATCAAAGGCAATCAATTCATGAAAAAGCATGAATAGAGCATCCGGGCATTGCAGTTCATCTTTTTTATAAATTGGGATATCTTCTACCCAAGTTATGCTTTCGTAACCCATAAATCCCACTAAACCGCCTGTAAAATGGGGAATGTCCGATAATTTTGGAGCAGAGTATTTATTTTGAGTTTCTCTTAATTCAGAAAGAAAGGAAGAGGACTTTTCCCGCCATTTTCCATCTTTCCAAATATGTGCTTTCTCATGTTCAGATTTTAAAATCATGCCAGGATTTCGACCAATAAATGAATACCTTCCGTACTGTTCACCTTTTTCCACAGACTCTAATATAAAAGCATATTCTGAATTTTTCATTAGTTTCATGTAAGCGGAAATGGGCGTCAGTAGGTCTGCCAATATCCTTTTATAAACGGGTATGGTTTTATACTGTGCTGCTAATTGTTGAAATGTGTTAAAATCCATTTGATCTGTGGGTAAAAATTAGATAGAGGAATTTGAAACCGAAACAAATAATTAATAGATAACAAAGTTTACCTACAATTTTTATCATTTGGGAAGTCATGAGGTTCAATTTGCAGAGTGGTATGTTTGATTTCGAATTTTTCAGCCAGCATATCTTGAGTATTTTTTAAACATTGGTCCCAATGGTTGGTATCAGTACATTTTTCAGTAATTATAAGATGTGCGCTGAGCGCGGGTTCATTCTGCCCAATTGACCAGATATGCAAATCGTGAACATCGGTTACATGGCCAAGGTTTTTCAGGGCATCCAGAATTTGCTGATAATTGAGATGTTCTGGCACTGAATCAATGAGCATTCTAACACTATCAAGGATCATTTTCCAAGTACCGGATAGAATTAATATCACAATGACCAGGCTTGCCACACTATCAATCCAATAGATGCCCCATAACCAGATGAGTATTCCCGATATAATAGCCCCAACCGAACCTAGGGCATCAAAGATAAGATGGAGATATGCACCTTTAATATTAATATTGGTGGACTTCTGACTTTTCAGCATTCTTGCACTTATGAGGTTGGCTAGTAATCCTAAAATGGCAATGACGAGCATGGGGAATGCCAATACGGGTTGGGGTTGTTGGATGCGTTCAATAGCTTCCCAAATAATAAAACAACAGATAGCAACCAAGGATGCACCATTAATAAATGCACCTAATATTTCAGTTTTGAGGTAGCCATAAGTCCGGCGGTTATCGGGGGGGCGATCTGCCAAACGGGATACTATGATGGCTAATCCTAAAGCCCCCACATCGGTAAGCATATGCCCTGCGTCAGAAAGCAATGCCAAACTGCCAGTATAAAACCCACCAATTATTTCAATTATAAGAAATACAAAATTTATCCCAAATGCCCACCATAAATTTGTTAGGTTGGTAAATGTATGGGAATGGTGGTGGCTCAACGCTGGATTTGCTTGGAAGATTTGAAAACAGCCGTAAAAATACGAATAAGCTGTTCTTCGGATAAATTTTGACCGGCTTGCTGCGTAAGGCGGTCTATGATTTCTTGTTCTCTTCCCTTATCTTCAACGGGAATATCTAATTTTTCTTTGAGTTTGCCAACTTCTTTAGAAACCCCCATACGCTCCTTCAAGAGTAGGATAATTTCTTCATCTAGTTGATCTATTTGCTCTCTGAGTTCAAGTATGCGCTTATCCATGATATTATAAATTAGGGAAGATCTTGTAGAATTGGAAAACTATTTTGTATGAATATCTGTGCCATAGATTTAAGCTGTGGCACAATTAAAACTAATATTCACTTCAATTTTTCTATTAACTTCTTGGGTCCCTCATGCTGGGGGTTTATTTTCTGTGCTTCCAGGGCATGTTCACGAGCAAGTTCAATATCTCCAATTTCCAGATACATTTCAGCCAAGCATAAATGAAATCGTCCAATGGGTTTGGGGTACATAGTCACAGCCCTTTCTAAATGAGAAATAGCTGAGAAATATTGATGTTTTTCAAATTGATCCAATCCCTGCCAGATAGAAAACTTTACCACTCCATGCCAGACAAATATTATCAACAATAACCCAATGATGAAGTTTTTCCTTTTTGACTTTTTCTCGCCCAAGTTGACGGGTAAACGTGCAGATGAAGAAGTAAAAAAATATATCCCCGAAATGGCAGCTATTCCAAAGGATAGAAAATGTCCCATTCCATATAAGCCATCTATGGAATAACCAAATGCTAATACCAGCGGAAGTAGAAGAAAATCTCGAGCATGAACGGACTGGAATCTATCAGAAATTACAGGCAGGGCAAACATCTCCCTGTTTAATCCATAATGTTTAAACTGAAAGTTTTCTTTTAATGGATTTTCCCATTTATAGGATAAAGCTGAAGATGGACAACCCTCAGTGCAAATCATACAAGAGGTGCAATTGGTATTGGTAACTTTTCCGTAATTATTTATTTCATAACTTACATCAATTCCAATGGGACATTCAGATGTACAATTTCCACATTGAGTGCATCCTCCTGTATATCTTACCTTAAACATTGCCAGGGAATTGGGTAGTTTTAAAAATGCACCCCAAGGGCAGAGGTAACGGCAAAAGCCTTTCCGGCCTAGAAAATAAACTATGAGAAATCCATCAACAACAAAAGTGAGGGTGCCAATTACAAATCCCGGTAGAAACGCCCAAATTTCTGGCATGCCCAGGTTAAGAATAATTCCTTCCCAGGGTGAATCAAGAGCCGAGGCAAGATTGGGAGCAAGATAAAAATTTAATAAAACAAAAAGGGGCAAAATAGTTACAAGGCTTGAATTTATTGTTTTAGGAGTAATCCCCATTTTCTGCAGTAGCCACCAAGCCAGCTCCTGAACCGCTCCAAAGTGACACGCCCATCCACAGAAAAAACGACCAAATATGAGAGTGGTGACAAATGCCAGGATAACCAATACTACACCCGCATTTATAATGCCATATTTGATAAAAGCATGGAAAAATTCTTGAAAATCAAGGCTGCCAATTATTTCATCCCCAAAATAATAAATATGGGCAAGAATCAAGAGGTGGATTCCCACCAGAGAAGAAATACGCAGTTTTTGAATCATGTCAGTGCTAATTAATTTACTAACCGCTGAGGCACGATGACACGGGAATTAATTTGAGCGAATATTGAATAATTAACGGAATTCGGGGAGGGGAGATGGGGGTTCGGGGCTCCATTTGATTTAAGAATAGAGATTAACGATTTTTGATTTTAGAAGTAATCCCAGCACCCAGCACCCAGCACCCAGTACCCAGAAAAATTATGCCAGAATGAAATTAACCAGACGGACTACATCCAGGATATTGAGGATGGAATCGAAATTCATATCTCCAGCCCATAATATTTCCTGTTCAGGAGAATCACCTCCCAAAACAAAGTTTACAGAAATGATTATATCAAGGACATCTACAACTTCATCATTATTGAGATCACCTTTTCTCCCAACAAAACCAAGGTCTTCTACAAAATAATAAGTCATATCTGAATCAATAGGACCGTCAATATAGGTCACTTTTCTCTGATTGGTTTCAGGGTCTCTGCTAGGCCAATAAATGGTCATTCCCTGGGCAGACAAATGGGTGTTCATACCAAAATGGAGTTGGAGAGGTTCCATATTGCCATGTCCCTTTCCCCCAATAATTTCACGCATGATATCCTGATCAGCAAGATGGAGAACCACCCGAGCGCCAATAGCAGATCGATTTGATTGGGTTGACCATCCTCCATTTGAAATATTGGATTTACTACCCTCCAATTTAAGTTTCAGCCAATGATTTCCAGAATAAGAAGAATCCTCTGAAACATTTTTATAGAGCAGACTGGTAAACTTAGCTCCTGGAGGACCATTGGTCATTTTCAGTCCTGCACCAAAAACATCCAACCAGCCATCTCCGTTTATATCCCCTGAAATGACATCCTGTGTTGCAGATAAAAACTGAGGACTGGAAGTATTATCCCATTCGCCATTTCCTAAATTAATAAACACATCATCAGGATTGCGGATGTTGGAAGTCCATATATCCAGTAATCCATCATTATTATAATCACCCCAGCTTAAACCATTACTGAGGGTATCTGATTCGAGGTTTTGTACATCTGCAACATTGGTAAAATCATAATCATCATTATTGTATAATCGGTTAACTCCCCAGTTTGCTAGATAGAGGTCCAAATCCTGATCATTATCATAGTCACCCCAAGCTGCTCCATACCCCATGCTACCAATAGGGTCCACGTCAGGGTCAGAAATTCCTAGCTCAACTGCTTTCTCAATAAAAAATGGTTCAGGGTTAGAATTATACACAACATTTCCGGAACTTCCCGTTAAAGTTTGATTTTCAAAAAACCAATTATACCCATATTTTCTACCCACATATACATCCTGATCACCATCATTGTCATAATCTGCAATGGCTATGATGCGGCTGGCACTAATGTCAGCATAATCACGATAGTAAGTATAAGCTTGTTCAAACAGAGGGGCACCATTATTATCTATTCCCTCATTTAGATACAAGATAAATTGATCATCATTTTCTTCTTGAATTGCTAAAAGGTCAAGGTCTCCGTCTAAATCAGCATCTATTAATCCCAAGCTATGAAGGAAGGGCAATTCAATAGAGGGTCTAAACTCATGTGTTAAAAATAAGTTGTTCCCATCATTTAAAAGCATGACATGGGGAAGTGATATAGGATCCCCATCAAATCTACACTGATTAAAACTCCAATCACATTCGGGATCATCATTGCACTCATCTTCATCTTCATAATCCCCACAATCATGACTGGGATTCGTTTCTGACATAAACCTCCATTTAAGAATATCCTGGTAGCCATTATTATCTAAATCACCTGCAATTACTCCTCTACAACCAGAATTATCTATATTGTATTCTGTGGTCATATCTCTGAATTCCGTACCCAGATTTTCATAATAATATGAGTCTGCATATCCATAATATAAATCCAGATCACCATCTAGATCAAAATCGCATAAGACCGACCCTTTGGCTTTCATTTTATTATAATCAGGATTGTCTTCATGAATATAAGCGCTGAAAAGTCCACTGCTCATATCTTGGGGCTCTCCCTCCGGGAAGAAATCCGGTCGATTGCTATTGGTCACTACAAAATAGACTTCTACTGCCAGGAGCACTGCTCCTGTTAGAAGTCCAATTATAAATACCGCACGGATATAGGTAATTATTTTCGTAATCATTCATAGAAATTACCGCAGGTTTTCATATCTCACAAAGGGTACTGTGCAACAAGATGTTACAGAGAGGCTCGTTTAAAAGGATGCTTAGAAAGATAGATTATTTCCTGATTAGATAGGAATTTGGGATTTTTGGAGTTTTTCATATTCAATTTTCCCCAATTCATTCCGGGGAATATTGGGTACTTGAATAAATTCTTTGGGTATTTTAAAGTTCGAAAGTTGTTCTGTTAGCTTTATTTTTAAATCCGAATTCCGAATTCCGAATTCCGAAATCACAATATACGCCACCACCTTCTGCCCCCATTCTTCATCTTCCATGCCAACCACGGCTGCATCGGTAATTCCGTCAATTTTCAACAAAGCTTCTTCCACTTCTATGGGGTTCACATTTTCACCACCGGTGATAATCAGGTCTTTTCTCCGGATGTCTAGAAAAATAAGATTATCCTCATCCACCCTGCCCAAATCATGAGTATTATGACTATTATTGGTTTCAGTTTCTCCCACATAACCCTTCATTACCATAGGTCCGGAAATATGCAACTCATCATTTTCTGACCATATTTTTGCACCAGAAAAGGGTCTGCCAGCATATAATTTGTTATGAGGCTCATCTAATAGTTTGAGTCCCACCGTACCTGAGCAGGTTTCTGACATACCATACACTTTCACTATATTGAGCTGTTTTTTGATGCATAAATCAAGGAGATATTCCGGTGATGGACCTCCACCTAATAATATCCAACGCAGGGTCTTTAAGGCTGTTAGTCCACCCTCTATATCCAGGATTCTTTTCAGCATGGTGGGAACCAATGAGATTATAGTGACTGGATATTTAATCATAGTATTCAATACCAATTGGGCTTCAAAAGTGGATACTAAATTAATTGAAAAACCAAATTTGAGGGCTCGCAGCATAACCGCCAATCCGCCAATATGATGCAAGGGTAGGCAGCAGAGAAATTGATCGGTTTTCTGAAACTGGAGAAAGCCATTCCAATTATTACAACTGGCTTCAAAATTACCATAAGTAAGCTGTACCGCCTTGGGTGTGCCAGTAGTTCCGGAAGTGAGAATAATAGCCGCAATATCATCTGTATTATATTTGTAATCATTATTAAAAGATGAACATCCACTGGAGGCATTGGGGAGTTCTTCAATAAAAGAAACAGGAGCAAGGGGTAAGGAGAAAGAGGTATGAATTGGTTTCAGTTGCCAGTTGGTAATAATGAGTTTAGGTTGAATTTTATCATTGATAGCATCACGTTCACTCTCCGTTAATTTTGGGGATATGGGTACTGCCACAGCACCAATTTCAAAACACGCCAAAATAATTTCAATGAATTCTACAGTGCTGGGGAGATAAATGAGGATTCTATCCTGTCGGCTAATACCTTCTTTAATGAGAGCCCTAGAATAAGTTGACACCATATTCCCCACCTCCGATATAGTGTACTGCTGATCTCCTTTCTGAATGAAGAGTTTTTCAGAATTTTGAAGAATTTGATTTTGAAGCCAACTCATTATAAATCTACACCTAATCCATTACCGTCAAGAATGGAAATCTTACCACTTTGAATTGGTTGTGTAGGCTTACCCTCATTTAATAAGGATCCTGTTGCAAGTCCACAAGCTTCAGAAATATCATTGGCAAGTGCCAAATGCACGCAGGCGCTCCTCCCGATATTTGTTTCAAGAGTGGATGTGATAACGGTCCTGATATTTTCAGCCCGACCAAGCTCGATGATTTTTTTGCATTCTGTGAAACCCCCTGTAATCATGGGCTTGATGATAAAAACATCTGCCGCCTGTTCATCAATTATTTTTTCAGCGGACTGAAAATCTGTGATAGATTCATCAACAGCAATGGGAATTTCGGTATGATAGGTAAGTTCAGCCAAATCTTCCAGATTAGCTGCCGGAAGTGGTTGCTCAATATAGTCAATGTTAAATTTTTCCATTTCTTTACAAAAACGGATGGCTTTAGGTAAATCAAAAACTCCATTACAATCCAATCGGAATTGAATTTCTTTCCCAAAAGATTGAGTGAGATATTCCATATTTTCGATTTCGTCAAAAAGATTCCGAAAGCCCACCTTCACCTTCATAATAGTAAAACCATCTCCGGGAAGATGAATCCCTGTCATGCCATTTACAGCAATTTCGGAAGCGGCGTTGCTATTTAAATATTTTGCTAATGGCAGCTCTGCCTCTTTTGCAAGAATATCATAAATTGCACTCTCTAAGGCAAATCGGACCGAAGGAGTATTTTGCGAATGGATTCCTATTAATAAAAATAACTCCTCGCAATCCAAATCTTCCCCATCAATAGCTTGATGGAAACCTTCCAGAGCATAGTGTACTTCCTTCAATGTTTCTGTGCTGAATCCGGGTAATGGTGATGCCTCACCTACTCCCGCAAAATTGGCATAGTTCAATTGTACCCAGACGCCTTCCCGATGGGTGTATGTCATTCCGGAAGTTTTGAGAGCTTTCACAAAAGGATTTGAAAAGGGTGTGACTTTAAAATGGCTGATTTTCAAATTATGAGTCCCAATGAGAAAAGGATGGTAAAGATAAATAAAAATCGGGCGGTACCAGCCAGTACGTTATTTAATTTTCGGCCTGTTTTTGAATTCAATTGGATAATGAGATTTATTGCTATGGGTAATGCAAAGAGTGTGATTAATAAGGACATATTATCCCTTGTATTCCACCACATACATAGGGGAATTATAAATGGAATTATTACTAATATTGAAAATTCAATTTGCGAAAAGGATTTCCCCAATCGTACAGCCAGTGTTTTTTTTTCGGTAATGATGTCTGTATCCATATCTCTTATATTATTTACCACTAAAATAGCAGTGGAGAGCATTCCCATTGCCACGCCCAATAACAGGGAATAATTGGTTATATATCCCGTTTGTAGAAAATAGGTTCCGGGAACGGCAATGAGTCCAAAAAAAATGAAAACAAATAAATCCCCCCAACCATGATACCCTAATGGATAGGGACCACCTGTGTAGGCAATCCCGGCTGTTATGGATGTGAGTCCGATGACAACAATGGGCCATCCACCAATATATGCCAAGTAGAATCCCACAAAAATTGCCAGTGCAAATATGCGCCACATGCCTTGTTTCATTTTATCAGGAGTGATTAGTCCGGACTGCGTAGCTCTCGTTGGACCTAAGCGGTCATCTCTATCAGACCCTTTTTGAAAATCATAGACATCATTGGCAAAATTAGCTCCAATTTGTATGAGGCCTGCTGCCAACAGGGTCATAAAAAAAATAAATAAATGGAATAAACCATCATGGTAAGACAGAGCCGTACCCAATAATACGGGAGAAATTCCTGCAGGTAATGTCTTAATCCTCGCTGCTAATATCCATTTATTCATATATTAATCACAAAATTATTTAACCACACCCGCCTGCCCTCCTTTGGTGAGGGAGCGGGCAAGGATAAACTCAAGATCATTTACCATGAATTGACCCGAATTAGTTTGACCACAGATAAACACAGAAAGACACCGATATTAAAAAACCAACCTCTCATATTCAAGTTTTGTATTCTTGAAATTGATGATAAGTGCAACTTTAATTCCAGTAGCTTTTAAATAATTCAGAGTTTGGGCTTGATTTATTTTTGTTATTTTTTCCACAGTTTTTAGTTCAAGAATAATCTTTTCTTCAGCAAAAATATCTGCAAAATATTCTCCTACAACTTTGCCATGATAAGTCACTTTGATCGGATGCTGTTGATTGGCTTTTATTCCTTTTTCTTTTAATGCAATCATTAATGCGGTTTCATCCACTTTTTCAAGGAAGCCACTCCCCAATTCGTTATGTACTTCACTAGCAGCACCTAAAATATTATAGGATAATTCTTTATATAGAAAAGGCAATTTATTTGTGTTTATCTGTGTCCATCTGTGGTTAATTACGGTAGGCGGGGAAATTTATTAAACTCCGGTTTACGTTTTTCCTTAAAGGCATCCCGTCCTTCTTGGGCTTCTTCCGTCATATAGAAGAGCATAGTGGCATCTCCAGCAAATTGTTGAAGTCCTGCCTGGCCGTCGCAATCGGCATTTAGGGCACCCTTCAACATG
Source organism: Fidelibacterota bacterium (assembly GCA_014381415.1). Lineage (GTDB taxonomy): Bacteria > Fidelibacterota > Marinisomatia > SCGC-AAA003-L08 > D37C17 > D37C17. Next base: position 19,648 of record JACNLQ010000056.1, read on the forward strand.
CGTAGGGCAAGGGGAGATTTTTCCAGCATTTCATTGCACCATTGGATCGTTTCTTCTTCCAATTTTTCATATGGAACCACACAATTTACAAGTCCCCAATCGAGGGCAGTCTGGGCATCATACATTCTACATAAAAACCAAACTTCACGAGCGCGTTTCTGTCCAATAATACGTGCCATATAGGAAGCACCCCAGCCTCCATCAAACGAGCCTACTTTAGGACCCGTTTGTCCAAATTTGGCATTGTCGGCAGCAATGGTGAGGTCACAGAGCATATGTAATACGTGGCCTCCGCCAACAGCATATCCAGCCACCATGGCTACCACAGGTTTGGGCATATAGCGGATTTGCTTTTGTACATCCAATATATTCAAACGGGGAACTCCATCATCTCCAACATAACCAGCATCCCCACGGATTTTCTGATCGCCACCTGCACAGAAGGCATCTTTGCCTTCACCGGTGAGAATGATTACCCCTGCTCCCTGATCTTCACGGGCGAGTTTTAATGACTCCTTTAATTCAAATACTGTTTTTGGACGAAAAGAATTTCTAACCTCTGGGCGGTTGATTGTAATTTTGATAACACCTTTTGCACCATCCAACCCACGCTCATATTTTATATCGGTAAACTCCTGAATGGATTCCCAATTAATTTTCATAATATCTCCTAATAATTAACTCGTAAAATGGGGTTAAAAATTACTATTCTTCGAGTTCAAAGCACTACAATTCCTTTTAAATATCCACTCAAATTTTAATTAAGGATAATTATTTTCAACGTTTGTTGAACTAAATTTGCTTAGGTGGTATGTCTCAAAATATTTGTTTAATACAGCTTTTAAAACTAATTTTTCATTATAGGGAATTTGTATGGCGGGACAGAAAAAAAAGAAATATACCCAAACACTCAAGGAAGAAATCGCTAATAGTATCACCCATGGTTTAGGGTTTGGCTTCAGTGTGGCAGGACTGACAATTTTGGTAGTATTTGCCATTATGGATGGAGACCCTTGGAGAATTGCTGCCTTTGCTATTTATGGAGGGTGTTTAACAACACTATACCTTGTATCCACCCTCTACCATAGCTTCACCCATTCCAGGACTAAAGCCATTTTTCGAAGATTAGATCACTCCGCTATTTATCTGCTTATTGCCGGGACTTACACTCCTGTAATTTTGATCTCGTTGCGGACAACCTGGGTGCTTTACCTACTTCCCATTATTTGGAGTATGGCAATCATAGGAATATATATTAAATTAGCCTTTATTCACCGCTATGAACTGTTAAGTGTTGCCTTCTATGTTTTTATGGGCTGGCTGGCACTCATCGCTGTAAAACCACTTTACAATTCAATTCCCATCGAATCATTTATTTGGATAATTGTAGGTGGGCTCAGTTATTCTTGCGGTGTCATATTTTATTCCTGGATTCGACTGCCCTATCATCATACCATCTGGCATATTTTTGTACTTGCAGGAAGCATATCCCATTATATTGGAATGCTATATATTTAACCAAATGCTTTACCATATTATTATTGGAATATCAATGTTTACTCTTCTATGGGGTGAATACAATAAATCCAAATTATTGCGGTTCCTGTTTAAGCCGCTCACCATCCTTTTAATTTTATTTATCCCAATCATGTCCACCCAATTGTCATGGGGAATTAATTATTCCTCCTTAATAATTACAGGACTATTTCTTTCCATGTTTGGGGATATTTTTCTCATGTTCAGTGAAAAGTATTTTGTCCCCGGCTTGATAGCTTTTCTAATGGCACATTTAGTGTATACCTCTGCATTTATATCTGTTGATGGAATCCATTATTCATGGATATGCTTTATTTTTCTAATTGGGGGAATTCTCATTTTTAGAATGCTAAATAAAAACTTAGGGAAACTACAAATGCCTGTGGCTATCTATATTTCTGCAATTGCAATAATGGCTTGGCAAAGTTGGGAATTATACCTTTTAACAGAAAGCTATGGGTTTGAATTGGCAGCTGTGGGAACCATTTTTTTTCTCATTTCTGATTTAGCTCTATCGGTGAACAAATTTCTTAAACCGATGAAATTTGCTCAATTTATAATATTGCCGACCTATTTTATTGCTCAATGGTTGATTGCGATTTCAACCTTGTTTTAATGAGTTCACTCTAGAGATGGGTTAAAAACCCAAAGAAGGTGTAATTTTGCGATGCCCCTACCTAAAGGATGGGGTAATTATTTCCTTGTTTCTCTCATTATTACAGCACTTGCCCCATTCTTTAGCGTGGGGATTGAAATCCTTAATAAACTGGGCTTTAGTCTAAAAAGACCTTTTCGGAGTAGACTCATTTATGCCTTTAATTTTATCTAAGAGTTTTTTTACATTACAATCTATCTTCAGTCAATATTATTAGCAAAATAACCAATGGCAATTCATATTAAGCCTGAAATAGAGGCAATCAAAGAAAAGATCATTTCCACTCGTAGGGATATTCACCAACATCCTGAACTGGCGTTTGATGAACATAGAACAGCTCAATTGGTTGCGGATCGCTTACAGTCTTTTGGGATGGACGTTCAAACCGGAGTGGGTAAAACCGGTGTAGTTGGCACCTTGAAGGGGAATAACAGTGGAAAAACTATCGCTCTCCGAGCTGATATGGATGCCCTTCCCATGCAGGAAATAGGTGATCTACCCTATAAATCCAAGAATGATGGTGTGATGCACGCCTGCGGGCATGACGGTCATACGGCAATGCTCTTGGGAGCGGCTGAAGCCCTATCCCAAAAAACGGAATCCCTAAATGGTACAATAAAATTCATATTTCAGCCAGCAGAAGAAGGCGCTGGAGGCGCACGCTATATGATTGAAGATGGTGCAATTGAAGGCGTTGATGAAATATATGGTTTACATTTGTGGAATTATCAAAAGTACGGAACCATCGGAGTTAAACCGGGCCCTATCATGGCAGCAGCTGATCTCTTTGAAATTACCATTCATGGTAAAGGTGGCCATGGTGCAGCCCCTCAAGGCACGAAGGATGCCGTTGTTATAGCATCTCATTTAGTGCAGACTCTACAGACCATCGTGAGCCGGAATACCAATCCCATTGAATCTACGGTGGTGACCATTGGTCAAATCAATGGCGGCTATAATTTTAATATTATTGCGGATACAGTTAATATGAAAGGGACTTCCCGTGCCTATACAGAAGAAAATCGCCAACTAATCAAATCCCGCATGGTAGAAATCATTAAAGGGACTGAACAGATTTTTGATTGTAAAATTGATTTTGAATATGAAGATGGCTATCCCCCAACTGTTAATCACCCAGTTCAATCTGCAACACTTCTCAAGGCTGCCAAACAGATTGTTGGCAATGGTGCTGGCACTCCCTACCTTTCAATGGGTGGTGAGGATTTCAGCTATTTTCTGCAGGAAGTCCCAGGTTGTTTTTTCTTTGTAGGTTCAGCCCCAATAGATAAAGAACCATTATCTGTACCGCACCACTGTTCATATTTTGATTTTGATGAACGAGCTCTTTTGGTGGGGAGTTCGGTGTTTGTGAAATTGGTACAAAGTGAATTGGCATGTGAATATTCTTTAAAAAATATTGAATAAATAATAAATAGAAAGGAACTGAATAAATGAAAAATAAAATTGAAATGGGATTAAGAATATTAATTGGATTGATGTTGACCTTCTCAGGATTAAATAAATTAATGGGGTTTATGCCTATGCCTGAAATGGCCGAAGCGGGGACTGCATTTATGTCGGCGTTAGCAGAAACAAAATATATAATGCCTGCCATTGCCTTAGTTGAAATTGTTGGGGGTATACTTCTCGCAATCAATAAATCAGTTCCTTTTGCATTAATACTATTAGCTCCAATCGTATTTAATATCTTTTGTTTCCATTTGATACTTGATCCAGCAGGTCTTGGAGCAGGAATAACTTTTGTGGTTACCTTGGGATGGTTTGCTTGGAATAGAAAAGAGGAATTTAGTTCTCTTTTTAAGTAATTGGTTGAAATATTGTTAAAAATTGCAAACCATTCTGATATTGATGAAACCATCAAACTTCACTATAATTACCAGATTGATTCAATAGCAGATCAATTAAGGCACATACACGAAAATTTGGCCTTGTTGTCATTAATGAATTAGAATTTAATAACAATCAATATATTGAAATAGCATGCCTTACTGGAAGAAATAAAACCACCTAACATTTCAAAAGGAGAAAAATGAAACCAGTTATAAACATTGATGAAATAGCAGAATTTGAAGAATATGAAAAAGATGATTTTGAAGGAAAGTTTGCTATTTTGGGAGAAAAAATAGGTGCTAAACAGTTAGGCTATAATTTGACAATTGTTCCGCCTGGTAAAAAATCCTGTCCATTTCACAATCATAGAGTAAATGAAGAAATGTTTCTCATATTAGAAGGATCTGGACTGTTGAGGTTTGACAAGGATGAATATTCATTAAAGAAGAATGATATTATTGCCTGCCCCAGTGGAGACAGATCTGTGGCTCACCAAATCATAAATAATAGTAATTCAGATTTGAAATATTTAGCACTAAGCACCAATATTATTCATGAAATTTGTGAATACCCTGATTCAGATAAAATAATCTCTTCCGTAGGAACCTATAAAAATAAGGAATTAAGACATATTTCAAATGCGAGTGAATCAGTCAATTACTATGATGGGGAAGAATAGGCGGGTATGAAACATAGTAAGGAAATTCAGTTCCCTGATCTTCATTTATTAACAGATAAAGAAATGTTTGAAGCATCTCTAATATTTTATCAGAATTTGAACCTTCGCCGCACCATCCGTGAATTTTCTGATAAACCTATCTCCAGGGAAGTCATTGAAAATTGTATTAAGACAGCCGGTACTGCACCCAGTGGTGCGAATATGCAGCCTTGGCATTTTGTGCTCATTTCTGATCCGAAGATTAAAAAACAAATCCGCATTGCTGCTGAAAAAGAGGAAAGAGAGTTTTACGAAACCCGAGCGCCGAAGGAATGGCTGGAGGTGTTAGCACCCTTAGGTACAGATGATAATAAACCCTATCTGGAAACCGCTCCCTACCTCATAGCCATTTTTAGGCAGCGCTATGGTAAACTCCCAGATGGACGGGAAGTAAAACACTATTATGGTTTAGAATCGGTGGGAATTGCCACAGGATTGCTCATTACTGCTATCCACAATATCGGACTGGCATCGCTAACGCATACTCCCAGTCCCATGGGTTTTCTTAATCAAATCCTAAAGCGACCAAAAAATGAGCGGCCATTCTTATTATTGGTGATAGGACATCCTGCAAAAGATGCAAAAGTCCCGGATATTAAGCGTAAAAATATCAGCGAGATTATAACAGAGTTTTAATCAATCTTGTTTAATAATAAATAATCTAAATTCATAAATAGAGTAATTGTAACAACATATTACCTCCCTTTCAGGTAATGGTTTATTCTGCCTAAATTTGTTGCTATGAAAAAAATGATGTCATTTGCCATAATTACAGGATTATTCATCTTGGGAATATGGTTTTCTGAAACCAAACCCCGAATAATGGGCAGGCAACCTGTGCCCACTGAATTTAACGAAAATAAGTCCAAACGAAAAGATTTTAAAAATCAACGGAAGGAATATATAAAAAATATGCACCGTGCTCATCCCGATGTAGATTGGGTAAAGATGGATGCAGAGTCTCGGAAAATTCGTACGGACAAGGTACGTAAATTACGTGAAGAATTATCGCTCAGTAGAGATGATGGGCTTTTAAACAACCAATTTGAACAAATTAGTCGAGACCTCAGTGGAGTCTGGAATGAAAGAGGCAGTAATAATCTTTCTGGGAGAATCAGAACTTCAGAAATTGATTGGGAAAACGAACTTATTTACTGTGCATCATCCGGTGGTAATATCTGGCGGGGTTCATTAGAAGGTGAAAATTGGACTTCTCTCAATGACTATATGCAGATCACCGGAATTACTATGTTGCGGGTGGTTTATTTTGAAAATACTAGGCGATTACTCATCGGATCTGGTGAACATTTCTATTATACAGATGATGACGGAGTCACTTTAGAAGAGAGTACAGGCTTGGAATTCCTTTCCGGGTATGGGTCGTTAAAGCGTTCGGTGGTAAGGGAAAATGATAACGAAATCTTTCTTTTAGTTAATGAGGGTAGTGGTAGCTGGAATGAGGTTGCAGCCATTTATCAGTCCATTGATTTTGGACAATCATTTACAAAAATCCTGACTTTAGATTATTCGGCTGGTTTATCTTCTTCCCAGGGAAGTGGTCATTTTGATATTTGGACTCCTCGATATTTTGATGGAGATGTTTATTTGCTCAACGATAATGATTTCTATCGGGTCACGGAAAATGATGGACTAGAATTTGTTGGTGTTATTCCAGCTTCCGATATTGGTGATAACTTACTCACTGGAGGCATGGGAACCAATTATCCCTTCTTTTATGCCCATGTTAACGGCAGGATTTATCATTCCCAAAATGGCGGAAGTACCTGGATTGACAAAGGAAACAGTCCGCAATGGTATTTTAGTATTAACAGTTTCAATAGCAGTAATATTAACCGTGAGAATATTTACTGGGGTGGAATGGAATCTTTCCGTAGTACTAATAGCGGAAGTAATTGGACATTGGTGAACAATTGGTGGGATTATTATGGTAGTGAAGAAACCAAACTGCATGCCGACATTCCTGAGATACGTTTCTTTTTAGACTCAGAATATAATGAGGTAGCATTAATCGGAACGGATGGTGGGTTATACTTTTCTGATGATGGTCTTCAAACTGTCCAGAATTTGTCGATGAGTGGATTGGGTGTAAGCCAGTATTATTCAACATATACCAAAAAAACCGAACCTTTTCACCTTTATGCCGGTGCTCAAGATCAAGGTTTTCAACGGAGCTTATATCCTGAAGATGAAGTGTTAAATTTTGAGCAGTCTATCAGTGGCGATTATGGCCATTTGGTATCTGGAGATGGTGGTGAAACAATTTGGTGTAATTACCCCGGGTTTACCATGTATTATCCCAATCCCCTGACAAATACTGGAGGGGAAACAATTGATTTTCCAGGCTCGGGACATCTTTGGTTGGCTCCATTGATGGCAGACCCCTACGATGGTACAAAAGCCTATCTCGGGGGAGGCGGCCTATCTGGTGGAAATCATTTATTTCACCTTTCAATGGGGGGCTGGTCTCTTTCATATGAAGAAGAATCCTATAGCTTTAATGGAACTGTTTCTGCAATGGCATTTTCTCCTTTGGAACCGGAGCATCGTTATGTACTTACCAGCGGGGGGAGTTTCTACCATAGCAGCGATGATGGAATAAACTGGCAGAAAACCATTGGATTTAATGGACCTAGTTCTCACTATTTTTATGGTTCTACTATCTGGGCATCTGAAAATACACCAGAAAAGTTAATAATTGGAGGTTCAGGATATTCAAATTCACCTGTTTATATTAGTTATAACCATGGGGCAAGTTTTGAACCATTAAATGATGGACTGCCTAATACTCTAGTATATAAATTAACCGGCACTCCCAATGATCAATATTTTTTTGCAGCTACTGAGGTGGGGCCATATGTTTATATAAGTGATGATGACAACTGGAGCGATTTATCTGGTATTTCTGCCCCTGATCAAACCTATTGGACAGTTGAATATATTCCCGAATTAAATACCGCCCGCTTTGCTACTTACGGTAGAGGAATTTGGGATTTTGTACTTGAATTGAATTCAGAAATTTCCGGGGATGTCAACTTTGATGAAATGGTTAATATCCAAGATATTATTCTTTTAGTAAATTTTGTTTTGGGTATTGAAGAGCCAACCTCACCCCAACTTTCTGCTGGTGATATTAATGGAGATGATTTTCTTAACATTCAGGATATTATTGCAACAATAAATATTATTTTATATAGATAGTATTCTAATATCCAGCCCAAGTTTTAGAATCAAATTATAATTTCTTAAACTCATCCTAATTATTTATTGGTGAGACTTATTAAATCCCTCTAAATTTATAGTCTTGATTGGCCCGTTCGTCTAGTGGTTAGGACCCAGGGTTTTCATCTCTGTAACAGGAGTTCGATTCTCCTACGGGCTACCAATCTACTTTCGCTTCGTTCAATAAAAAAGGGCAGAAGTGATGAATGAAACCATATTTGTTAATACAATTGCTATTAGTATTTAACTAGTAGCTGCATAAAACCTTCAGAATACCTACTTTTCGCAATATAGGTTCTGGAGGTTTTTTCGTTTATAAAATACAAAAAGCCCGGAAGGAGCCGAGCTTTTTGCTTTTCTGGTAAACAACTAGGAGGAGGAGGAAAAAGATGTTTACCAGGTACTTTTAGTTTTTTATTTATCGCATTTACTATATCCGCAATCTGGATCCATACAAATATCACACCCATTTTCAGTTTTCAATGTTCTATTGTTACATTCCTTACAAATTCTAAACTCTATATTGCCTGAATTTCCTTCTTCCTTTGCTTGTATAACTTTTGGTATTTTGCCATTATCTTCAACTGGGTTTGCATTTGGGCGGTCAATAACACCAACATCAAAGAAAAAACGCTCAATCACATCTGCAATTTCTGCATAGAAAGAGTGGTAATATTTACCTTCTTTATAAGTTCCACCATTAGGATCAAATATACCCTGTAATTCTTCTAAAATAAACATGGGGTCATTGGAACGTCTGAAAATTGCAGATACTAATCTGGTTAACACCACATACTCAGGTGCCCGGGTTAGATCTTTTGAATTTATAAAAATCTCTATTGGACGTATCACATTAAAATCATTAACATAACTTAACGTTATGAAGACAGAATTTTTTACAAATGCAGACTTTAATTTATACACCTTTGCATCTACAACCTCCGGCCTATGAGTACCTTGCATAATATTTGGTGTTGGTTTTCTTTCAGCTTTATTTTTTTTGCTAGTTTTTTTCTTCTTGGAGATTTCTTCAATCTTTGTGCTGGCTCCAATTTTAATCATGTTTCAATTTCCTCAAGTTCTGTGCTGGTTAATACTTCTTCAATTGCCACATCACTGTTTTTCATATAGTGATAAACTGTCGTTAGGGTGCCGTCTGGCAATTTAATTATTTCTTCTCCATTTGCAGTAATTACCTGATCACCTTCAACTGAAATTTTGAATTCATTTTCTTTTACTTTCTGAAATTCTGTAAGTTCGGCTTCAGTACTAAGAATTGGAAATCTGCTTCCATCTCTGTAGATAGTCACTCCTTTTAAATTATTTTTCCAGGCTTTAATATATATATCCGAAATAACCTCCGGCTGTACATCTTCCGGAAGATTAATAGTGGAAGAAATACTGTGATCAATATATCGTTGAATTAATCCCTGAATTTCCACACGTTTATGTGGTTTAATATGGTGTGCCGTCCGCAAAAAGTAATCAGGGAGGATATCTTCAAATTTGTCGGTAGCCTCCAGCTCTTCTCCCAATTCCAATTTATCTATATATGCCTGTACTGTAGAATGAAATACTTTATAAAATTCATTTTTGTTAAATGATTCTGTCCGCCGTGTATAATAAAGAGCAAATATTGGTTCGACCCCTCCTGAAACACCAATATAATTTTTCCCTCCAACTTGAATTCCTTTAATAATATTAGAGATAGATCCTGTCGGTGCAATTGACATGATTGCAATATTTCGGATTCCATTCTCACGGATTAGAGATTGTGTTTCCTCACTGAGAGCTGATTCAATAAATGGACATTCCATATATTCCTCTTCTGAATAAATTGGAGATGCTCCTTTTTCTCCTGCCAATGAAGCTGAAGCCTGAAAGGCAGCATTGGTTATAAATTCCATTACATTTGTTATTATGGTAATTCCTTCATCACTATCATATCCTAATCCCAATTGGTTGAGCATATCTGCAATTCCCATAATACCTAAACCAAGGCGACGAGTTTCCCGTGCTGCTACTTTCTGTTTTTCAAGTGCATTTAAATCTTCATTCCAAGTTACAACATTATCAAGAAATCGGATAAGTATTGCCGTTGACTCTGCCAATTGATCCCAGTTTATTTTCGCGTTGTTTTCATAGCCATTTTCTATAAAACAAGATAAATTTAAGGAACCTAAATTGCAAGCTCCACCATCTTCGAGGGGAACTTCAGCACAGGGGTTTGTACAAATAATGGGTTTCCCCACGTAATTTGAAGGTGAATATTTACTCATTGTGCTCCAAAATATTAAACCCGGTTCAGCTGTTTTATAATTACCTTCAATGAACTGGTCCCAAATCTCCCGGGCTTTAACCATTCTCCGGATTTCTCCAGTTTGTTCGCTACTAAAATACAACATGAAATCGCCTGCCTGGCGAATTGCTAAATCGTACTCTTCATTATTTAATTCAAAAGATATATCTCCATAGACATCCCTATTCATTTTATCGTTGAATTTTGATTTCGTGATGCTGACATTATACTTCTGTTCCAGCCAATTTTTCATTTTTGCAAATGTGGAAAAACTATCCATCAATACATAATTGCTTATATCCTTTGAAGGTATATTAATTGAATAGTGCACATTGTCAATATCCTGCGGAGCATTTTTTAAAATGTTGTTTTTCTTTTTCTTATAAACCAGATATTCACTATGAAGATACTCTCGTTGTTCATCAACTGCCTGCATAAACTCATCACTTGCTTTTACGGAAATATTGGCAAATCGTACCTGGGTGTTTTCCATAACCTGCTTTTTAATAGTTTCTAATTCTTGATTATCAAACCGACCTGACCAATTGCATTGATCTACAATTTGATTGGTTACCCAATTGGGAACTTTTTTAACCTTTAGAAAATGTTCAATATCTGGATGTTTGACATCGATGGTAAGCATTAAAGCCCCTCTACGACCACTTTGCCCAATTAAACCAGTTGTAAGGGAGTATAGCTCCATGAATGAAACAGCACCAGTTGAGCTGTCTGCAGCATTATGTACAACAGAATCTTTTGGTCTGAGGGATGAAATATCTACTCCAATACCACCACCGTAAGAATATGTTCTGGCGCATTCGAAGGCTGCTTTATATATGGAATCTATTTCATCTCTTTGAATTTTTGTTACAAAACAATTGGCTAATGTTTTAAGTCGGTAAAGATCCCCTGCTCCAGCTAAGACTCTTCCACCGGGGATAAATCTACCTTCAAATAATTCTTCATAAAATTTTGTTGCCCATTTTTTCTGTTTGGCTTTTGTGCCTTCTACAGTTCCAAGAAAAGAACTCAACCTCTTAAAAACATCTTCAGGAGTATTTTCAATTAAATCTGAATTTAAATCTTTAATAAAATATTTTTTCTTATATAGATTTTGTGCTAATACATTATCACCCAGATAATTATCATGAACCGGAAGTTCATTATTTTCTTGTAATTCCGTTAATTGTCTATAAAGATCTCTATATGTTTTTATTCTAGTCTTTCCAATGATATTCACCGTTTTACCGCGATGCTTAAACATATCTTCAAAATGTCTTTTTGACATAATCTTTCCTAACAAATAAGTTGTTTTTTATTGCTATGTTATTGGAAATGAGTTCAACAAATCCCTCAAATCCCTATTTGGGTTTTCTCCTAAGAGGTAGAGATGATCAGGCAAAACCAGTATAACAATTGGGGTGCTATACAATCCAGATTGGAGGCTGGAATTTTCTTATTTTGCGTTTTGTTTCTCGTCGGATAAGAAATACAATTAAACACAATATACGCCTATCTCTTGTAAAAAATATACCCTATATAGTAGTCGTTGGCAAAATGAAATATTACAAAATGTAACATTATTTTATTTTTTCAAGTTAATTGCCTACAAATCAATGAGATAAAATTAAGTATTATTTTTATGGAATCATCAAGTAATAAATGGGATATTATTTTTATATTTCACCAATCAATTAATTTATAATTTCACACTAAATCACATAAGCTAAATTATGAAAGAGTATCTTGATCTTGTTTCGCATGTATTAAAAAACGGCACAACTAAAACCAACCGTACCGGGACTGACACCTTAATGGTTTTTGGATATCATTATAAAATTGATCTGCAAAATGGATTTCCACTTGTCACAACAAAAAAGGTGTATTTCAATTCAGTAATACGGGAATTGCTCTGGTATTTATCTGGGGAAACGCATATTCGTAATTTAAGACAACATACCAAAATCTGGGATGCCTGGACTTCCGCAGAAAAAAACTGGGAAGTGGGTAAAATGTATGGATATCAATGGGTGAATTGGGATGTCCATGATAATCAATCAGATAATGGGGAAATAAATCATCGCCATATAAATCAAATACAAAACGTTATTGAGCTCATCCAATCAAACCCCAACTCCCGAAGGATGGTAGTTAGCGCTTGGAATCCTGCTGTGCTTGATGAAATTGCTCTTCCAAGCTGCCATGCATTTTTTATTTTCAATGTCACCGATGGTAAACTTAATTGTCATCTTACTCAGCGCAGTGGGGATATAGCTCTAGGCATCCCCTTTAACTTGGCTTGTTATGCTACTCTTACTCAAATGATTGCCAAAGAAACGGGATTAGCACTGGGAGAATTTTCACATTATATCAATGATGCCCATATTTATGTAGATCATGTTAAAGGCTTGAAAGAGCAACTTACCCGAAAACCCTTCCAATTAGCATCTCTTGAAATCGCAGATAAACCGTTTTGGGATTTAGAGTTTGAAGATTTTACCCTCCATAATTATCAACACCACCCAGTTGTTAAATTCCCAGTTGCGGTATAATGATGAAAATTCATCTTATTTGGGCACAAGATCAAAATGGCGGTATCGGTAAGGATGGGAAACTTCCATGGTATATTTCCGAAGACCTTAAAAATTTTAAAAAGCTCACCTTAAACTCTACAATTTTAATGGGAAGAAAAACTTGGGAATCTCTCCCATTCAAGCCATTACCCAATAGAAGAAATATTGTTCTAAGTAGCCAAAATATGCAGGAAATTGAATGTTATTCTTCCGTGGAAGAATGCATTGAGAAATTAAATGCTCAGGGAACGTCAATTCTTTTTGTTATTGGAGGTTCAAAAGTTTATCGTAATTTTATTCACAGAGCTGATGAGCTTCATATAACCTTCGTTGATAAAAGCACCGAGGGGATTGATACTTATTTTCCTATAACCATGCTGAAAATCATGGAAGAATTTGAAAAATCCTACGAAGTAGAATTAAGTGATGACGCTACTTACTCCCATTGGGTAAAGAAGTAAAACTTACCCTATAAAAACCAGATAGGCACCCATCATTGCAATTATAATTGCAAATATTCTTCTCTTTGTAAGAGCTTCCTTTAAAAAGATTCTTGCAAATATTAAAATGAAAATTGTTGCAGTTTGATTGAGAATACTTGCAGTAGATGCATCTGTGAGGCTCATCCCTATAATCCAGAAAAATATCCCTAAATAAGTTGCCAGAACAGAACCCCCTATTAAGGGAAACCAAATTTTTCTATCTTTAAAGGGCTTAAGTAAATTCCGTCTTTTATTAAGAAATAGGAAGATGATTAAAGGAACTATACTTCCTGGTACCAAACGAAAACCTGCAATCCAAATTAGTTTGGTTATTTCTCCTTGAAATTTACTTAATACCGGCTTGACCAATACAATGCCAAATGCCATCATGGCAATGGCAAAAATACCCAAAATAATACCGTATTTTAGACGTTTTCTGGTGGTGGGGATATTTTGCAATTTCAATGAAGCAAATAGAATTGCACCAATAATACACCCTGCACCTAAAATTTGTAAGGGAGATAAATGTTCTCCCAAAAAAATATATGCAAAGAAAATTACAAATGGACTGTAAACTGTATCCACTAAAGCAGAAATTCCTGCCCCAATAATATTTAATGAATGAAGGAATATTATATCAGCGATTCCCATGCCAATAATTCCACTAACAATCAACCGAAAATAATCTTCATTAGTCAGCACAATTCCATCGGGGGTCATAATAGATTCCCCTAAAAATAACAGTGTAATTGTAAATAGTAATACGCCAAGCCCATTTTTAAATAAATTTAAAACTATGGGATGAATTTTTCCTCCTGCCTGCTTAAAAAATATTACTGCTAACGCCCAAAATACTGCACTACAAAGTGAAAATATTTCTCCTGCAAATGGAAAAGTAATATTCAAAAGTTTCTATTTAATTCAGGAAAAGGTATTAGAAATCTAAACCAATTGTGAGGTACCACTTCCGGTCTGAAATAGTTCCTTTATGGGGATTGTATTCCCAAGCATAATCAAGCTGCCAGGGCATACCTAGAAAGATGAATCGAGGACCAAAACCGTAGGACATAAGCCATCCGGTGTTGTTATTATTCTGCCAATTTGAGTTGTCCCAAAATTCGGGATAATCAGAATCCCATGTTACCCCAATGTCAGTAAATAATACCCCATTAATCTGCCCTAAATATTTTATTGCAGGGAAATAATAGATTAAAAAAGGCAATCGTAATTCCAAATTTGCTAGAAATACATTTTGACCAAATTTATTTGAAATTTGCACTCCTCGTAACGGCATGACATATTCTGAAAAGTATAACTCCTCAATATCGGGTGCATTTTCTTGTCCACCAGCAAACCTTTCACTATACCGGTCGGATGAAAAGAGCCAGGGGACCCCTCCCAATCTGAATTTTTGGGCATCTGTTCCCCAATTGGCTCCTGCAAAAAACCTTCCTGCAAAACTGACACCATTAAAAAGTCTAAAATATTTACGTCCATCCATAGTTGCTGTGTGGAATGAGAGAGATTTCTCATTAATTCCAGGGCTTGTTCGATATTTCAAATAATACCTGAACCCTTCAATAGGGTATGTGTAAGACCAGAGGGCATTATCCCAAGTATATTTTATAGATGGAATAACTGTAGTAAATGAGCTGATATGGTTAATTTTTTCATCGTAAGGTTGATTATAATTATCATATAATGTTGTTATATTTGATTTTATAATATGGTTAAAATCTATACCCCCATCAATCCTATTAAATCGAGAGAGAGGCTTACTGGCACTTACACTGCTTCCGATATTTTGAAAAAGGGTAATATCACTATAATAATTATTTGAATAAAGGCTGCTATACTGGTATGCTAAGTGATAGAATACAAAATTCCAGTCAATTTTATAGGGGAGAAGCCTATACAGGAGAAAATAATCTGACCGCTGTAAATCCACCACCATTTCAGTTCCCAACTGGAGTTTATGATCACCTAAAATATCACTGAATAAAAAATACGCCATTCCTTGACCACCATAACGTGTATCGAAGGCATAGTAGGCTTGCGCAAAATCTAAAGTGAAACGGGTTTTATATAGGTGGGTTCGATACAATCCTGTGCTATCGTAAACGGCAGATGTATCCAATTCAACAATTTCAGAAGCAGCATGAACATTCTCCGTCGCATCAAAACCGGAAAAAACATAATTTTTATACTTATCCGCACTGATGAAGGATTTACTTTTTCTTGTATCATCATTTCTCAACAATTCTAGTTTTTCAAATTTTAAAGTCCACGCCGCTGGAGCAACTTGAATATTCTCTTCCACTTTTTGAATGGGATTATCAAAGGTATAAATATCATACCCTTTATTAAAAAAACCGGTGAAAATGAGTTGGGTATCATCTCCATTCCAGGAAAGTTGTGTAATACCTGTGAGCACATTGGTAATAACCTGTGGGTTTTGAAGTATTTTTTGAGATTGAATATTTGAATAAATGTATATATTATTAATTCCGATTTCATCGGAAATGAAAGCGAGATAATTACTATCATTTGAAATACAGGGGTACATCTCATTAAAGGGAGTATCTGTAATTCTTTCGATATTTCCAGATTCAATATTTAATTCATAAATGTCGGTTTGATTAAACAGGTGATTTTCTGGTTTATAGGCAATTCCTGTTTTTAAAATGTTACCGCGGTCTGATATAAACAAAATGGAATTCCCATCGGGGTACCAGGATATTTGGTCATCGGTAAACCAATCTTTAGTTAGGTTTGTGAGTTTTTCAGAATCCAAGTTAAAAAGGTAAATGTCACTTGACTTTCCATTATTTCCAATAAATGCAATTTCATTTGTTCCCGGTCGCCATGCCGGTCTGAAAATTCCTTCCATATTCAGGCGATGCTTTTTCCTTTTTCCCGACTTCAAATCCACAATAAAAAGAGCATCAGATTTTCCCGATTTTGCAGCAAAGGCAACTTTTTTACTATCTTCCGACCAAGTGATTCCCGGTTTGAGAATGTGTAATTCTTCGAACTCTGAATTTCGTTCTCCTTGAATAATTTTTTTTATAAACCTTCCATCTTCAGCAGAAATAAGATAAATAGCCATAGGTCCAGATTTGTTGGAAAAAATCGCAATACGGCTTCCATCTGGTGAAATAGCCGGAGCTACGTTATAGGTGTTTTCCAATTCTTCATGATCGGTTAACTGTCTAGCAAAATCAGGAATATTCTCTCGATTTGCCACATCCGGCCAATATTGTTCTTTTAAATATTGATGCCATTGTTCATTAAGTTTTTTTAAATCAACCCCCAACGCTCTTTTAAATCCAGTTTCGACTTTATTTGATTTTTTTAACTGATAGAAAATTTCTGCAATTGACTCTTCCCCCCATTTTTCAGTAATGAAATTCCAGACAGACTGCCCGCCTCGATAAGCCATATAGCCGGTGAGTTGACGAATTTGCGGGAATTCTCCTCCATTAATTGCTAAATCTCGAATCCACATTTCGGAATTGGTATCCCATCCGCTGGATAGATATTCTGCCAACCCTTCATTCATCCACATGGGAATATGAACTTTTATAGAACTGGCAACCATATTTTTGAGGCTTCCACCATAAACAGAATCATTAATAAAGGCGTGAACCAATTCATGATGAATAACATGCTTAAACTCCTGATTTGAGGCATCGAATGGAATAACAATCCTATTTTTATACAACTCAGTTACCCCGCCGATTCCTTCAAACATATAGCTGTCTACTACATTGGTTTGCTGAAAATCGTTGTGAGAATTATAAACAATTATGGAAACTCTGCTCTTTAATCGCCAATTGAGCCGGTCGGATATTTTCAGATAAGCCACTTCTGCTTCCTCTGCAGTGAACTCAGCATGTGACCTGCCATCCTCAGCATAATAAATATCAAAGTGTTTAGACTGAATGAAATGCCAGGTAAAATCATCATATTGGACGATATTTTGTCCAAACTGCCCTACGGCAATTGATATTAATTGAATAGTTATTATATATTTGATTTTCTGTATCATGTTCTATTAATGTTTCAAATGTTTAAATAGTTCAATTGATTCCCCCCCAAAAGGTAATTTATTTTATATGTTTTTCCATTCTTTTATTTTTGAAGTCAGGGATTGACCATTCTAATTTTATACCGTGATAAAGCTTCCTGTATATTTTATTTCTGATAACCATTTCAAAATGGATGTGGATGATTCAGAAAAAGACCGCCGGTTAAAATTATATCATGTATTTGATACAATAAGTTCCACTGGAGGCTCCCTTGTAATTGGAGGAGATTTTTTTGATTTCTGGTTCAATTACCAATATGTAATCCCCTCAGGTTATGTTGATCTTTTGGAACGACTTGATCAACTGCATAAATCAGGAATTGCTATCCACTTTGTATTGGGAAATCATGATTTTTGGGATTTTGGTTATTTTAAGGAAAAGTTTGGCACCGAAGTTTATTCTGGGAATTTAGACTTTAATCAAAATAATGCTAAAATTCAAGTTTGTCATGGTGATGGTCTTTTAAATAATGACCACGGATACCGCTTCATGAAAAAAGTTATTCGTAGTAAACTTTGTATTTCCCTCTTCAAACTTTTCCACCCGGATTGGGGATGTGCACTGGCAAAAAAAGTTTCTAAAGCCAGTGGTGATTATCATCATCATGATTTAAAAGCAGATGCTATCCGAACAGAACTGATTGAGTATGGCAGGTCACAATGGCAACTGGGTTATAATACCGTTCTGTTGGGTCATTATCATCAAACCGGAATAGTTGAAGAAAATGGTAATCGCCTAATTTTCATGGGGGACTGGCTGCGACATTTCACTGTTACACGCTTAGATGACAATGGTTGGTGGCAAGGGAATTGGGATGAAATATAAATTTCCCTTGTTTCACCTTTAAATAATGAGGGAAATTTTACTCCTAAATAGTATGAAAATCCTCCTTAAACCCAGCATTCGTAAACTTCTATTTTTCATTACCGGTGTAATTCTAATTTCCGGATGTGCCAGATTCTCCCAATATGCACTTGAAGATGTAGAAAAACAACGCCTCAAATCTAAAAATGGTGATGAGAAAGCACTCCTATTACTCACCGAAATGTATAAAGACAATAACCAATCCTATGAAGTGCGGTTGGCAGCAATGCGCGCACTTTCAGAGAGTCGGGATCCGAAAGTAATTCACGACATTCAGGGTACGGTTCGGAATGCCAGCCTTATTGAACTTGATTTAATGAAGGAAGCTATAAAAATCCTTATCAGTTTTCAAGACATAAGTTCAACCGATTCCCTAATTGCGGCTCTCAATGCAACCGAGGCAAAAACCAATGAAATACGAATTGATATTCTTAGTGCTATTGGAAAAATTGGGACAAAGGATGAAGTCATTCTTCTCATTAAATTATATGAGGTGAGTAAACGAAGTAATGCTCAGATGAATCAATTGCTCACCACTACTTTGGGTAAAATCGGGGATGAAAAGGTGATTCCTATTTTAATGGAAATTGCCAAAAATAAAAATTTACCGGTGGATGTTCGAAGCCGGGCGGTGGATGTATTATCTAAAAAACAAGCTCCTGAATTGGTAGACTTTTTTGTTGAAATGCTTGGGGACCCCGTATCCCGGGATAAAGTCAATGAATTTGCATTTGATGTAATGGGAGAAATGCCGGAAGAGAGAATGTTGATGGCACTTTTAGAAGCCTATCAAGTTGGACGACATAAATACTATTCCCTACTCAATACTATTATGCATTCAATGGATAATTTCGATAACCCTGAAATAAAATCACTGTATTTGGAAATCGCTCAGACCAAAGATTTCCCCAGTAATATCCGGCTGAAAGCCTTTAGGGGATTAACTCGTTTCTCTGACCCGGAGGTGGTGGATGGAATTGTGGAATTGCTAAATGACCCTGCAAATTATATCTATTATAATGAAATTATAGGGATGCTCCATGATTTTGGTGTTTATGATAAATTTCAAGATAAACTAAGAATGGCAGCCTTTAGAGCTATGAAAAAAGAAGCTGGAATTATTGGGTTTGCCAATGATTAAACCATTGCTAATTATAATGATTCTTATAGTTTCACTTTTTCAACTGGGGTGTGGCAGGAAAAAAAGTGTAGACCCGGACCCTCAAATTGAAACACCCCTTCAAAACGAAATTGCTGAAATATTTGCTGATAGTGTTGCCATTGTTCAAACTGATAAATTTTTTGAATTGGAGCAAACTATGGAGGACATTCAAAAAGAGGTGGAAATGCTTCGAAATAAAGTAATTAATTATGAATACAAACCACCTGAAACGGATTATACCAAACAATTGAAAGCGCTCATTGATAATCCCCCACCCGCACATAAAATATCATTGAGTAATGGATCCATAATTGAAGGTACCATTAAAAAAGATAAGTTAGATTATCTGTTGGTCAATACAGATGTAGGATTATTAACTTTAAATAAATCCGAAATATTAGAAATTGAAGATTTAATACTTCCCACTCCCGATTTAGTTTTCATTGGACATGGACAAGAAGAAGCATTTGAATCATATAGACTGTTCACCGGCAAAGTGATGAACCAGGGAAATCGAAGAGGAGATTTTGTACGGGTCATTTATAATCTATGGGGAGAAAATACACAGCTGTTGGGTACCGACTCTACCTTTATAGAGGGCTCACAAATTATCTACCGTTCTGGCATTGTTACCGACACTGTTTTAGAGCCAAACCAATCCGCTCAATTCAGCATAAAGGTTGCTGTACCGGATTCCATCTCTGTTACATATGTCACCCGAGATGTCCGCTGGGAAATGTTTGACTAATTATTCAATGGTTTACGTCCAACTATACCTTTAATTTTTCCCCATGGCAATCAAAATAATTATCTCCATTTTGATTTTGGGATTCCTACAATCTTGTGGACAAGAAAACCATATTCGGACCTATCAATTGGATAAAACTAAAGCGCCTGATACCAAACCTCGGGTTGAGGTACCGGTAATCCAATCTACTGGATTCAGCTGGGCAAAACCAGAAAATTGGATTTCATCTTCAGGCTCTTCCATGAGACTAGCAAGTTTTAATGTTCCATATTCTAATGGAATTGGCGATTTATCGGTTATTCAATTAGGCGGTACCGGGGGAAGTATTGAAGCCAATGTAAACCGTTGGAGAAGACAATTAAATCTGGATTCCCAATCACTTTCTGAAATTGAAAAAGAAATGGTCGATTATAAAGGTGGATTAGGTGATTACAAAATAATTCAAATAATTAATGGGGATTTGGATGCTGCCTTTCTCTGTGCAATCCTTCCTGCAGGAGAGCAAACTCTATTTGTTAAATTATCAGCAAACCCAATTGGTATTAAAGAAGTCAAATCCACCTTTATTTCATTTTGTTCATCTCTAAGAATCTCAATTTAAATGAATTTACAATTAATGCACGCTAAAGGTATCATCAATTTCTTAAAACAACCCAAGATTTTTGTATTTGCCATGGCCTGGATGATGATGTTGGTACTTTTAGGGACATTGGCTCAAAAAGATTTGGGATTATATGCCGCTCAAAATAAGTACTTCTCAGCTTGGGTAACCTGGTTTTGGTTTTTTCCAATGCCTGGAGGAAGACTTACTCTCATTGTCATTTTAATAAATTTATCATTTTTCTTTTTCAATAAAAGTATATGGAGAATTAAAAAACTGGGGATAGTGATTTTACACATGGGAGGAATACTGCTATTGGTAGGAGGCGGATTAACTGCCATGTTTAGTTCAGAGGGAAATATGGTCATTGAGGAGGGTGCCCAATCCAATCACGTGGAAGATTACCATTTTATGGAATTAGCCATTATTAATACATCTGCAAGCAACTTTGATGAATTTACAATTTTTGATCAGGCATTGTTAAAAAGGAACCAGATTCTTAAACATGCAAACCTGAATTTTGAAATTGAAATTTTAAATTATCTGGATAATTGCGAACCCGCAAAAAGAACTTCCCCCGCTGGGATACAACATAAAGGTATGTTGAAAAATTTTATTCTAAATGAATTAAGACCTGAAAAAGAGGATAATTGGAACCGACCCGGACTTATTTATAAAATCAGCAATTCAGGTTCAAGTGCAGATGGTATGTATGGCATTTTTCTGGGGCAGCCTGTATCACAAACTCTATCAATAAACGGTAAAGATTATACCCTGATACTCCGCCGAAAACGCACGTATCTCCCTTTTTCAATTGAACTTTTAGATTTCAAGAAAACCCTGCACCCTGGCACTGACATTCCAAAAAGTTATAGCTCCGATATAAATCTCATTGAGAATGGAGTAGTACGTAAAATTCTCATTCAAATGAATGAACCCTTGAGGCATAAAGGGTACACTTTTTTTCAGTCTTCTTTTATTGAGGGACCGGACAGTGAAACAACCGTACTGGCTGTGGTTAAAAATTACGGCCGCCTTTTCCCCTATATTTCCAGCATTATCATGTGTATTGGATTATTATTTCATTTATCTCAAAAATTACCGGACCTCTTCAGAAAATCAAGAGAAAAGATTGCAGCATGAAATTCTATAGTCTGACATTAGTGTTTTTTTTATCAATTGGTGGAATTCTATTACCCCGAGATTTTGACCACCAAGATATTCCCATACATGAAAATGGACGCATTAAACCACTGGATACGTTTGTAAGAAACCAACTGCTTCTCATTTACGGAAAGCGTTCTATTAAGCCTAAAGCATTACCGGATGACGTAAATTCTAATGGATTATCAGCAATAGATTGGTTTTTTGATATTGCACTAAATCCTGATGATGGGGATAAATACAGAGTCTTTAACATCAACAACCCCGAGGTGGTAGCGAGCCTGGGATTAAATTGGGATCCTTCACATTTATATAATCGGGCAGAGGTATTGTCTGGATTAAAAAATCATTTCGATTATATCTCAAATATCCATGGATTGCCTGAGGAAGAGCTCAGCCAGTTTGATTCACAATTGCTAAAGGTTTACAGAAATGTAAGCCAATATCAAGCGCTCAGTTATAGTCTATCCTGCCTGCTACCATCAATACAAATTCATGATAAAACCATTGCCCAATCTCTATCCGTAAATCCTGGAGATAAACTTAGTTACTACCAAATAATGAGGAAAGCGAATCAACTCAGTCCATTAATGGAAAGATTGTTAAATCAGGATAAAGAGGAGTGGTCAGAATCAGACTTTGAGCTGCAGCATATAATGGGGATTCTAAATGAAATTAATCAGGATAAATTTGCCCGGATTTTGAAAATTATACCTCCCGAAAGTGGAAACCAGGATGAAGAATGGCAGTCTCCCTGGGAATTAATGGAAAGTAGAATGATTGGTCTAAATCAGGAGAAATTACTCATAACACTAGAGTCATTTTTAAGATCTCGAATTGATAAAAATACTGATAAAAGTAATTCCTTTTTAGCAAAATATGAGAACTTACTTTCAAATCCATTTAATGGGTTATTCAACGTGACTAATATTAAATTGGAAACCTGGACAAATAAAGCAAATCTATTTTATAAAAGCATCGCACTCTACATTTTGGCGTTTCTCCTTTTAGTAATTTCCTGGATGTCCAAACCAATATTACTGAGGAGAATTTCATTTGCCTGTTTGTTAGGCGGTTTGGCTTTTCATTCTTACGGCATTCTTTTACGCATTATAATTATGTCAAGGCCTCCCGTCTCAACCCTTTATGAAAGTATCATTTTTGTCAGCCTTATAGGGGTTATTTGTGCCTCGCTATTGGAATATAGCCGCAAGGATGGAATGGGTATTTTCATGGGCACCATTGTAGGAGCAGCACTCCATTTTGTAGGGCTCGGGTATGCAAATGATGGCGATACGCTGGGGATGCTGGTTGCTGTGCTTAATTCAAATTTCTGGTTGGCTACCCATGTTACCACCATCACCATTGGGTATGGTACATCTCTTTTTGCCGGTGTGCTGGGGCACGTATATTTACTGCAAGCAATTCGAACTCCCTTTGATAAAAAATATTTAAAAACTGTGAATTCCAATGTGTTTGGAGCAACCCTGTTCGCTTTATTCTTCACCCTTTTTGGTACCATTCTTGGTGGAATCTGGGCGGATCAATCCTGGGGAAGATTTTGGGGTTGGGATCCAAAAGAGAATGGCGCCCTTCTTATTGTCATGTGGCAGATTATGATGCTGCATCTACGCATCACCGGATTAGTGAAACCAATGGGGTTTGCCTTAGGTATGATCCTGAATAATATTTTAGTTATTCTGGCTTGGTTTGGAGTAAATCTACTTGGAGTTGGTTTGCATAGCTATGGTTTCGCAACGGGTATCGCTATTAATATCTCTCTATTTATTGCCTTTGAATTAATAACTGGGTTTGGGACTTATTATTGGGCAAAAAATAGACATAAACAGTTCACCGCTGTTTAGGTAATTGAAAACTTGGGAAAAATTTGATTTCCAAACAATTCCTAATTACAATTTTCAAATTTTTAATATACCACTCCAAATACAGAAATTCTTATTTCTCATAATTCCTTTATTATTTGCCTGCACCACCCAGCCGGAAGGATGCGGAAGTGGATATACAGACATCAACGGAAAATGCTACAATCAGATTGATTTGGATGTATTGCAGGATTTCATTGATAACAGTTCCGGATCATTAATATCAACACTTGATACAAATTCAAATGGAAGCATTGAACCCCTTGAACTGAATATTCAAAAATGGAATGAAAATGGACGTCTCACTTATTTATGGCTGTATGATGATTCCCTCAGCGGTGAAATACCTGAAAGCATAGGGCAGTTAACATATCTGGATACATTGAATTTATCCTATAATCAGCTAACGGGAAAACTACCCCAAAGTATTGGTAGATTGTCAACCCTAAATTGGTTGTATCTATACCTTAATCAACTAGGAGGAACAATGCCTGATTCTCTTTGTACTATTTATCCGAACCTCACCAATACTTATTTTGCCTACAACCAGTTTTGTCCCCCATACCCCAGCTGTATTCCAATTGAAAAAATAGGTGTACAGGATACATCTAATTGTCCCTGATTCGTTTTTAATTCTGAAAATTTAGCAACTTTATTACAAATATTATTTTTTGTTTTAGCATATATGATTGCTTCAATGTAAATTTTGTTAATTAAATAAAGGAGCTTTTTATGCAAATTGAAAATAATCCAAACTACATTCGAACCCCGCTTTATTCCTTCGGTACTAAGACCATTAATACCGGCTCCGGAATTGAATATTGTGTAGAATATATCAGTGAAGATAAAAGACAAACCCGCTTATTATGGTTTAAAGAGTCAGGAGAGTATATTCGCCTGAAAGCCAAACATAATAATTATGAGGAAACTCTGGAAGCAGAAGCCTAATACTTTTCCCCACCCCTCAATATGAAACTAATCGATTATTAAAATTAGTTAGGTAAAATAAAAAGCCCCCTATTGAAAGGGGGCTTTCTTATATAAACAATCTATTACTTACTTGCTTTCGGAAACAGATGCCTTTCTATAATCAGTAACGATTTTTTTGAATTCTCCAGCAGCTTTACGAGCACGAGTTCCTGCTGCTTTATTACCTTTTTCTGAAAATATTGCGTGGTTTTCTTCCAAAGTATTCCAAAGGTCTTTCATATTGTTAAATAAATCCGTTGTTCCAGCCATTTTATATATTCCTTTTTATTATTTTTTGATTATTTGATTCCAATATCCATTATTATGGAAATTGAATGTTTACTATAAAAACCATATTATTTAGAACTGTAGGTTTTTAGTGCCGGGAAAAGGACTCGAACCTTCACATCACAAGGATACTGGTTCCTAAGACCAGCGTGTCTACCAATTCCACCATCCCGGCAATTAATACAGGGCGTAAATTTAATTGGATTGTGGGACAGCTACCATACTCTTTTTAATTCTTAATTAAACAATTCTACAGTTTTTATCAATCCATTAACCAACTGGTCAATTTCCCCCAAAGTGTTATAAATGTAAAAACTGGCTCTGTTGGTAGCAGCTATATTTAATTTTTTCATGATGGGTTGGGCACAATGATGTCCGGCACGGATGGCAATGCCGTATGTATCCAATATATGTGCAACATCATGAGGATGGATGTTTTCTACATTAAAACTGAAGACAGCACCCTTGTCTTTTACTGTCCCATAAATGTTGATACCGGGTATGGACTGTAATTTTTCCTGGGCATATTTCAGGAGTTCAGTTTCATATTCGGTGATGTTTTCCCTGCCAATTTTGTTAATATAATCAATGGCTGAACCGAGCCCTATTACCTGTGCAATATTGGGAGTGCCCGCTTCAAATTTCCAGGGAATATCATTCCAGGTTGATTCTTCCATTGTCACCTTTCTGATCATCTCGCCACCACCCAAAAATGGATGCATTGCTTCCAATAGTTCCGGTTTGGCATAGAGGACTCCCACTCCCGTTGGACCCAGCATTTTATGCCCAGAAAAGGCAAAGAAATCACAATTGAGTTCACTCACATTTACTTTATGATGGGGGGTGCTCTGAGCACCATCTACTAAGACCAGGGCTCCAACCTCATGGGCTAATTTCACAATTTCGGCAATGGGATTTATCGTACCAAATACATTAGACTGATGAATGACACAGACAATTTTTGTATTAATGGTGAAGTATTTTTCAGGATCGGATAAATCCAGTGACCCATCTTCATTAATGGGAATATACTTGAGATTTGCTCCGGTTCGTTTACAAATGAGCTGCCAAGGGATTATATTGCTGTGGTGCTCCATTTCGGTAATAAGTACTTCGTCACCGGGTTTGAGATTTTCCCCGCCCCAGCTATTAGCTACCAAATTAATACTTTCGGTAGTCCCTTTTGTAAATACAATTGATCGTCTGTCTTTGGCACCTATAAATTCTTTTACATTATCCCGTGTTTTTTCGTAGGCAGCCGTGGCTTTTTCAGCAATCTGGTAAATTCCCCTATGAATATTAGCATTATAATTTTCATAATAATGGCTAAGAGTATCAATAACAGATTGAGGTTTCTGTGTAGTTGAGGCATTATCCAAAAATACAAGATCAGGGTTATTTTGAAAGATGAGGAAATCTTTACGGATTGTTTTTACATCTATCATTGATCTTTTCACCTGTACCACAGCTTTTCTCTTCCAATTGGCATGTATAGCTGTAGCACAGATACTATAATCATTATACCCCTCATTTTAATCTTCTCCCCAAGGAGAAGAGGTAGAAATATCTAATTCTTTTGGCATAATAAAACCAATTTGTACTCCTCTTCGGAGAGGCTGGATGAGGGGTAAAAACATCACATCATCCCTAATTGGAGTTTTGCTTCATCGGTCATCATATCCCGGTTCCAAAGGGGTTCCCAGACAATCTCAACCAATACATCTGTCACTCCAGGGATTGATCGAATTTTATCTTCAGCATCCATGGCAATTACAGGTCCCATACCACAGCCCGGTGCTGTGAGGGTCATTTTGATTTTTACAAAGTACCCCTTATCCTGATGCGTTATTTCTAAATCATATATCAATCCTAATTCCACTATATTCACTGGAATCTCCGGGTCATAAACAGTACGGAGTTGTACCCAAACAGATTCTTCTTCTACAGAATCACCAGGTTTATATTTTACTGCTGGCTTTTCTGGCTCCTCTTGCTTCAGCCCTATGGCATCAGCATTCTTGCCTGAAATCTTGGCTAGATTGCCATTTACAAAAAGAGTGTAATCTCCACCCAACGCTTGAGTTATTCTAACGTGGGTTCCCTCTAATAATTTAATTGGATCGCCAGAAGGAATTAGGACAGCCTCGCAATCTCTTACCATTGTTATTATTTCATTTGGAATTTCCATATCTACTCTGTTTTGATGATCTCTTGTGCATTATTCATAGCACCTTGAAAGGTATGCCAAGCTAAAGTTGCACATTTCACCCTTGATGGATATTTATGTACACCTCCCAAAACTGCCAGTTTTCCTAAATCTTCGGTACTTTCTCCAGTGGTAGCCAAAACATGAAATTTATTAAATAATAAATTTGCTTCTTCCACTCTCATACCCTGTAATGTGCTGGTCATTATTGAAGCAGATGCTTTTGAAATTGCACATCCTGTTCCCATAAAAGCTATATCCTTAATCACACCGTCCTTCTCATTTATAAAAATAGATAGTTCATCACCACAGAGTGGATTTTGTCCGTCTGCATGGTGGCTGACATTTGTAATTTCATGAAAATTTCTCGGATTCTGATTATGGTCTATAATGAGCTGTTGGTATAAATCTCTGAATATATCCATTATGACATCAACCTGTTAAGTTTTGCTGTGAACTCTTTGTGAAGCACTTTTTTAATCTCTTGATGACGGATTTTATCCAATACTTCATTTGCAAATCCGGTTACCATCAGTTCCATTGCATCCATCTTGTTGATTCCACGAGACTGTAAATAAAAAAGTGCATCCTCATCAATTTGCCCCGTTGTTGAGCCATGAGAACATTTTACATCATCCGCATATATTTCTAATTGAGGATTTGAATTCATATTCGCCTTCTTAGATAAAAGTAAATTTTTATTGGTTTGATGTGCTGTTATTTTCTGGGCATTCTCCTTGACAACTGTACGTCCATTAAATACTCCTGTAGAATTATCAAAAAGTATTGATTTTACAAATTGGGAACTATGGGTTTGCGGACTATTATGATTCACGATAATGTAATTATCAATATGTTGATTTTTTTTTGAAAGCACTAAACTATTTAAATCACATTGTGCATTTTTCCCATTTAATTGTACACAAATATTGCTTCTGCTCAGTTTACTGCCTTCGACCAGTTGCCAAAAATTATATTGACTTTCCGCATCCTGATTAACATTTATATTTGCCATATTTTGAGTAAAATCAGAATTTGATTGAATACGGATATGGTTCAATTGTGCACTATTTTCTAATGAAATAAATACCGATTCATTTTGAAAAAATGATACTGCATCACCCACATGCTGTTCAATAAAAGTGAGACTGCTTGATTCTTCAACATCAATGTTCACTCGCGGATTTACCATAATTGATCTATCACCATTTGAAATAAATAGAATGCGAATTGGCAATTCAATCTGGGTGTCTTTTTCTATTACAATACACATACCACAGTCTGCGAATGCAGTATTTAATAAATCAAATGGAGAATTATTAGCTGTGTCAAATTTTCCATTTTTTCTTTCGAGATAATCCAACCCACTTAAAAGAGACACCCCATCTGGTACAGAAGACAGCTCTTTTTGAAAATGTCCATTATAGATGACAATTGATTCCACACCATTCATTTTATAGGGATCAATATTGGGAGGATTTTGAGGAGCATCTGCAATTTCAGAAATTTTATATTCACCACCAGAAATTGTAGAAATATTTGTAAATCGCCATTCCTCCCATTTCCGAGTGGGAAATCCCGTTTTCTCAAGTTGACTAAATGCTTCTTTGCGGAAAGGATGTAATGATTTTGAGAAATAATCTCTATTTAACATCTTCTTAAATTCAACTTTATAATTTGATAAGCTCATTTATTCTATCCTACCCCACTTCAGCCATTTCTTTTTCAATCCATGAGTAGCCCTTTTCTTCCAGATCTTTGGCTAATTCCATTGTACCCGATTTAACCAGTTTGCCATTCATAAGTACGTGAACATAGTCCGGCTGCATATAATTTAGGATGCGTTGATAATGGGTAATAAGAATAAATGATCGTTCCGGTGATCGAAAATCATTCACACCTTGTGCCACAATCTTTAATGCATCAATATCTAAACCTGAATCTGTTTCATCCAAGATGGAAAGTTTTGGCTCCAATGCAATCATTTGTAAAATTTCATTTCTTTTTTTCTCACCACCAGAAAATCCATCATTAACTGGGCGATGAATAAAACTTTCATCCAAGGCAACCATTTTCAATTTTTCCCTTATCATAGAAAGAAAATCTACCGCATCGATTTCCTCTTCACCTCGTGATTTTCGAACTGCATTTACAGCCGCTTTTAGAAAATACATATTATTAACACCGGGGATGGCAACCGGATACTGAAAGGAAAGAAACAACCCGGCACAGGCTCTATCCTCCGGTGACATATCCAATAAATTTTCACCATTAAAACATACAGTGCCATTGGTTACTTTGTATTTTTCCTTGCCTACCAATACATTAGCGAGAGTACTTTTACCTGTACCATTTCGCCCCATGATAACATGCAGTTCTCCAGGCTTCACATCTAAGTTTACACCTTTCAAAATTTCTTTATCTTCTACGCTGACCTTGAGATTTTTAATTGTAATCATAATAATAATTCACTTTTCATTTTTGATTTTGAATTGTTTTTCACCCCACTGCTCCCTCAAGGCTTACTTCCATCAACTTTTGCGCTTCAACTGCAAATTCCATGGGGAGCTCTTTAAATACTTCTTTACAAAACCCATTTACAATGAGAGATACTGCATCTTCTGTAGAAATTCCCCGTTGATTACAGTAAAAAAGTTGATCTTCTCCAATATTCGAGGTTGTGGCTTCGTGCTCCATTTGGGCTGATGGATTTCTCACATCAATATATGGAAAGGTATGTGCCCCACACTCATCTCCGATTAATATGGAATCACATTGAGAATAATTACGAGCATTTTCCGCGGACTTCATAATTTTCACTTCTCCCCGGTAAGTTTGCTGTCCTTTTCCGGCAGAGATACCTTTTGAGATTATGGTGCTTTTGGTATTTTTTCCAATATGAATCATTTTCGTACCCGTATCTGCCTGTTGAAAATTATTGGTAAGCGCTACGGAATAAAATTCTCCCACAGCATCATCTCCCTGCAAAATACAGGAGGGATATTTCCAAGTAATGGATGACCCTGTTTCGACTTGTGTCCATGATATTTTCGACTTATTTCCCCTGCAAGCTCCCCTTTTGGTAACAAAATTGTAAATACCACCTATGCCATTTTTATCTCCGGGATACCAATTCTGTACAGTAGAATATTTGATTTCAGCATTGTCCAATGCTACCAATTCTACCACAGCCGCATGTAGCTGATTTTCATCCCGCATGGGTGCAGTACAGCCTTCCAAGTAACTCACATGGCTGGATTCATCTGCCACAATGAGAGTTCGTTCAAACTGCCCAGTATTGGCAGCATTAATTCGGAAATAGGTAGATAGTTCCATGGGGCAGCGTACCCCTTTTGGAATATAAACAAAGGAGCCATCACTGAACACTGCAGAGTTAAGAGCAGCGTAATAATTGTCTGTTGATGGAACCACGGATCCCAGGTACTTTTTCACCAATTCGGGGTGTTCTTTCACTGCTTCAGAAAATGAGCAGAAAATCACTCCAGCTTTTTTAAGTGAATCTTTAAACGTAGTAGCCACAGATACACTGTCAAAAACTGCATCTACTGCGACCCCTTCCAGCATTTTCTGTTCATCTAAAGGAATTCCCAGCTTGGTATAGGTTTCCAATATCTCTGGGTCGATTTCGTCCAGGCTTCCGGCTGATTTTATTTTTGGGGCAGAATAATAACTGATTGATTGATAATCAATGGGATTAAATTTCACATTTGCCCAGGCTGGTTCAGTCATTTTCAGCCAATGGTGATATGCTTTCAAACGCCAATTTAATAACCATTCTGGTTCGTTTTTAATATTGGATAATTTTTGAATAATATTTTCATCCAGACCCGGTGGAAAGGTATCCTGCTCAATATCCGTTTCAAATCCGTATTTGTAATCTTCTGCTATAGATTTTTTTATGAGTTCGTTTGACATTTTTCTAAATGGTTGAATTAAATACTTGAATGCTAACTGGTGATATCACCCACCCGAATTTCATTAAATATTTCCCTGATATTACTGTTAATCTTATTGATAGGAAGACGGATATTACAATTGTCTAACTGGATACATTCAGCATTGATGTTGCAATCTACTATTCCTATGGGACCCTCTAAATCTTCCATGAATTTGGTCATACTAATTTCTGTTAAGCCATTTCGAATTCGATATCCTCCATTGGGTCCTTGGGCAGCTTTGACATAATTAAGCTTTACCATTTGCTGCAGGGTTTTAGCCAGTAGTTCTTGGGGAATTAAATACATGTCTGCAATTTCTTTAGCAGAAATAAACGTATCTCCCTTATCCTGCATATAGCGCAGGGCTATGAGAGCATATTCTAATTTGCGTGTGAGTTTCAGCATTTTTAGTATAAAATCCTACAGGTGAAATTTACCGGGGTAAAAGCTATGGGTACAAGAAATTAATACGACTATAGCAGTCGGATATAAATTGTAATCCTTTCAAAGGTTCGAACCTTTGAAAGGATTAATACGGTTTTAATCCCCTTGGTTCGCCCAGAATTTCATTCAAGATTATAGCTTTCTTGATATTATTTTTATCTGACATGATGGAGAACAACCAATTCCTCTTAATTGTTTGTACTTGCTGGGGTTCGGCGACTAATGGAGTAGACCTATCCCAAACAATCTCTTCATTTTCAGGATAAATTACCTGCGGTTCCTGCACAATTGCTGGTTCAGCCTCATCTACAAAGTCAGTCTGATCTTCCTCCCAATAATCTTCTTCTGGTTTTAAAGGGAGGATATCTAGATTACTAGACAGATGATCTTGGAGTTTTTTAAGACGGGCAAATAAATCCTCTTTCTCCTGAACTGTTTTGGATGTTCCGAAATCAATCTCTCGGACTTCCTTCTTTTTTTTCTTGGTGAACCACGAAAGCAAACCCCACAGGAGTAAGAATAAAATACTCGGATTAAAATCAGCAATTGTCATGATTTAGGATTCCTCAGAAGAATCTCCTTTATTATCCTTTTCATCCATATCAGAAATAGATTGACGCATTTCTGTATCAGATTTAATATTCTGCATTCGGTAATAATCCATGATACCCATATTACCTTCTCTGAAGGCTTGTGCCATCGCTTTGGGAACTTCTGCTTCAGCTTCGATAACTTTAGACCTCATTTCCTGAACCCGGGCTTTCATTTCCTGTTCAGTAGCGACTGCCATGGCTCGACGACTTTCAGCTTTTGCCTGTGCAACTTTTTTATCGGCTTCAGCTTGATCAGTTTCAAGCTCAGCACCTACATTCTTGCCCACATCTACATCGGCAATATCAATGGATAAAATAGCATAAGCGGTCCCCGAATCCAGACCTTTTGATAAAACTGCCCGGGAGATTTCATCTGGATTTTCAAGCACTGTTTTATAGGTTGAAGATGATCCAATTGCACTAACAATTCCCTGCCCTACTCGAGCAATAATGGTTTCATCGGTGGCTCCACCTACCAGTTGATCAATATTGGTTCTTACCGTTACTCTGGCTTTTGCCTTTAACTCAATTCCATCTTTCGCAACTGCAGATACTTTTCCATCTGTTGGGCAGTCTATCACCTTGGGATACACGGAAGTTTGAACAGCTTCCTTCACGTCTCTTCCAGCAAGGTCAATTGCTGTGGCTGTTTTAAAATTTAAGGTTATATTGGCCTTATCTGCGGCGATGAGTGCATCTACAACATTAGAGACATTTCCACCAGCAAGAAAATGGGTTTCTAATTCCTCAGAAGTAACAAAATCAAGCCCCGCACGATGCAAGTTAATAATGCCATCTGTTACCATTCTTGGAGGTATTTTACGAATGCGCATGATCACTAGCTTGATCATTCCAATTTTACCCCACCCAATTGAAACTCCCGCTTGAATCCAAAGTCCTAGGGGAACAAAATATAAAATTAGGACAAGTCCGATTAAAAATATAGGTATTGTTACAAATATGCCTTGCATGTTTAGCTCCTTATTTAGTTTTTATTTTTGCATCTGTGTTACAGCTTAAGGCTGTGGCACATGAAATATTTCATCTTCATACTTTTTTCACCATAATTTGGTTTTCATCTACACCATCAACTACAATATCACTACCATTTTCGATATAGTCACCATGGCTCATTGCTTGATAATATTTTCCCATTATTTCTACCTTTCCTGAGGGTCTCAAATCAGTAACTGTCTTTCCCTTTTCTCCCACCAATATTTCGTACCCTTTAGATATTGTAAAACCCTCTTCACTTTTTTGAGGTGAAAATGGTATTAACCTCTTATATAATTCAGTGTGTGGGAAGGTTTTATAAAAAATAACTCCTGCCAAAATTGAGGTAATTATCCCAACTGATAATCCCATATATGCAAAATAATAATCTTCAGGGGAAGGATACACGCCAATTAACATTTTGAAGAAAGCATAAAATACAAGGACAATTCCTGATATACCCACCACGCCAAAACCGGGGATCACCAAAACCTCTAATAGAATAAGTGCGATTCCAGCAAATAGGAAAATAACTTCTGTCATGTCAGCCAAACCCACTAGAAAATGAGAGCCAAAAAATAATGCCAAGCAGATGAGTCCAACCATACCGGGAATTCCAAATCCTGGCGATTTAATTTCCATGAATAATCCCAACATTCCCAGGCTCATAAATAAGGGTGCAACAACGGGATTTGTAAGGAAGCGTACCAATTTTTCAGACCATGATTCTTTGGATTTTATTTGTTCAACATCTTCTAATCCCATATATTTTAGAACCTCTTCAATGGTTTTAAACTCCCCGCCTGCAATACCCAACTGGACTGCCAAATGCGTGGAGAGGGTAACAAGTTTTCCTTCCGCAAACCCCTCAACATCTTCAGCAGTGAGTGTATCACCCTGCATATTCAGTAAAAAATCAATGGAAAGTTCTTCATCCACCATGGCAGTAGCAACATCACGGGAACGATTATTCGCTTCGGCAGTAGACGCCATTTCTTCCCTCATATAAGAGATGACTTTTTCTGAGGCTTTTTTTCCCTGCAGATCTACCGCAGTGGCTGCACCAATGGAAGCACCAGGTGTCATGAAAATAGAATCACAACTGAGAGAAATTAAAGCACCAGCAGAAATTGCCCGTTTATTGATAAAAGCAATGGTAGTAACTTTGCTGTCTAAAATAATGTCTTTGATCTGGGTAGCAGCATCTACCCTCCCCCCAAAAGTATCAATATCAAAAATGATAGCGCTTGCATTGTTTGTTTCGGCTTCATCCACCACACGCTGAATATAATGGGGCAGTCCCATATCAATGGTACCATGTATAGGCACATGATATATTGAACCATCTTCACCAAAAAGTACGGAAGCAATAAAGCAATTAAGCAGAAATAGAAAGGGAATTTTCACCCCAAAATTTACACGGTTATTTAGAATATGAACAAGAAAGGGATTGAGAGATTTAAGATAGAAAAAAGAAGAGTTGGTTTATTTCACAAACAATTATTAAGAATCTTTTATTTTTTTATTTGAATATCTACTCCTCAATTCTCACCAACATATTATTTTCAAAAAAAAGACGGGTGGTAATTGAGTCAGTTGGATATGTCCACATTTCAAATTGACGCCGGGATTCATTAATAGTATCTATATATTTAGGGGTTCCCTTAATATTTTTCACCTCTTTATAGGTCATTCCCAATTGAAGTATTCGTGAATAATCAGTAATTGTTTCCTTTTTTCTTTGAATAATATAGTCCTGAGCATAATGGTTTTCTCCTTTTGAATTTTGAGTTTTCAATTCTGTCTCAAGTTTTATAATATAGCTATCCAACTCATTTTCCATTTCAGGGTTCAATTCAATTATTGATTCAAGAGATTTAATTACTAAGTAAAGTTCATCACCTTTAGCTGCTAAAAAAGCATCTTTCATGATGGAATCAGTAATTTGTTTTAATTTGGGTATTACCAATGATTCAATAGCAGGGTATAATTGAATCGCATCCAAATAATTTTGAATTGCTCCTGAATAATTCCCAATCTCCGAATTGAGTTTACCCTTGTCAAAATATAAACCTGCCAGAGTTTCATTCGCCTGTGTAATTTCTGGGTATAAATCCTGGGCGATAGAAACCAGTTTTTCGGCTTCAGCAATTGACATTTGGCTTTTATAATTATTTACACTATCCAATAGTTCCACAGCAATATTTCTACGATGATCTTGAATTTCAATTTTAAGGTCATCTTCAGCGTCTTCTTCAGCTGCGTTAAACCATTCTACTGCATCGTTGAAATCTGATTTAAAAAGGTCTTCAACACCATAATTCACTTGTTGATAGGGAATTTGAGATTGACAGTATTGTAGCATTTGCAGTGCTTTCTCCCGTTTTCCATGTCTTCTTTCTTTGGCAAGAAAATTTTCAAAACTTTCTGCTGCAGAGATAAAGTCATTATTAATCATATAGGAATAGGCAATATCTCCATCCGTATGTTTGCCACCAAACTGGATGCCCGTAGTAAGGAATATTCCCGATGCCCGCATATCAACACCATATATTGGTGACAAATCTTCTGTGGCTTTTACGGACGTCATATACAATCGGCTCCATTTCGCTTCAATACCTATAGTATAATTGAAATTACCTCTAGATTGATTAAAAATATATTTGGTACCAATTCCAAAACTTTCGCTCCAGCCAATTCCCGATAGATCTTTGTCACCACCTTCAGATTCATATAAGGAAATTGAGTTTGCACCAAA
This sequence comes from Fidelibacterota bacterium, assembly GCA_014381415.1. Lineage (GTDB taxonomy): Bacteria > Fidelibacterota > Marinisomatia > SCGC-AAA003-L08 > D37C17 > D37C17. The sequence goes on from JACNLQ010000056.1 coordinate 55,725, forward strand.
GGAATGGTAAATATAGGTTGCACGATTTCGAGATAATTGCCAACTAAGACTTGTGTTAACATTTAATCCCAAAGAACGGGGGTGAAAATAGTAATCTCCCCTGGTGGAAGCTCTAAGCCATTCTTTTCCTATTTCAGATGGCAGGGATGGATTGGCTGAAAAATCGGTATATTGAAATCCCAACCCTAACTGCAAATCAAAATAATTTTGATGAATGAGAAAATGAGGGAAGTTTGTTCGAAGAATATCAACTTCAATATACATACCCACCCGGTTAGTTAGGGCATCCAGAATATTAAACTGATATTGGGTTGAATCCAGCAAAACGGGTAAATCTGTTACCTTTATGGGAGTTTTATTAAAGAGGGAGCCTGACCAATACTTCTTGCCACCATAATTTAAGTAGCCGGCCTTTACTTCAAATGGAGTAAAAACAATGGGCTCTCGGAATGTCATTCTGTGAGAAATAGATTTCCAGGCAATTGAAGCAGATGAATTATCCCATGTAATTTCCTGACAGAAAGTAACGGATAAAAGTATTATAAAAATATGCTTGATAATGTCCAACACAGGTGGTCAATTTAGGGTGAAAATTGAAACTGAACCAAGTATGTGGTTTAGGAAATTACATTTTGTTACAGAATATATTAATTTAAATAGTCAAATAAATGGTAAATTCGGAACAAGTTTTTATCAAAACAATGGAGTAATAATGTATATAAATAAATTAAAATATTTTCTGTCGTGCAGTTTATTGACCCTGAGCTTGGGTCAAGTAGATTTTAATTCAGACATTCAACCTATTTTAAATGCAAAATGTATTCAATGTCATGGGAGTTCAGCAGGACTAAGTCTTAGTTCCTACGATAATTTAATGGCTGGCAGTTATAATGGTGCTGTTATTAATCCTTATGACCATAGTAGCAGTGAGTTATGGCTGCGGGTTTATTCTGGACAAATGCCCCCTGGTAATAATGATATGACCTCTGCAGAAGTGGATTTAGTAGCCCAATGGATTGACGAAGGCGCCTTAGAAGAACCTGGTTCCAGCATGGGTTGTACAGATCCTGAAGCATATAATTGTGCCGATGATGATGAATGGTCAACTTATATTGTTGATGTAGGTGGTGTGATGTATGATAACAGCTGTAACTGGTATTGGAATACCGGTACTTGGGAAGCAGATTATGTTGGTGGCTGTGAATCTGGACCATGTGACGGTTTTTATAATCCTGGTGCAACAACAGATGATGGATCCTGCAGATATTACCAGGCTCCCCAGGGTGATGAAGTTATTTTTGAAGTTGAATCGAACGGCATTAGTATTGATTGGTCTGCATTTACTCCCCCAACCAATGCAGTGCTTGAATCTTTTCATGTGCAAAGATGTATTGTAGGATGTACATGGATAGAAGGCTTTACACTGGGAGATTCAAATACGGGCCAAAATACCTTTGATGAATTTGATTGGCAAAATGAGGCTAACGGTGTGCAAATAAAATATGCTATTGCAGTTAAATATGAAAGCAATCCCTATTGGGGTTGGGCAATTGGCGCATCCTATATTACACCTGAAGTATCATGTTCAGCTCTTGGCGATCTCAACGGCGATGGTGGGTATAATGTTTTAGATATTGTAACTTTAGCCAACTGTATACTTGCAGGTAACTGTGCCGAGCTTGAAAATGGCTGTGCTGGTGACCTTAATGGTGATGGTGGTTATAATGTCTTAGATATAGTGACCTTAGCTAACTGCGTATTAGCAGGTGACTGTGGTGGCAGAATAGATGATGCCAGTGAAGCATCTCTCATTAAGAAAGATAATATAGTATCAATAGAAGCCAATGGCTTTATTGGTGGTGTTCAGATGACACTTAACCATGACTCTGACCTTTCAATTGAAATGACAGACAGAGCCTTATTTGCTGATTATCTAACTACAGACAATGAAACTCGGCTGCTTGTAATATCACCTGAAACAGAAGAGCTGTTTACCTATAATGGTGAATTTGAGATAACAGAGATAATAGTGGCCAATAGTCAGTATGAAGTATCTGTTGACCTACCAATAGCTGCAAGCTTTAGCTTATCTGATGCCTATCCAAATCCATTCAACCCAGTTACTACTATGACACTCACAATGCCAGTGTCTGGAGATATAAAGGTTGAAGTATATAATTTACTTGGTCAGGTAGTAGCTACCTTAGCCAGTGGTTATATGGAAGCCAGTACAACTCCTTATACCCTCACTTGGGATGCTTCTAATGCGTCCAGTGGTGTATATTTTGTGCAGGCTGATGCAGAAGGTTTTAAAACCACCCAAAAGTTGATGTTAATAAAATAATCAATTTTAATTGCGAAAGTTCTTACTTACCATATTTTTGGGTATAATATATCCCCAAACCAATATTGATTCCCTTTATCATTCCTATGATGACATTCGTAATCAGTTATTTATCTGGAATGAAGAATTTGGAGACTCAAATCACCCGTTTTATAATTCTGTGGTATTTCAACTTGATTCGATTGGGGTATCTTCCAATGAAGAATTACCCATTTACGCTGTTAAATTATCTCTAAATGCAAACCAAAAAGAAGACCAGCCCAGAATACTCATACTTGGTCAATGTCATGCTGAGGAAATTTTGGGGGTAGAAATGTCAATGTCATTAATAGATTGGTTATTACATCCAACTGAAACGCCTTGGGGAAACTATGAATTGCCTATGTTTATGCATAATCTTGAAATATGGATAGTACCCACACATAACCCCGAAGGTTTACGTGTGGTGCATGGTTATGAAGAAAACGGTATATGGATACAAGATGAAAGCTACCGTAAGAATAAAACAGATGTGAATGAAAATGGCATATTTGATTTTATTCCGTTTCATTTTCAAAGTATCGCTGGGGCCGATTCAGACGGTGTGGATTTAAATCGGAATTATGAATTAAATTGGGAAGGCGGAGATGACAAATATGAATTGAATTTACAAAGTTGTGGGTCTAATCAAACATATTCTTCTAATTATGATTATTATCGAGGGGCATCCCCTTTTTCTGAGGCAGAAACTCAAACTATTCGAGATTTTGTCATTGAAAAAGAGTTTCTAATTTCAGTTGCATATCATAGTTCGAGATCAGGTTGTGTAAGTGAAAGAGTTATTTATCCTTGGGCATGGAATTGGCAGGATGATAATTTTAATGAAATAGTGGATGAGGGAGAAGCAAATACTTCTCCAAATTTTGAAGTCATTCGAAAATTAGCAACAAATGTAGCATCTGAAATAGGGAAAGAAGGTGGTGGATACTATAACCCTAGACCCCAAAAATCAATGAATGGCAACGCCCATGATTGGATATATGCTGAAACGGGGTGTATTCAATTATTAATAGAAATGGGATCGTCGAATATGCAGCCAATGGAACAGGGGTTGATTGATGATATCATTGAAAATAATCGAAAGGGGTTATTTTATCTATTTGGAGAAGCCATTTCGGAAGAAGCCAAAGACACACGGCAAATTAGTGGAATTATTACAGATGCGGTTAGTGGAGGAATATTAGAAAATGTAGAAGTGAAGATTTTAGAAATTCATAGTGAAATATTTAAACCTCGACTCACAGATGCATTTGGACGCTTCCGGCGTTTAGTTCCTCCAGTTTCTCTAAAGATGGAATTTTCAGCAGCAGGATATACAACTCAAACTTTTGAAATTGGAGGGGATGTTGACACATTAAATGTAGCTTTATCACCTTCTCTTGCCATTAATAACAGCGATATACCTCAATCTTACAAATTAAATCAAAATTACCCTAATCCATTTAATCCAAGTACTACAATTGGATTTTATCTTTCAAATCCTGAAAAAGTATTGTTGAGAATATTTGATATTAATGGAAAACTCATTAAAACAATAATTGATAATCAAATCATACAGTCTGGACATCATGAATATATCTTGCAATCCCAAAATTTAGATTTGTCAAGTAGTATCTATATGTACACTATAGAAACTAAAAGCTGGAATAGTACAAAAAAAATGCTTCTTTTAAAATAATAAGGAAAACCTAATTTTATGAAAATAACTTTAACCTTTATTTTTTTCCTTGTAAGCGGATTATTAGCGGAAACCTATCCGCTGGCACAGAAGCCATTTCTTAAAAACATTACTGTCGCAGACGATTTTCAAAGAGGTGTTTTTTTAATAGTGGTTGCAACTAACGACTTAAAGGAAATATTAAATACCGATTATATAGGGAATTTTATCGAGTTTAAACAAACACAGGGATTTGATGTAGAAGTATGGAATTTTCAGGATTTTTCTAGTAAGGAAGATCTTAGATCCAGTTTAGCTACCTATTATTCAAATAATCCATTATTAGAATATGTATTATTAATTGGTGATTATAACCCCGATTCTGATGTTGCTTTTCCATTAGATTCTTACACCATTTCATCTTATAATGAACCACAGCAAGATGTGACAGATCATCCGTATACCTATTTTAATGGAGACCCAACTACTGATGATGGGTTAAGCCCTCACTTTTTTATCGGACGTTGGTCAATAGCGGGTAATGGTGAACTATTAAATATTGTTAAAAAAACCATTCAATACACTAAAATGGACTATGTGAGTGATGTTTCATATTTAGAAAGAGCTCTTGTAGTTGCCGGAAGTTATAAAACTGTAGGGTCAAATAGTGCAGAAACATTTCCATTCAACTGGCCAGTTTCACCTGTTTGGACATCTCTTTGGCTTCAGAAAAGACTTTATCAAAGTGGATATTCAATAGTTGATACGGCATTATTCTATTCAGGAAATAGATATCTTACAAACCCTACTATTGCTAATTCATGGAATGATGGAGTGGGAATAATTAATTACAGAGGATGGGGAAATGCACAAGGATGGGCAAAACCAGAGTTTCAAATTGATGAAGTGGGTGCTTTAGAATATTCTTATGACTTGCCAATTGTATTTAGTTTTGTATGCAACACAGGAGATTTTGGTAATGATGTAGATCCGAGTTTTGGAGAATCTCTACTTAGGGCAGGATCAGTTTCAGGAGGAGGTAGAGGAGCTGTGGCTATGGTAGGACCCTCTGATTTGGATACAGACACCCGCTTTAATAATGTTATGTGTGGGGCTCTCTGGGATGGTTTGTTGGAAGGTCGTACTCCCGAATTGGCTCAAGCCTTACATGGAGCTAAACAAGCTGTTGCAAAAGAATTTGAAGGTATTGAAGAGACAGGTTTAGGAGTTAGGCAAAATATACCCATATTTTATCACCATGTCTATGGAGTTCTTGGAGACCCGAGTTTACCAGTTTGGTTAAAAAAACCATCTAATTTGTTTATATTTAATAATGAGTTAGAATCAATTTCTGGAAATATAGAGCTGTCAGATAAGTTCATAAATATTCAAGTTCAGGATTCAATTGGACAGCCCCTACAGGATGTAGTTGGTGCATTATTGTATAATGGTGAACTCATTGCTAAGGGGTTATCCACCTTTGATGGGAATTTAGATATTGATTTCTCAGATAATAGTGAAATTATAGTTGGCACGGAAATGGAGTTATACCTGAATAGAGCACAATTTTCCCAAAAAAGAATTCCAGTTATTTTAATAGAAGACAATTCTAATGATTTCGAGGCTCATTCTTACGGTTACCAGTTACCAGAATCACCTGAATATTATGATGTTAATACTATTGATTATGAATGGGTTGATATCAATCCAGAAAATGGTGGTTTAGGTGAGAATTTAAATCTAACGGATGATACAATTGCAAGAGATGTTCTCTTAGGTTTTGATTTCACCTATTATGGCTACACCTACTCCTCAGTAAATATTTGTTCAAATGGATGGGTATCTTTTGAAGAGTCAACCATTCCCTATTTCTGGAATTTTTCCATTCCATTTCCCATGGGTCCTCCTGCCATGCTCGCCGTTTATATGGATGACTTAGATGATAATGGAAAAGAACCCTTTATTGATGAGAATGGGAATGGAATATATGATGATGGTGATGGGTTTATTACTGATTGTGGTACTCCTGAAAATCCAATCTATCCCTGCCATGATTATAATCAGGATGGTGAGAGAAAGGAGGGTGAACCCTTTAATGTATTCAAATTCCAGGATATAGCAAATCATCGATTTATAGTACAATGGGATGAATTATCAAATGCAGAAGATGACGAAAATTGTGGTACTTCGAGTGGATGTGTAAAAGAAACTTTTCAACTTATGATTTATAAAGATGGTGAATATGGTCAAGGGAATATTGTATTTCAGTATAAAGAAATTCATGACATTGATGATGGAAGAGTGGGAAAAAATGGGAATTTATCAACTATTGGCATTGAATCTCCTGATCAAAACCTAGGATTTCAGTATTTATTTAGAGGAAACTTTTGGGATGGCACTACCCTGCAGGAGGGAGGATTGGACTCTACAGCTATTCAGTTTACAGCTAATCAAATTATTGAAGCAAATTCGGGACCTATTCTGGAAACTAAATTTGTTGAGCATCCTTCAAATTTTCAATTAATTGGTGCCTATCCCAATCCCTTTAATCCCATAACTACAGTACAATATGTATTATCAGATTTCAGTTGGATAAATTTAAGTGTTTACAATATATTGGGACAGAAATTGACCACCTTATACAATGGGCTAAATATACCGGGAAAGCATAATATTGACTGGAATGCCTCCAATTATTCAAGCGGAGTATATTTTATTTCTTTAAAGGTACAGGGCTCAATTATCACCCAGAAAGTGCTTTTACTAAAGTAAAATTAAAAAATTGAATAAATAGTTTGTTGTTGATCAAAGTATTTTTAGTATAAATTTGCTTATTAGTATAAATTTGCTTATTGGGAGGTTGAAAAAAAATATAGTTTTATGCACCTCGCTCTAGTTTTTAAAGTTTAATATAATGTAGCTTCCATCGCAGTTTTCTTTCCCTCAGAGATAACACTTTTGGCATCATACATATATAGATTTTAAGTAAGAAATACCTCCCGCCTGGTGCTACTTAGATGGCATGGGACGGCCAGGCTGGACAGGAACCCTCCGGTTTACCGGGGGGTTCCTACTTTTTGGGAATAAAGATAAATTCTTTTAAGAGAGTAAACACAGTTATTAATTTATCAGCTGTGCAAATTAGGTATGAATTCTAATAATAATATATTTCCACTCGATTCTGATTTCCTAAAAAATTGTCTCAACGACTGGGAAGTTGACCTCACACATGTAAGTATCAGGGAGTTAAATCGGCTGGTAGATGAGCTCTCTGATCATTTTGATGTAGAGTTTCTCCGTTTTGAATTTGGAATTCCTGGGCTTCCCCCAAATAAAATTGGTCCAGAAGAAGAAATACGTATCCTTCAAAATAATCCGCGAATTCCTTCAACCTACCCCCCCTTTGATGGGATCTCTCGATTAAAAGAAGCGGCGTCAAATTTTATAAAAAAATTCCTGAATATTGATGTTCCTCCAAAATCTTGTGTTCCTACTGTAGGTGCAATGCATAGCGGATTTATTTGTCAAGCCATTGCAGGTCGAAAATGCCCTGAAACAAATACCATCCTTTTTTTGGATCCTGGATTCCCCGTCAATAAACTACAGACAAAATTTCTTGGACTTCAGGAGCAATCTATTGACCTTTTTGATTGCCGAGGAGATGCACTAATAGATAAAATTGAAGAGATATTTTCAACAGGTAAAATTGGAGGACTTCTTTGGTCAAGCCCTAATAATCCAACATGGGTTTGTCTTAAAGAAAGTGAGTTAGAAGGTATTGGCAATCTCTTAACAAAATACGATGTGATTGGAATTGAAGATGCCGCCTATTTTGGTATGGATTATAGGCAAGACTATAGCCAGCCTGGCGTACAGCCCTTTATTCCAACAATAGCGCGCTATACGGGTAATTATTTTTTAACTATATCCAGCTCGAAAATATTCAGTTATGCAGGTCAGCGAATTGCCATGACGGTTATATCTCCTGATTTAATGGAAAAGCGATATAAAAATCTCAGGCAATATTTTGATACTGAGCGAGTAGGGCATGCATTTGTACATGGGGGAATTTATCCAACTACGGCTGGGGTACCTCAGACCCCACAGCATGCATTGGCAGCATTGTTTGAAGCCGCTTGTATTGGAGATTATAATTTTTTGAAAGAAGTGAAAGTATATAGCCAATTGGCTGCGAAAATAAAAATAGTCTTCCAAAAATATGATTTTGATCTAGTATATGATAAAGATATGGATGAACCAATAAGTGATGGATTCTATTTCACCATTTCCCGCCCGGGAATGACATGTGCTGAATTACTATTCCAGATGCTCCGTTACGGGATGGCAGGTATTCCACTTAGCACTACGGGATCAACCAGAGAAGGTATTCGTATTTGTGTGTCTATTATCCGGGAATCTCAATTAAGCGAAATGGAAAATCGTCTGTCAGCCCTTAATCATCATCTCCAACTCAACCCTGTTTAGCCATAAGTTTATAATAGTTGTCAGTATTTAATTTTGCCTTAAAAAGCAGGATTATTAACACCATTAATTAGATATCCCGCTTTAATTCCTAATTAATTAATAAAATATTAACAATATGTTAATATATTGTTGCATTTATTACGTGTAGCATAATAATTTTAGGCATGCCTCCAACTGTAAATATAGCTGAAAGCGAAGTAATAAATCTGGACCAGGTTGACCGGGATATTCTGGAAATCCTCCAAAAAGATGGCCGCTCCAGTGCAAGTTTTATTGCGGATGAAATAGGAATGTCTGTCCCAGCGGTAGCTGACAGAATTAAAAAATTACAAGAATCAAGTGTAATTAAGGGATTCACCACATTATTGAACCATAGAAAGGTCGGATTGGATGTATCAGCTTTTATCACTGTGATATCAGAATCCTCCAGTCATTATAGTGATGTTGTCAGGGAAACAAACAGCAGTCCTGAAATTATACAATGTTTTACTACTACCGGGAACGGATCACATGTACTTTTAGCACTTGTGGAAAATACACATAGCCTTGAAAAACTTTTAAGAAAAATCCAGAGTTGGCCTGGTGTAATGCGAACAGAGACTCAGATTATTTTATCATCTTATAAAGGAATAAACGCAATATTAATTCCGTAAACAATTTTTACTTTAACTAATAAATAATCAAATAGGAGAGAAAGCGAATGGGAAGAATTAAAGCCGAATATATTTGGATTGATGGTCATAAACCAACTGCAAAATTACGGTCAAAAACTAAAATAGTCGATGTTCCTGTGAAGAATGTAAGCGACCTGCCAATTTGGGGATTTGACGGATCCAGCACCATGCAGGCTGATGGAAGTGATAGTGACTGCGAACTATTACCCGTATATTTTGTGCCGGATCCCATCCGAGGTGGTGACAATTTACTGGTGATGTGCGAAGTGAACAATGCCGACGGAACACCTCATAAATCCAATACTCGGGCACCATTAAGAAAAGTACATGAGAAATATAAAGATCAAGAATCCTGGTTTGGAATTGAACAGGAATATACCTTTTTCCAAGGTCGTAATCCATTAGGTTGGCCTGAAGGTGGATATCCAGCTCCACAGGGTCCATTTTACTGCGGGGTAGGTGCAGATGAAGTCTATGGACGAGAAATTGTAGAAGAACACATGGAAGCCTGTATGAAAGCTGGACTCATGCTGTCAGGTATTAACGCTGAGGTGATGCCCGGTCAGTGGGAATTTCAAGTTGGCCCCTTAGATCCATTGGCTGTTTCTGATGAATTATGGATTGCCCGTTGGCTTCTGTATCGGATTGGTGAAGATTTCGGTGTAAATGCCACCCTTCACCCTAAACCGGTTAAAGGCGATTGGAACGGCGCAGGAGCACATACCAATTTTAGCACCAAAGCTATGCGGGAAGAAGGCGGGATAAAAGTTATTGAAGAAGCATGTGAAAAATTAAAGAAAACACATAAACGTCATATGGGCATCTATGGGGCCCATAATGAAGAACGGCTCACGGGGCTCCATGAAACTTGCAGTATTCATGAGTTCAGATATGGAGTAAGTGACCGTGGGGCATCCATTCGTATACCTATGGCAACAGCAAAAGCGGGTATGGGGTATTTGGAAGATCGTCGTCCATCTGCCAATATGGACCCCTATCAAGTATGCACAGCAATTGTTGCCACCGTTTGTGGAAATTCTGATTCATCAGTAGAAGATGAAACGGAAATGGTTTCTGAATCCATGAGTTAAAAAAACTACCTTCCTCCTCCGTAAAGGGATGCGTTACTTAATTTGACACAATCCCTTTTGCAAATGAAAACTCCCGGGAATTTGGCTCCAGGGAGTTTTTGTTTATTAAAATTGCTCTGTATTGGTTCAATGCATTGAACCAATACTATTATTCTCATTATTTTTGTGAAGACATAATCCTAAACAAGAGTTTCATATTTTTATGTAGAGATTAGATGTTTTTCTATCCACTCCCGTATTTCATCCCGTACTTTTCGAAATACTTCCAGTTTGTTTTCGTTATTTCCAGTAGTAATTGCAGGGTCAATAAAACTATGGTGAATAATATTTTCACATTCGCCAGAAAAAACCGGGCAGGATTCACGAGCATTATCACAAACAGTGGCAACCAAATCGAAATCCTCCATTATATATTCCTCCACAGGCTGTGGTTTTTGATGGGAAATATCAATCCCAACCTCTGCCATCACTTTTATAGCAAACGGATTTATTTCAGTCTCGGGTTTTGTACCTGCGCTGAAAGCCTGCCACCCCGCTTTTTGTGCAAATCCCTCAGCCATTTGCGAACGGCAGGAATTCCCTGTGCACAATATTAATATCTTTTTTCTACCCAATTTCAAGTTCCTAATTTTCTATTATCCTATTCCTAAACTTAGAGCTAAATTTCACTATGGGAAAAAAGGTTTTAATTTCTGCATGCCTATTAGGGAAAAATTGCCGCTATAATGGGGGACATTCCCAAATAACCGAGTTAAATGAAATAGATGTAGAATGGATTCCTGTTTGTCCTGAAGAAACTGGTGGATTGGGAACACCTAGGCCCTCGGCAGAAATGCAAGACAATGCAGAAAATATCCTAAATGGCAAAGGGAAGGTAGTAAACAATAAGGGAATAAATGTAACTTCGGAATTTATTAGAGGTGCGGAAAAATCTTTGCAATCGGGATTAGAAACTGGATTAAAAACTGCTATTTTAAAATCGAAAAGTCCATCCTGTGGAATTGGTAAAATATATGATGGGTCATTTACAAACACATTAAAAACAGGTGATGGTATTTTTGCCCATTTATGCCAGATAAATGAAATTACCTGTATTTCTTCTGATAACATTAATCAAATAAAAAAGACCTTAGCAAAAGTCAAATAGTCTTACTTTTCCACCTCGTTTGTAGAGCCAAATATGGGAGAATATATTTATTTCAATTGATGGTATAATACTTATCTCGGTATTGCTGGTAATGGTTGTGTTTTTTGTCATGGAAATACTTCCCATTGAAGTTACTGCCATGGGAGCAATCGGTATTTTACTTTTGTTTGATGTACTCTCTTGGCAAGAAGCCATTAGTGGATTTAGCAATCCGGCTGTGATAACTATTGGCGCTATTTTTATTATGAGTAGGGCGTTGGTGAAGACAGGTTTCCTAGAAGTGTTTGCTGATTTTCTCGCAAAAAAAGGGGGTGATCGAAAATGGCTCACCGTTTTCATTTTCTTACTTACCGTGTCTATTATTTCCGGGTTTATTAATAATACTGCAGCTGTTGCAATTTTTATTCCATTGGGAATTGATCTTTGTCAACGATTTCAAATTAGTCCCACAAAAGTTTTACTCCCCTTATCCTACGCTGCAATATTTGGTGGTACGCTTACATTGATCGGTACATCCACCAATTTAGTTGTAAGTTCAGTTATGGAGGAAATGAATATGACTCCATTTTCCATGTTTGAATTTACAAAGTTAGGACTAATATTTTTGGTGCTTGGTACAATTTACAATATAATAATATCCAAGTGGTTTATGCCCTCACGTTCTATTATTTCCTCTCTTACCCGAAAATATCACATGGGTAGTTTTTTAACTGAATTCAAAGTAGGTGCAGATTCACCCCTGATTGGAAACACCTATAAAGATTTGGATATCTCCCAAAAATATAATCTTCAAGTGTACAAAATTATTCGTGAATCAGATAATATTCGCTTTAATTTGCAAAATATTTTTATCCGCGAAGATGATATTTTTCTGGTGCAGATAAATGTGAAGGATATGCTGAAATTCAAAGATGAAATGAAAGTTCTACTTCTGACTGATGTAAAAATGAATATGGCTGAATTAACCGGGAAAAACCATGTGATTGTGGAAGGACTTGTTTCTCAGCAATCTGCGTTAATTGGTAAAACACTTCAAGAATTTGATTTCAGGAGCCGCTATGGATCTTTTGTTTTAGCCGTGAAGAGACAACGGGAGTTGCTTCGAGAAAAAATAGCTCATATTAGGCTGAAATTTTCTGACACTCTATTAATAATGGTACCTAAGGAACGGTTAGATATCCTCCGTACAAGTAATGATCTCATCGTTTTAGAAGAATTGGATATTCATCTTAGATATGAGCGCTATTGGTGGTTTTCTATTTTGGTTATCCCCGCAGTAATGTTGTTGGCTGCTTTTGGAATAATACCAATTGTGAAAGCGGCTATTTTAGGAGCTATATTATTATTGGTATTACGGTCACTTTCAATCCAGGATGCCTATGAATCTATCAGTTGGTCGGTTATTTTTCTCATTGCGTCACTTGTTCCTTTGGGAATTGCCATCCAAAAAACAAATTTAGATGAAGTTATAGGCAATCTGATTATAGGTATTGGTACACTCATTAGTAGTAGCGACGGATTGGATCCAACTATAATTTTAGCGGTACTCTATGGGGTAACATTTATTTTGTCTGCATTCATATCAAATGCAGCTGTGGCAGTGATGCTAACACCAATTGGGATAATGTTGGCTACCATTCTTAATGTGGATCCACGCCCATTTTTAGTAGCAATCTGTTTTGGGGCCTCCTGCAGCTTTATGACTCCAATGGGTTATCAAACCAATATGATGGTTTTTGCACCCGGGCAATATCGGTTGAAAGATTTCTTCCAAATGGGAATTCCTCTGACAATAGTATTCTGGATTGCTGCAGTATATTGGATACCAAGATTTTGGGCATTTTAATCTGGGATATTAAGAAATGTTAAAATTCATGTTGATTATCTTAGATGGTTTTGGCCTTCGAAAAGAAAAAGTAGGGAATGCAATTGCACAGGCCAATACTCCAACCTTAGATAAAATGATGAATGACTGTCCTCTCTCAAAAATTGAAACTTCCGGAAAATTTGTAGGCTTGCCAGATGGAATTATGGGCAATTCAGAAGTAGGTCACATGAATATGGGTGCTGGAAGAATTGTTAAGCAAGATTTAGTCCGAATAAACGATTCCATCAAATATGATGAATTGAAAAATAATCCCCAACTTCAGGATGTTTTTCACCATGTGAAAAATAATTCCAGCACATTGCAAATTATGGGCCTCATAAGTGAAGGAGGAGTCCACAGTCATTTAGACCATTTTGAATATGTGCTCAATGCAGCACGAGAAAATGGAGTGAAAAAAATTGCAATACATGCCTTTATGGATGGGCGGGATACTTCACCAGTAAGTGGTATAAATTTTGTTGAAAAGCTGGAATCATTCATTGCATCAGATGACAATTATAAGATTGCAACCGTTTGTGGTAGATATTATGCAATGGACAGAGATAATCGCTGGGATAGAGTTAAAACTGCTTATCAAATGCTTGTAAAATCCGAGGGAGAAAATTTCACTGATGCAGCTACGGCTATCCAGACATCTTATGGCAATGACATCACGGACGAATTCATAAAACCAGCAATTATTGGGGAGCCCTGCCCCCTTCAAAATGGGGATGCGGTATTATCAATGAATTTTAGGGCAGATCGAATGCGGCAGATTGTAACAGCCCTTAATGATCCCAATTTTTCACATTTTCCAACAAAATCTTTGAATTTTTTATTTACATCCATGACTCAGTATCAGGAGGATTTCCCCTATCCGGTTTTATTTGTTCCTGAAAAAATTAATAATATTTTCCCCGAATTATTAGCCCGAAATAATTATCGACAATTGCGGATTGCTGAAACAGAAAAATATGCTCATGTGACTTATTTTTTCAATGGAGGAAGTGAACAGCCCTTTCCGGGTGAAACTCGAAAGCTCATCCCTTCGCCTAAAGTTGCCACCTATGACCTCCAGCCGGAAATGAGCGCACATGAAGTTACGGAAGAAGTGTTATTTGCGATTAAAGGCGATGAGTATGAAGCCATTATCATGAATTTTGCCAATCCTGATATGGTGGGGCATACTGGTAATATTACCGCAGCTATTTCCGCCATCGAAACCATTGATTCCTGTTTAGAGAAAATCCAACGTGCTACAAAAGAGAAGAAAGCAGCTATATTTCTCACCGCAGATCATGGAAACCTGGAACTCATGGTTGACCCTCAGAATGGAATGACACATACAGCTCATACAACTTTACCGGTTCCATTAATTCTTGTGGGGGTGAATGGAAATTACCACTTAGAAGCATCAGGAAAACTTGCGGATATAGCTCCTACAATTTTAGATTATTTAAAAATTTCAAAACCGTTGGAAATGACGGGGAATAGTTTGCTGATTTCAACGAATGAATAAATGTGGTATTTTTTTATTCTTATAAATCTAATCGGCTTATTAGGAGCTCAAAATTTCAGATATGTCCCCGATGATTGGTACATCATAAATAAGCCGGGATCTATTAATGCAATTGCAGAAGATAATTTCAACCTCTATTTTGCAACCGAAAATGGAGTATATCGTTACGATAAGGCTCGAGAAGATTTTCAATATGATTATTCATTTTCTATTCAGCTGGAATTTCCAAAAATTACTCATTTTTATTTTGATGACTATCGTGATTATTTTTGGGTGGTGCATAGGCAGGGTATCAGCTTTAAATCTTCTGTGAGTACAAATTGGCGGGATATGTCCCTCATTAATTCTGGTATTTTCAGTATATATGAAATTGGTGATATTGGGGCGTCTCCAGAATATTTTTGGATTCGTTCAGGAGCAGAATTTATCCCATTTGATCCATTTTCTGGACTTCCTGCAAATTGGGAGGATGCTCAAAATGAAGTTGATTTTATAAATTGGGGTCATTCTAGTCAAGGCAATGCTGGGTATGAGTTAGAAATATCAAAGTATTCCATTGATGGTGATTGGAATGTTGGATTGCATAAGATAACCCATAAAGATGGTCGTACAATAAGAGTAACCATGCAGATGGAAGATGACGATGGAAATCATTGGTTTGGTACAGATTCTGGCTATATTTTAAAAGGCTGGGTTTATTCTTCAAGATTAAAATTAATTTCTATTGGCTTACTTTCAGATAATGTTACAGAGGCATATTTTGATTCGGAAGAAAATTGGTGGTTTACAGATAGCAGATTTAAACGTACGGGACAGTTCTCATCCTTTAATAGTCTCTACCATTTCAATAGCACTCCATTTATTAGTCAATGGAATGAGCCGGAAAACCAATGGACTTATTACTACCCTAATGAATCTATAGTAATTGAGAATACGGATGTAAATTCTATTTTACGCATTGGCAGTACCATGTATTTTGGTACCATGTCTGGGCTTCTCTACCTGGACCTGTATAATCGGGATTGGAATATTATTACTAGTGCAAATGGATTAAATGATTCTGCAGTTTGGGATATGATTGAACATGACGGTTCCATTTATGTTGCAACCTCAAATGGAATTAATGAAATTTCTATAATAAATCATAAGGTCATTCCTGATAGAGATAATAGATTAGAAAAATTAACCCAATTTAACATTTACGCAATGGAGGCGGATTCTCAATATCTTTATTTGGCATCCGATGCAGGTTTGCTTCAATTAAGTTGGGAGGGCACAGGAATTAAAACACTTTCAAAAAGAGTATTTAAGAAAATTAGATTGGAAGATGGCAATATTATGGCGACGGATGGGATGCTATGGTCTATTTTTGGATATGATGATGAGGAATATATTTCATCCAATATACAGTATTTTGATATGTGTGGATCATTTCTTTGGAGCTCAAGTGGAAATCAGATCACATTGACGGATACAATTACCGCACAATCCTGGGACTATGGAATGGAAGATGGTATCCCTGGGAATAAAATATATGGGGTAAATTGTGATGAAAACTGGGTATGGTTTTTAACCAATAAAGGCGTAGCAATTTATAATTGGAGTAAGTATCATTAAAAAGAAAACAATCTATATTATTTTGGTAATGATGGTTCTATCCTGTGCTGGGATTTTGAAGGAAAATAGATCATCTAAATTAAAAAATGAGTCTAAAATTATGGTTAAGACTCAATATTGGAATACTTCCGAAGACAGTCTAAACTTATATGTCCATACTACCCTACCCCTAAATCGGTTTGTATTTAAAAAACAAAGCGACCATTTTTCGAGTGAGATTATTTTTACTTTAGTAATATCAGATGCTGAAAAAAATACTCAGATCCATCGCGAATCATGGCGCGAAAAACTTTCAGAACCCTATTATGAAAATACCCGAGACCCGGATAACTATTTAAAATCGGAGAGAAATTTTTCATTACTACCCGGTACATACAAACTATTTCTCAATATACAGGATGAGGATAGTCGTAAGAATTGGAAAATTACTAAAAAAATTACTTTGAAGAAAGTGAACTATATTAGCCCATCATTGTTATTCGTGAAAGAAGGTGATGGACAGATGAAACAAATAAATTTCTTGATCCAGAAACAGGATACTATCTGGCTCCGTACTCAAGTGAATTTCACCCAAATTGATTCATTGGATGGACCCGTAATTGAGGGTATAACCCCGGTAAAATGGAATAAGGATATTGAATATTTTGTCATTCATAACGAAACTACTATAGATTCTGGAAAAGTAATAATTCAAGACTTTGGGATTCAAAATATATATTATCTACCTATTCCTATCACTCAACATAAAAGTGGAAATTATAAAATTGAGTTACGATATCTTGAAGAAAAACAAACCACTTCTTTTCACTACGGATTTAAAACTAAAAATTATTGGACTGATGAAATTGATGAAGTAGTGGGAGTTATGCGCTATATTATTCCCTACTCAGAGTATAAACAGTTAAAAGGAAAAGATGATTCAGAAAAATGGGAAGTAATAAATGCATATTGGAAAGAAAAAGATCCAACACCTGAAACAACGGAGAACGAATTATTAAGTGAATTAAATGACCGGGTGAAGTTTTCAAATAAAAATTTTTCAATACTCATGCATGGTTGGCGATCGGATCGAGGGCGAATTTATATTATTTACGGTGAGCCACAAATGGTAGACGAATCCTATCAGGACAGCAGGGGATATAACTATCAGAAGTGGGTATATTCAAATGGCAAAGAATTTTTATTTATTGATCGTACCATGTCCGGTGATTATACTCTTTTTCAAGAAAGATTTTAGACCTTCCAATATTGAATAAAATTAAACAGATGATGTCTAAAAAAACCTCCTCAAACACCTTTTCCTATTCTCAATTAAGTTCATTTAAAAATTGCCCTCAGCAGTATAAAATCACTTATTTAGATGGCGTAAGAAAGAGTAATGAAAGTATTGAAGCGTTTATGGGCAAACGAGTTCATGAAGTATTGGAGTGGTTATATAGTGAAGAAAACCGGTTAAAACCTTTCATCACCTTTGATGGATTGTGCCAAACATTTGATAATCTTTGGGTAGATCATTGGCATAAGGAAATCCATATTGCTGATACACATAAAAATTCTGACTATTATTATTCCATTGGAAAACGATGTCTCTCAAATTATTACAGCCGCTATGGTCCAACATTTGACCAAAGGGTTGAAGACATAGAAGTGGATTTAAAATTTACAATTGGTGACCATAATTTCAGGGGTATCATTGACCGGTTAGATCAACCTGAGCCGGGTAAATGGATTGTCCACGATTATAAAACCAGTAAACGACCAAAAACTGAGCGACAGGCATTGAATGATATTCAGTTGGCTTTGTATCAGATTGCAGTTGAACAAAATTTTGGAAAGGTGGATGAGATATCTCTTTCTTGGCATTTTCTGAGAATAGGGTCAGAAGTTACAATTCTTCATACCCCTGAGCAATTAGAGATTCTTAAGAAAAAGTTAATTAAAATGGTTGATAAAATTTATAATTGTCTGGATAATGAGAATAATTTCATACCCAAAGAATCCATATTATGTCACTGGTGTTATTTGTGGGAAGAATGCAATGCTAAAGTTGGTCCTAATCCTGTTAAAAGGGCTGATTAGAATTTAACCGCAAAAATAATTAAAGTGAAAATTATAGAACCAAATTCTTCTGCCGAGTTTGAACAATATTATGCCCTCCGATATGAAGTATTACGTAAACCATGGCTCCAGCCAAAAGGAAGTGAAAAAGATGATGGTGACAAGTCATCAATCCATCGCATGATTATTAATGAAGAATCGGGTGAGGCTGTTGCAGTTGGAAGGCTCCACTTTAATTCAGATGAAGAAGCCCAAATCCGGTATATGGCAGTATCAGATAAATATCAATTGAAGGGTTATGGAAACATAATTGTAAAAGCTCTTGAAGATATTGCCCTAAAAAAGAAATGCAAAAATATTATTCTTCAAGCTCGGGAAAATGCTCTGAAGTTTTATTCGAAAAATGGCTATGAAATTATTGAGAAGTCATATTTGCTATTTGATGAAATTCAGCATTGGTTGATGGAAAAAGAATTAACCACAGATTAAGCCCCCCCATTCAAATTAAGTAACTCAGGAATTTAGGTACTTAAGAACCAATCTACACTGCGTTAGGATTGGCAAACTCCTCATCATACACCCTCGCCATAATGGTCCAATCAAATTGTTCTGAAATATCCTTTAAAAAAGGGGTGCTCTCTTTGAAATAATTCATAACCAATTTCTCTAATTTTATTAGCAATTCCTCATCTTCCTCATAGAATAAATGGGGATTCCTTTTTCGGTTAAATAACTCTGGATAGGTGAGTCGATTTGGGAGCAGAGGAATGGTGTTGCAATACACCGCCTCCATAATACTGCCGCCAAAAAAATCCTGGTTAGATGTCACCGGGAGAATATCTGCTCTCCACAACCAATTGGCGTAATCTTCAAAAGATTCTGCGTACCCAAATTGGACGATATGCTTTTGTAATTGTTCTCTGGCGTTAGTAAAACAGGGCAATTCCTTTTTAAATTCTTCCCCTAAAACTGCCAAATTAAATTGGATTCCCTTTTGTGATAATTGAGTTAATACATCAAAAAATGCTTCGGGATTTTTATCATGTTCCCAACGGTGATTCCATAAAATTAGGGGGAGAAATTTCTCTTTTTTTTCAATTTTAAATACATCAAATTTCTGTAAGTCCATTCCCAAATGCAAAACGGAACTTTTGGCACGAATTTTGTCCATATTCTGTATTTCACGGTAATCAGGAAATTGCCGTAGAAAATCTTCCAGTCCAGTGAAAAATGAATCCAAATGAAATTGTGAATTATAATACACCTGATCAGCAGACAGAGCTGAACTGTAATTAATAAAACCGTAATGCTTATCCCGTTGCAGTTCTAAATCTTCATCATCGGGAGACCAGGGATAAGTAAATTGATTCTCGTGAAAATAAATTGCTACTGGACATTTCGGTTTCACCAATGACTGAAATACAGGGAGGTTCAGCATGTCCGTAGCAAGAATCAAATCAGGATTAAAGTTTAATTTGTGGTAGCGTTTAGCCAGCGTTACAGCGCCGCCATGCATCCGCCATTTCCAGAAGCGCCCCGGAAGACTGATAATTTCTACTTCGTGTTGGCTGCTTTGGGCATACCCTTTTGCCCAGACTTTATGAGAGCCAGAAAAAAAAGGTTCAACAATGAGAATTTTCAAATTCGGTGCATGATAATGAGACTTAAATTAACCACAGATGGACACAGATAAACACAGAAAAATAAACAATTGTCATGCCAATCGGGGAAAAACTTAAATAAGTGGATTAATGAAACATTGAAAAGCAGTTTAACACCATCTGTAAAAGATAGTTAATCTGTAAATTGAAGGCAATCCAATTACAACTTTTAATGAGGGCTTTATCGGTTCTAAGCCATTTCCCGTTGTGCATTTTCTATGGTAGCTTTTTTGTCCAACATTTCCTTATGGTCAGCGACTCGTTTTTGGATACCGTTGATATCGTAATTTGAAAGAACAACTAGATCTCCTTCACCTGCATTATTCAAAACATGCTGAACGGCTTTATGCTCATCAAAAATGATTTCGATATTGCTTGAATCCATTCCATGTTTGATGAGATATTTCTCCAGAGTAGATGAAATATATCCATCAGGTTTACCCCGTTGATATCCTTCAAAGAGCACAACTTCATCATAAGTTTCTGCTGCCAGCTTAGCTACAGCTTCAAAGTCTTCAATTTGACGATCGCCAGGCATGCATAAAGTTGCAATAGTTTTTTTAGCATTCATTGATTTCACAAACTCGCCTAAGCCCTCATAACTGGCTACATTATGTGCAAAGTCTGTGAAAACCTTGAATTCACCCATATCCATCATAGTGAGTCGTCCAGGTGTTTGGGCAAATGAAGGGAAGAAGGTTGTAAGTGCCGCAACGATATTTTCATTTTTCACGCCAATTCCAATTGCTGCCCCGATGGCTGCCAAAACATTGGCAACATTAAACTTGGCTTTTCCATCAAAGGTGATGGGGACATCCTTCGCATCCACTAATGGATATTTCCACTTCCCTTTCATAATACAGAATGAACCATCTTCGTAAATCACGGCAGTTCCACCCGTGTTTAAATGCTCCTTGATCACAGAATTTGACTTTCCTTCCAAACTGAAGAATATCACTTTTCCTTGTGTTTTATTTGCCATATCTGCAACACGGGAATCATCCGCATTCAATATAGCATACCCATCCGGTTTTACCACTTCAGGAATAATCCCTTTCACCCGAGCCATTTTATCCAGATCATCAATGTAATTCAGCCCTAAATGGTCAGCGGAAACATTGGTAACAATACCCACATCACAATGGCGAAACCCAAGTCCTGCACGGAGCAATCCCCCTCGTGCACATTCCAGTACTGCTAAATCAACAGTGGGGTCTGTGAGAACCATTTTATGAGACATGGGTCCTGTCATATCCCCTTCATATACCAGTCGATTTTTAATATAGACACCTTCAGTGGTACACATACCCACCGTATGCCCAACAAATTTCATAATATGATTCATGAGCCGTGTGGTGGTGGTTTTTCCATTGGTGCCGGTTATGGCAATAATAGGAATGGTACAACTTGACCCGAGAGGATAAAGCATGTCTATCACCGGCTCTGCCACATTTCGAGCTAAGCCTTTGGTGGGTTGAAGGTGCATTCTAAATCCTGGTGCGGCATTAAGCTCTACAATGCCCCCGCCGTTTTCAGAAATGGGTGAAGTAATATTAGGTGCAACAATGTCCACACCGCCTATATCTAACCCAACCACTCGAATGGCCCGTTCGGCAATATGCACATTGGCAGGGTGGACAGAATCCAGTACATCAATGGCAGTACCACCGGTAGAAAGATTGGCAGTGGTTTTCAAATATAATACTTCGTCTTTGGCTAATTTTGTTTTCAGCGTATATCCGGCATCGGAAATAAGTCGTTTGGTCTGGTGGTCAATGTCAATCTCAGTAAGCACATTTTCATGGCCATAACCTCTTAGGGGGTTCTCATTTTCTTCATCGATAAGTTGTTGAACAGTCTGTTTTCCATCTCCGGTAATATGTGCAGGTACCCGCTTAGCTGCCGCTACTAATTTTCCATTAATTACCAATAGGCGGTAGTCAAATCCTTTTAGCATGGCCTCAATAATAACATACCCATTTTTAGATTGTGCCTTGGCAGCTTCCCAGGCATCTTTAAAGAGATCATCATTATCCACACCAACGGTTATACCTCTGCCATGATTTCCATCGGAGGGTTTAACAACTAATGGATAACCCCATTTTTTCACCGACTTCAGGGCAGTTTCATAATGACGTGTTTCCACGCCTTTGGGTACAGGAATACCATGATTCTCCAGCATCTCTTTGGTTTCCCATTTATCGCAGGCAAAATCTACAGCCAAGTTGGATGTTTCGCCTGTAATGGTGGCACGAATTCTCTTCTGATTGGTACCATACCCCAGTTGAACAAGTGAACTTCTATTTAAACGAGTAAACGGGATCCCTCTGGATACTGCTTCATCAACAATTGATGCAGTACTGGGACCCATTTTATAGCGTTCCCTCAATTCTTTTAATTCTTGAACAATGGCATCTAAATCATATTTATCTCCACGAATAAGTTGTTCGCAAAGGTCAACAGAAAGTTCTCCTGCCCGTTTTCCCACTTCAGAAACAATGTAGGAATAGACCACATGGTAAATTCCTGTATCTCCGGTTTCCCGTGTGCGCCCAAATCCGGTATCCATGCCGGCAAGGGTTTGGAGTTCCAACGCTACATGTTCCACAACATGTCCCATCCAGGTACCTTCTTCCACCCGCTGAAAAAATCCACCGGCTTTACCAATACTGCAACGATGTTCATGAATGGTAGGGAGTGCTTCTGTAAACCGTTTATGAAATCCCTTAATTTTATTGGTGGGGAGTTCTTCTAATTCACCGATATCCAGCAGCATTTGAATACAGGGGCGGAGGCTCCAGTAATTAGGACCGGAAAGTTTTCTAAATTGCATTATTTTCATTTTGTTGCTCATACTGTCTCCAATTCAATTGTTGATGATGAATTGTTCTCTATTTTTAAAATGGGTGTGCGTTTTTCCAAATCGTACCCATATCCCTCAGTTACCACATTTAAATTTAACCCGAAAATGGGGATGGCATCCTGGGCAGTACCTTCCGTATAGCCCGTGTGGGTGATACCATTTCCATTGAGAATGGTGACAGAATTGCTGCCAACCACTTCGCAATAGCGGTCATCCGTAATTATAAGAGCAGTATTTTCATCAATACCCAAACCGATAAACTCAGGGTTGGCGCTTACGGCACTTGCCAATCTAAACAGCCGGTTCCGCTCTCTGAAATGCTGGTCAATAATACACCCTCGTAAAAGAGCCAATCCGCCAGTAATTTTAACCAGGTTTCGCCGTGGATTATACCCACCTCTACCACCGGCAATCATAAGTCCGCTGGCAATACTGGCACCGGCACTGGTTCCGCCATAAAGCATTCCATCGTTCACTCGTTGTTTCAGGGATTGGAAAAAAGGAGTACCTCCTAAAATTCCTGCCAGTTTTACTTGATTTCCACCGGTGATAAACACAGCCGATGCCCTTTCCATAAATTGGATATTCTCAGGCAGCATACAGTCACTTCTTCGAGTGAGGGGGAGGTGTACAATTTCAGCAACTCCCAATCGGGTAAAGATTTCAGTATAAATTTCGCCTACTTCCATAGGTATTTTTGATGCACCGGTTATGAGGATGAGGGGACCATCTTTTGGATTAAACCGCTTGCAGAATTCTTCTAATAAAAGTGGTCGGTCACCTTTGTCTTCCTTACCGCCTATGAGGAAAAGTTGTTTGGTATTCAAAAAAACTCCATTGATAAAATTTGGGTTAAAATAAAGGTGGGAAATTTACAAGGAGAAATAGAACTTATTTTATAATATTTTTTCGGGTATGGGGGGGTAAGAATTGCCAAGTAGGGGCGAAGTTGCCTTACCCGTTATTTCTGGGATAGGAAACCCCTGCCCATTAATCGGGATGGGTGACCCATCCCCTACGAGTATGTTTTATGGAAATTGGGAATCTTTTCGGTAGGGATAGGGTTTCCTACGGCTATTAAATTTGTGTTTATATGTGATTATTTTTTTTGTGTAATTCGCGTAATTCGTGGTTAATAATTATTCACCCCCCAAAATCATATTCACCAACTGAACAATATCCAGCACATTCACAGCACCATCGCCATCAATATCACCGCAGGGGCATTCAGCATCTTCTAATACACAATTTACAATGGCAACAATATCTAAAACATCAATATTATTGTCACAGTTGTAGTCACCAAGGGAACAGCAGTCATCTGTTTCTTCACAATATGGATCCCCAATACAATCACCACCATCACAGTCGTAGCAGGTGAGATCGCAGCCCCATTGTTGGTCAGAGCAATCCGCAAAGTCATCACCAATCCAGCTTTCAGGGCAACAGTCCCCATCACCAGAGCAGTCTGCAACTTCACCTTCTGGACATTCACCAGGGGCATTGCAATCTTCTGGGCAGTCTTCATAGGTTTCATCACCATTACAATAACCATCACCACATTCTGGAGGGGGATCCCCTGGGCAAATACAGCCATCACAATCCCAGTTGTATATGGATTCCAACTCATTACAGGTTAAACCATACTCGAACCAGGCGGTATCACAGCATACATTACCTGGGTAACCACCAGTATATGGACAATAATCACAGTTATTATATTCATCATCTTCACAATCTTCAGGGCAGTTTTCAAAAGATTCATCCGTATCACACCATCCATCACCACAATAGGGGTCTTCACCAGTACAACCTGGGTCTGTTTCAGAGCAGTCACCACCATCACAATCATAGCAGGTGAGGTCTGCATTATATTGTTGATCTGAACAATCTGGATAGCCATCTCCTATCCAACTTTCAGGCCAACATTCTGCAGTACCATCACAGTCGGCTATTTCCCCATCTTCACATTCTCCCGGGGCATTGCAATCTTCTGGGCAATCTTCATAGGTTTCATCACCATTACAAAAGCTATCACCACATTCTGGTGGTCCATCCCCTGGGCAAATACAGCCATCACAATCCCAATAGTATATAGATTCCATCTCATTACAAGTGAGGCCATACTCATACCAAGCTGTATCGCAGCAATCATTACCTGGGTAACCCCCAGTATATGGACAATAATCACAATTGTCATATTCATTATTTTCAGTACAATCTCCACCATCATTATCATAGCATGATAAATCACAACCATTTGGTGGATCCTGACAATTTGGAATACCATCACCAATCATAGAATCAGGGCAGCAGTCCCCATCGCCTGAACAGTCATCTACAAAACCTAAAGGACAATCATCAGGACAATCTTCTGGGCATGATTCTTCGGTTTCGGGTAAATCACAATAATTGTTTCCACAACAATCACCACCATCATTATCGTAGCAGGATAGGTCACAACCATCATTCAATTCAGTGTCGCAATCCAGCCAACCATCGCCAATCCAGCTTTCAGGGCAGCAGTTTCCATCACCTGAGCAGTCATCCACATAGCCCTCCTCACAGTGGTCCCGTGTACCCTTATTAATTACCCGTTCAGGGCGGATATGTCGTTGAGGTGTTACTTTTTCAATGGGCTTTTGAATAATGCCTCGGGGTTTTATTTTATAGGGTTTGGCAATATCCAAAGGCTTTTGGGCAAATGCAACATTTGCAATGAAGATAGAAGATGTAAGAATTAAGATTGTTAATAGTTTGGTTTTCATTTTAAGGCTCCTTTTTGTCTGTCATTCCCGCCTGCTGGATGATAATTAAGATGGCGGGCAGGCTGACGGAGGAAGAATCTCAATCGGTTATCAATCCAACTAACATTTGAGATGCTTCGCTCACTCAGCATGACAGATAAATTATTTCTATTAATTCAATTTTGTTAATTATAGATATCATAATAGTAAAATTATTCAACCATTACAGTTTTCGGCTAATATGCAATTTGCCAGTTCTACAATATCAAGAATATTCGGGGGGCCATTAGGTCCGAGATCACCACCATTCTCAGGTAAGGGACAGTTATAATGGGGTGTATCAGAATCACCGGACAAAACGTAATTAGCTAGTACTACAATATCCAATACATTTACGGCATCATCATCATTTATATCTCCTGCCATATCACAGTCAGCAAAACCGAAAGTGACCAATGAAAGTGTTGCAAATAATAGTAAAAAATACTTTTTCATATTAAGGCTACTTTTTGTCTGTCATTCCCACCTGCTGGATGATAATTACGATGGCGGGCAGGCTGACGAAGGAAGAATCTCAACAAATTATTATTACAACCAACATCAGATTGAGACCCATCGTTTCTCAGGGTGACAGGTGTTATTGAATTAGGGGGTAATATACGAAAAAAATGGGGGGGGGTGCCAAGAGAAAAGATGTAAATAGTTGTATCCCGCCGGTGGCAGGGAGGGAGGAAATGGGAAAAGGGAATCAGGAGAAGGGAAAACGGAGAAGGGATAACGAATATGTAAAATCAATATATAGGTAATATTTTAATTTCAATCCGCAATCCCATATCCGGTATCAAATTTCCCCATCTAATTTCTTTTTCTCAATTATATTTTTCCCGTAAATTTTCTGTCTTTTATCGTTCAGAATTGACATAGGAAAACATGACAGCTAAAAAATCTATAAAAACAAAGAAAACCGGTAAGCGCGATTCTGTTAAATCATTGAGAGAAACAGTGGAAGCATTGGAGGCTCAAATTACAGAACAAGCCGAAGATTTAGAGAAAAAATCTGATAAGAATGTCCGACTATTGGCTGAGTTTGATAATTATAAAAGGCGAACTCAGGAAGAGCGGACAAAACTTTTCAAGTATGCAGGGGAAGAGTTGGCAAAAGCCATATTGCCCATTTTAGATGATCTGCACCGCACCATGGAATCTGATGGAAAAGGTAAAGCCCGAACCATTTTAGAGGGTATTGAACTCATCGTGGCAACATTGGATAAAACATTAGAGGATCAGGGGATTGTCCACTTTGATTCG
>JACNLQ010000073.1 GCA_014381415.1 Fidelibacterota bacterium
TGACTTGCCCCTGCAATTCTGTCCATTTTCAATCCTTGCTCATGGTTGCCTTTCGTAGAATGTGCAATTAGTTGGGGAGTAGTGCCATACTCTAATTTCCAATCAATAACTCTATCTGTAATTGGTGATAGATGTTCTGACTTGCTCAATACCTTGCCTTGCCCAATGTTATATAGACAATCTATAATTACTACATCTGGTTTTTCCTGCTGAATTGCTTTCTCAATGTCATCAAGTATCTCTGTAACTATTTTAGCTTTTCTTGACATCATTATGAACCTATCCGAGCCTTGCCAATTCTTGAAATTCTTTTTAAGTAGATTGTATCTTCTATTCATTTCCTCAATGCCACACTCTGTATCCACATATAATACCTTCAAGCCTTTAACATTAATTTCCTTTCCCAACACTTTATCTTCATCATTTGCTATGCCCATACCCATCTGCATATTGAATAGCGATTTGTTACATCCTGCTGTTCCACCAAACAAGTTCAACATATCCTGCACCAACAAATGTTGCACAATCTCAATACTATGCTTGATTGGTTTTCTATCTGCATCACTACCTCTCAATATCTCAAATGAACCATAAGTAACTTTCGGTAGCTTGATTCTCTTGGCATTCATAATGGCTTCCATATACTTGATACCATCCTTTGGACTTTCATCATAGGAATCTGTAATATCAAACTTGTCTGCACAATTATCGCCCCATTGGGATTGGTATATATTATGACTTGGATTTTCCTTTAATATCTCTGTGCCAATAATCAATCCATACTTTTTACCTGTATCATCATTATCATAGGCTACATATCCATTAGCATCATTTGTGAAATACCT
The DNA here is from genome assembly GCA_014381415.1 of Fidelibacterota bacterium. Taxonomy (GTDB): domain Bacteria; phylum Fidelibacterota; class Marinisomatia; order SCGC-AAA003-L08; family D37C17; genus D37C17. The sequence goes on from JACNLQ010000073.1 coordinate 846, forward strand.
AAATGGTGATAAATCATAATTACCATCTATATCCTTTGGAATATTTTTAGCACCACATGTGCCTGTAAACACCTGCTGATTCCTCGAAAATAATGTCCAAAAGTCTTTTTCACCTTCACTCAATACCCAATCCTTGCTATGGTCATAATCATGGATAAGATGTTGAGCATACCATTTGGCTTTAGTTAGTCCAATAATTCCGAATGGTTTATGTGTTTTAATGGCGATTATATCAGCATCCCTATTATGTTGTGCTATTTGCCATATTCCTCTTGTACATACCCCAATATCAAGCAAATCAATCAAATTATCATCCCATAGGTAGCCATCCCAATACTTGTCCATATTATTTTTTAACCTATTGACATTTTCTTTCTGAATAATTGCTAATTCTTTTCTGGTGTAGGTTATTGTTGGTTTCTTTTTCTTTGTCTTTGATGTGGTGGAGATATAACCATTCTGCACAATTGCACTATTTCCATTATTGGGGATTAACCTATGGGGATTTTCCCATCCCTTTTCTTTGGCTAATTTGTAAAATGAACCTTTAGCATCACAACTATGACAATTATAGACACACTTATCTATATTAACACTTAATGATTTGACCCTATCCTCGTGCCATTGACAATTATATAATCTTTCACCACCTTGTAATTGCTTGTAGTCGCTACCAAATTTCGCTGATACAAATTCGTCTACTGCATTGGTATGTTCGATACTAACCATTATTAAGCCAAGATTCGACATTACTTCGTAAGAACAAGTGCTTACCCTGACTATCATTATATTTTAATTTGCCTTCACGACAAGCATTTCTAATGTGGCTTTTTGAACATGAAGAATATTTAGAAACTCCTGTAATATCCATGTATCCATCTTCTATTTTTTCACCTTTCAATAGCTTCAAGATGAGGTCGAGCTTTTCGAGTATTCTAATTTCCATTTTCTAACTCCTTGTTATATTTTAAGATTTGAAATCATCATGAATCGTGATTTCCTAACCCTAAAATTTGGAGTTATTTAGGTAGGTATTACTGCTTTGGTAGGAATTTTATTCCCCCCTTTATAGAGGAGAAATAGTTACTTCTTGTAGTCTTTGATGTACTTTGCTATTACTGAATTTTCAAGTGTTAGATTTAATTCGGCTTTGATATGATTGTAGCATTCTTCATTGGTATATCTTCTCTTTCGTAAATCAAACATATCCCCTTTTAAAAGTTTACCTTTCTTCATGGATGAATATTTTATCCACATCTTATATATATCATCTAACTTTTGCTGTTGCTTTTTACTGACACCACCATCAACTTTCTTTTTAGTTTCATTTCTGATAATATGTTGCTGAATATGTTTCTCATGTTTCTTGTACCAATCTGATACTTCAATTGCATCTATTTTTTTAAGCATTGTTGCTGTTCTATCCAATTCGGCTGAATGCATATCCCTTTCTGACTTGAGAACTTCCACCTGCATTTCCAATTGCTCTAAAGTTGGTACTACACCACCATCTTTAAATTCTAATGGTGGTGTTAATTTCGTGATTTCTACTTCTAAATTTTCAACTTCCTGTTTGTGGGATACTGTCCTCTGATTCCATACTCTCTTATGCTCATTGGTTATCTGGGTAATTCGCTTTAATGCATCTGAAAATTCTTGATTAGGTTGGAGTTGATTGAAAGCATTTTCCCTTAATTTATTTTGCCCATCTAATATTGATGTGAATACGGGGTTGTTTTGTAATGCCTTGTTTACCTCTACCAATGATTGCAATCCTGTGCCTTCCATAACATCTTTCCGAAGTGTGCTCATGGCTGTGGTAAATTTTGTGAATGATGGATTTTCTTCCAACTTCATTTCAATGCCTTTGAACTGTTCCAAGAATTTGAAATCATCATGGTTGCCTAATTCATATGCACCATACATTCCTAATTCAATAGCATCATCAAAATCTTTGACTTCTCTATTAGGGTCTAATACTCTCTGCTTGAGAGCATCGGTCATAGGGCTCTCACCAATTGCTCGTAAATCATCCTTGATACTCATACCATAATTTAACATATCGTAACAAAACGATTAAGCACCAATTAAGCACGAAAGATACCAATATTAAGCACGATGATTAGAGGGTATCGTCCTTATATATAGGGCAAACATTAGGGGGGGTAGGTAGGATAACAATATGTGCTAAATGGGGAACTACTCACCCCACAAAATTCTCATAGGAAGTACCATTGTGCAATTGTGCAATAGGTATTTCTCTCGGGGGTGTAAGAGTGAGTTATATCTATATACGAGGGGGGTAGTCCAAAGTGTTGGGGGGGTATAGGCGTATGACATTTGGGGCGATATGGGTATCGGCTCACCCCACAAAGTTTATTTAGGAAGTGCTATTAGGGTTTTGATACTGCTTCCAATGATCTTTAGGTTTCTTTGATTTAAGCAATCTCTTAATAAGTGATTTTGTTTTTTTTATTTTAGTCCCTTTTGGTTTACGATATTGTTCCCACTGTTTATCATCTTTTGGTTGTTCACTCATTTATATACTCCTTGATTAGATATGTAAACTTAATATGGTTTGCCGATAAATAAAAAAGCCCCACAAATGCAGGGCTATTTAACTTTCTCCCACTCTTCTACAATTGCAGAGGGGATTGGGTAGCATGCTAAATTGAATAAACTTTTGACAATGAGCTTCTTCCTTTTAACTTAATTTCACCAGAGAGTTTTACTGACTCATGTAATTCTTTTGTCAAACTATTGTATATTTCTTCACTAATACTTATTGAAGTATCAAACTCTTTATTTACTTGTTCTAGTCTTGATGCAATATTAACAACATCTCCTATGGCACTATATTGCAACATTCTATTACTTCCTATATTTCCAGCAATTATACTGCCTGTATGGACTCCTGTTCTATTGGTAACATACTTAATTTTATGATTTTTCCAATACCTCGAAGTTTCATCATTGTCCCAATTTTCATTCAATATCTTTAATTGTTCTCTCATTTCTAAAGCACATTCTACAGCTTTAACTTCATGGTTTTCCAATGATTTTGGTGCACCAAATGAAACCATTAAAGCGTCTCCTATATAATTAAGTATATATCCATTATATTTCTCTATAATATCATGCATACTACTAAAATATTGATTTAATATTTTTACAGCAACCTCAGGTGACATATGCTCAATTATTGTAGAGTATGAAGATATATCTGTAAATAAAATTGTAACCCATTTAATTTCACCCTGCAAATTTCCTTTTTGAGATAAAATTTTCTCACTTAAATGTTCACCAAAATATTTTTTAAGTGTTTCATGCATTAATTGTCGATTACTTTTGATTATTTCATTTTGAGCATATTCTCTTCTAGCAATAATATCACTTCTCCATTTATCAAATACCAATATTAAATAGGGGACAAAGAAAAATATGTAAGATATTGGTGTAATATATGTAACATCTTGAATATACAATGCCGCAATAAAAGAAGATAAAGATGCAGATAATGCCATTAAAAAAGTTATTGGAGACAGCCTTAATATAATAAGTGATGTAATTATGGGATACAGAGGTAAAATACTAATCTTGTGATGTGTGGATTGAAAATTAATTAGTAAGTTCACTGGGAATATAAGAATAAAAAATACAAATATTATCCAAGGGATATATTTTTTTCTAAAATCATCTTTTTGTAATAAAATAATTATACCAAGTAGTATAAAAAATATACTACTTGAAAAATCACTATATGATTTATTTATAATCCCAACAAATAGATTTATAATTGGAGAAATTGATGCAAGGACAAGCATTATTGGAATATAAGGAGAATATTTAGTCCATTCACTTAACCTATATTCGCTTTCAATTCTTGGATTTTCAAATTTACACAGTAAACGATTAATCCCAAATTCTTTGTAGTTTTCCATATACCTAAACTTACGAATATTTTCCCAATTTACAAATTTAATATTATCACCATTTTGAGGTGGTTCTGA
>JACNLQ010000011.1 GCA_014381415.1 Fidelibacterota bacterium
GTAGTAGTAGTAGTAGTAGTAGTAGTAGTAGTAGTAGTAGTAGTAGTAGAAGACGACAAACTAAAAGTGTAGTCATAAAAGTATTGGCATAAAATGTTTCAAGGAGATGCATTATGACGATTGTTGCAAAGGTTCAATTCTGAAAGTTGGTCATAAATTTTAGCATGGATAGAGATTTCGGAAGGCACAACTTACAAGACTGTGTGACTATAGTGTGACCACATTATTCTAAGTATATAAGCCCCCAATTCTAGGGGCTTTTTGTTTTTATATAAAATTAACACGTTTTGGTTGACCTTTTCAAAATTTCTATATCCCTATTGAAATAGTGCCATTGTAGGAATTAAATGCAGGCATGGGGATAAAAGATTGATAGCCAGAAAACGAAAAGCTGATTCTATTAATTTTGATTAATACACCATACGTGTATTTCATATTATAATCTTTAATAACATCAAAACTGTATTTTTCTCCAATAGAAATATCTTTAATTCCGCAATTTAAAGTTAGCTCATAATCTCCATAAAAAATGCCATAACTCAGTCCAGTTCTAATATAATTTCTATTATATTCACCTTGTTTGTGAAAGGATAAGTCAAGATGATAATCAAATTTATAACGATAGCGATACTGATTGAGGAAATATGCTTCTGAAATCTTAGTTATTTTTCCTCCAAGTGTTGATCCATCTACAGCAGATCCAATATCTGTGAAAGCTCCTTTAGAAGAGGAAAGTGGAATTTTAGTTGCTATATTTAAGGCAATTTTGAATGTTTTGAATTCTATTTCCCTGATGCACAATCCAAAGGACGAATAAAGATAATACATTTTGAAAAGACTGAGATTTGATGTCTCAGGGTCTGGGATATTATCAAAATTAGATGACAGGTAGGTGATTGAGGATCCAATGAAATAATTTGATATTCTCCTGGATAACCCTAAATATACTCCAACATTCTTATTGGAAGAAAATGAGATAAAGTTTGCCTCATCATCAAACAGCTCTATTTCACCTATTTCATGATATATTGCCCCTAATCCAAAACGATATTTTTTCAAAGTTTTCTCTGAACCATAAGATATAAATAGTGATGAAAATTCAGCATCAAAAGGGTCACTAAAATGGGTTATATCAGTATTCAATTTATTGTTACTCCAAATATTGGCGGGATTCTGCTGCAGGGAACTTGGTAGGGAAATACCTGATGTTATGGTATTACCTAAAGAAAGGGAAAAGGCTGATGTAGGTATGTTCGCAAATGAATAACTGCCTCCGAACTGATTCTCATCAGCAGCAAGAAAACTGCTCAATATTATAATATATAGCAAAAAGCCTTTCATCGATTTATAACAACAATTTTATTAATTTTTGATGGCTTTCTATCTGCAAAATCTAGAATTGCGTAATAGACTCCTGTATCAAGGTAATATCCATTGTTTGTTTTCCCATCCCAGGAGATTTCATGAGTAAGTGCTGTCAAATCTGCCTCATCTAGTTTCCTATGATATACCATGTAACCCGCATTATCATAGATGATCATATTCCCGGATTTATGTGATTCTGGTAAATTATATCTAAAAGTGGTCTTTTCACCAGATGCTGTAGAAAATGGATTGGGGTAATTAAAGAATTCTAACTCTGATAATGCAGAACTTGCAGACACCAAAGAATATATGAGAGAGTCAATGGAAATATTTCCAGATGGATCCAAGAGGCTTAGAATTATCAACAAATCTCCATCTTCATGATCAGCACTTACGATAGATGAAATATTCATCGGATAATTGGCAGTGTATTTTTCATCTATCAATAATGTATCAAGATAGTTGGTTATAGATTCATTTCCATTTATATATGTATCAATTGTAAGAAAGATTTCATTACTGAACAGATAATTGAGATCTTGATGAAATGTATCTTGGGATGATATTTGATATGTATAACCTTCATCAAAATAATTTAAGCTATCTGAAAATGTGAATTTTATACTATCACCTTTCAATATGTTATGTCCACTTCCATCCGGTGTAGATCCAGAATATAAATCCAATTGATCAATAAATGGGGAATTGCGATCTAATTGAAATATTTTATATAAATCAATGGAGCTTGTATCTCCTGATGTAACGCTGGCAGAAAGTTTATACAATCCATCTAGTAGAGTTGCCAAACTATCTGGATCAATATAATATAGATCATTTGATACTTTAGGATCAGATATAACAATCTCATCCTCTCCAAATAATGCATTTATTTTTACCTGAATATTATTTCCGCTAGATCTGCTTAAATTCTTTTCTTCTCCTCCAAATGAATACCAGAGTGTATCTATCTCAGAATTAAAAGCACGGCTTTCTTGATTGATGTCGAAATTTTCAGGAAACAGTCCGCCAAAGAATGTTATTCCACTGCTATCAATATCAGTTTCTCCCAGACTAGGTTGATAGATATATAAAATATCACCATTATCAACGACAATAGATTCATCGGTAAAAATATTTAGTGTATCGATTGTGGAGGAAGGGAGATTGATTTCCAGATAGGTTATATCATTAAAACTATCATTTGCTAAAGTCAATGAACTATGAGCAGTTGGTGCCCAATTATGAGCAGTTGGTGCCCAATTCTCACTCATCAAAGAAAATGAATAGTCTAAGATATGAAACTTTAAATTGTTTATTAATGAATTTATATCTTCATTGACAAAGTTGTCTTTATAATAAAAACCCAATAATGATGCATCATTCATCTGATAAACTATGGGTGGATTAAAGAACAAAGATGGATTTAGAAATATCAGTTCTGATGAGTTCGTATAATTGCTGGTATTATAGCCATCATCAATTGAAATGGATAAATATTGTCCGGGAAGAGACTGAAGCTCTGTGAAATTCTGATCATATACTGACAAGTCAGTGATAACGGGAATATTTTTTATTGTAAGAGAGTTATATTGGGGTGAGTTACTAACGGAGATAGTAAATGAGTTTGCTGATGTGACTTCTACAACGGAAGAAATTAAGTTATCACCCCATACTTGAATTTGTGAAGCTAAACTTGTATCAATAGAAAATAGAGAAGATCCATCGTTGCTGTCATTAATGCTCAGTTTGAAATTAGGATCTAATAATGCTATGTTCGTATCGATAATTTGTATTTCTGGTAATAGATTAGACCGCACTGACCTCATCCATACAATGTTTGTATCTTTCTGTGCAGTAACAGTTGTAGAACCCACTTTTATTTTATTCTGAATAAGTCCAATAGTTCCACTTTCAGGATTATTCATTTTCAGATCTACTGATTCGATGCCCAGAACTGAGACTTTAAGCCCATTAATTAATACTATATTGTTCCCAATTGTTTTTTCTAGAGTAATATATATATCTTTCTCTGACTCTGATGTTACAATGGTCGCATCTACATCTACTTCTCCACCTACAGAAATTTGAATATCGCTTTGCACCCATTTTATGTCTGATCCTGCAGGTAAATTGAGATTAAACTGCTTTCCTTCTTCAACTAAGTAAATATTCATACTAGTTAAAACAGTATCATTTTGCATTGAAATTGGGTATAATAATCTTTGATTTAGAGCTGCATTATTATTGATAAGGAACCTATTAGTTTGTCCATTAGAGAAATCACAATTTAAAGCTCCAAGAATAACATAATATTTATTATTGAATATCTGATTATTAGATACCTTCAGACCAAGATGAGCATATCTTGATGGAGCATCTGAATTTGCTTCAAAATCATATTTAAGACCACTGATAACTAAACTATCATTAGAGCTCCAATTCAGGTTTAGGTTTGCAGATTCACTGCCACCAATTTTCAATAATTTCCCATCAACAGTAATTCCCATGTCATTATTTTCAATATTCGTCGTATCTATACTGCTGCCTGCAAAACTGATACTCTCAAGCAGAGAATCAGACCAAGATATTGGGATTTCAGTTGGTAGATATATTTGAACAGAATCTAGTAGAGGGTACTCTGAGTGTTCGATAATTTTAATATTTGCACTGACATCATGAATACCCAAGTCATTCTTATATACAATAATATTATCACTGGAAGTAAATTCAATATCACCAATATAGAAGATCTCATTATCTATATTATTTATTGTTGAGCCTTGATTTAAAGAGTATTGAAGCTTTTCAGTAATACTTGATGATGTCTCTTTTGCAATAATGCTGAGCCCAGATACTACCAATGTGTCACCAGCAGATACAGTTTGTGTGAAGCTTATTTTCACTGTGGATGAATCTAAAGAAAAATCTGCAACTGGATTAATGTAGGGAAGGGTTTGACTGTTCAGACTCATCAAATCGTTATTTACATTCCATTTTGCAATGTTTTCTGGGAATGAAATCCATATTTCTGTTGCTAAACTTCCAAAAACAGGATTTATTTCATCTTCAATAAAATAAATTGGTTTTATTCTGGTAACAGTCTGCGTACCGTTTTCAAGATAAAAACTTTGTTTAGACTCACTATAGGTTTTGGGAGAGGCTACCCAAAATGATTTTGAGACTCCATCTTCTTCAGATTCAAAAATAACTGAAGAATAATCTCTTAAGGTATAGGTAAGATCCCCATCTGGCACCTGATTTGAAGAAATATTAAATAATAAATTATTAAATTTAATATTATATCCCGGCGGGAAGTTAGAAGTTGGAGTTAAGGT
>JACNLQ010000010.1 GCA_014381415.1 Fidelibacterota bacterium
AAAGATAATTTTTTGAACATGGGGGCAGCCACAGCTGCAATTTTTTCTCCCGTTGCCGTGCCTCCCGTAAATGAAATGATGGGCACATCCGGGTGACGACTTAAGGCATCTCCTACTTTATGTCCGTAGCCATGCACAATATTTAGGACCCCTTCAGGAAAGTTGGCTTTTTGGCAAATTTTACTGAGGAGATAGGCCGTCATAGGTGTAATTTCTGAAGGTTTTGCCACCACTGTATTACCTGCAGCCAAAGCAGGTGCAATTTTCCAAGTGAGGAGGTAGAGAGGCAAATTCCATGGAGATATACAGCCCACAACTCCCACAGGTTGGCGTAAAGTATAATTAATTGCCTTACCGTCCATGTCATGCACTTCAGAATCAAAATGTAGAGATGCAGTGGCAAAAAACTTGAAATTCTCAGAGGCACGGGGAATATCAACTGACCGAGCCAGCCACTCTGGTTTGCCATTATCTTTGGATTCAGCTGAAACCAATTCTTCAAAATGGTTTTCAATCTCATCAGACAATCGTATGATATGATCATAGCGTTCATTCTTGGAAAGTTTACTCCATGTTTTAAATGCCTCTTTTGCAGCAGATACGGCGTTGTCAATATCTGTGGAATCACTGTTTGGAATTTGTGAATAGATTTGTCCATCAACTGGAGAAGGATTATCAAAATATTCGTCTGAATTTGGAGATACTAATTTACCGTTGATAAAATTTTGGATATTAGTCATTTGTAATTAGTCAATTGACCAATTTTAAATACACGAAAGCCTCCCCCCATCAACCGCCAGGCTCACACCGTTAATATATCCTGCTGATGGTGATACCAAAAAGGCGATGGCTTTAGCTGTTTCTTCTGGCTTTCCAAATCTGCCAACGGGGACCGTTTTTTTCATTGCTTCTGCCACAGCGTCCACGGAAATATTTCCGGCGTTCGATTTTGCATCAATGAGAGAGCCAAGTCGCTCCGTATCTGTAAATCCAGGTAGAATATTATTTACAGTAATACCATCCTTTGCAACCTCAAAAGATAATGTTTTTGCCCAAGATGCCACCGCTCCACGGATTGTATTGGAAACACCCAATCCAGGAATAGGTTGTTTCACAGAAGTAGATATAATATTTATCACTCGTCCAAAATTGAATTGTTTCATGCCAGAATAAAGCGCTTGAAATAAAATATGATTACAGATTAAATGGCGGTTGAAGGCTCCAGTAAATTCTGAAACATCAGCGTCAAAGATGGGGCCACCTTTAGGCCCGCCAGAATTATTAATGAGAATATGAAATTGATTTCCAGCGTTGATGTGATTCTCAATTGTGGATTTGATGCCATCACAATTATCAAAATCACCGACTAAATATTGATAGGATTGATTTCCATCATTCTTAAGCATTTCTAAAGTAGATTCTAACTTTTCCTCATTCCGTGCAAAGAGTGTAACATTGACACCTAATTTTGAAAACTCGATGGCTGTGGCTTTTCCGATTCCCGACGTGCCGCCACAAATTAAAGCATTCAGTCCATTGAGTGAAGTGGTTAATTTATTTTCCATGAGTGAAGTAGAATCCCAATTCTTTTTTAAGTTCTGCGGGTAATTCAGGTAATGATGATCGGGGGATAATATAGGTGGATAAATTAGCAAAATCATCAAAAACAGAATGTTTTTCCGCAGTCTTTTTTAAATAGGCATGACCAGTGGAGCCACCCGTACCTATTTTAATGCCAATCATTCTAAATACCAATAAATGATGCCGGTTTCGCCAAGAAGTAAAAAGGTGGTCAATATTAATAAGCTGTGTCAGCAAACTATGAGGGAGTTGGAGAATGGGTTCATCCCGATATAGTTGAATAAACAATGCACCTAGAGTTGCCTTTTGAGATAGTCGCCGATGCCCTTCTTTTTGTAATTGAGCATATTTATTCTCATCAAATAATGCATCATAAGTTTGTTGAATCCTTTCATATTGCTTTAAACTATTTTTTTGTGTTTCTGCATCAAATTGAGTGTTGGTATGTATTTTATTAATATCGGATTTAATCATTTCTTCCACCGCTTTTTGGTAAGATGCCCAAAAATTAAAATCCTCCATTTGTAAAAAGGGAGTGCGTTCCAACCATTTCTCTAATAAATCAAATAAGGAATCATCATGTTCAGATTTTAATACCGTTTTAGAATCTACCTTATCTAAAAACTTTTCGTAGCGTTTCTTTCCATATTGAATTCTATTCTCTGCTTGCATGCCCAGTTTATTTTCTATGAGTCGAAATTGAGCGGATTGAAATCCTGATGAAGGAGTAAGTAAATCACGGAATTCAAGGAAATCCATGGGGGTCATGGTTTCTAAAATTCCAATTTGATTTACCAATAATTTTTGAATTTCGATAATTCTGTCAAAGCGAGTGACAACCGTACCCAAGTTTTCTTCCTGGACATAATTGCCATTAAACATATCTAGCACAGAATCTAATTCATGCAAAATCTGTTTAAACCAAAGCTCATACGCCTGATGAATGATGATAAAGAGCATTTCATCATGAACCGGATTACCTGATTCAGTCGATTTTAAAGTTTGGCTATCAAGTAATCTGTCTAATTGCAGATAACTTCCATAAGAGAGTTTTTTGTCTGTCATATATGATTTTTTAGATGATTAGTAGGCTAAATTTAGGGAGTTTAAATTATTGGAGAAAGTGGTAAAGATGGATTTTATGAAAATAAAAAAACCCCTCAAAATAAGGGGTTTTTTTATATCCGTCTAAATAATATGTAATTTAAAAACCAACTCGTAGTGAGAACACCTGATTATCATTAAAATATTCTGTTGGCATATAGGCATAATCAATACTCATATTGCCACCAATTAAAGATCCAAGGTTTAACGAACCTCCAAAGGATATTCCATCAAATGGATTTTTATAATCCCAGCTATTACTTTCATCATCAATGTCTTTTGCTGCCATAGACTGTTGATATCCAGCACGGACTGTACCCATACCAAGTACATCATAAGAAGCAAGTAATCTTATTTCATCCGTTGCGTAATAATTACTTGTATATGTTCCGCCAATATTAACACCTGCTACTACATAACTTGCAGACATGTCCATTATATATGGCAAATCAAACGAAGCAGCATCAACCTTATAGTACTCTTCCGGTCTATCAGTATCGCTACCTTCAGCCCATATTCCAAGTCCCTCGCCTTCGTAGGTTACTGGTTTACCAAAGTTTCTTAGTACGAAACCTACATTTAGATTATCAATATCCATTAGTGAACCATATTGTACACCAAGATCAAATGAAACTCCGCTGGCATTTACACGCCCAAAACTTTCACTAATCCAGTTTGCTGTAACTCCCACACTGGTTTTATCGGTGATATTTTTGGATATTGTACCACCCACTACCATAAACTGTGGTGTAAATACCTGTCCTGTTCCATCTGGTTGATATACTGTAGTTTCTTTTATATCCCCAATATTAAACGTTCTAATAGTTAGGGCTAATTTTCCAAGATTACCAAAATTACCACCTATCCCAAAATAATTATTGGTTATGTCGGCAATGTAGGTTCTATAGGAAAAGATTGCGTCAACATTATTATCACTTTTTGACAAGCCAGCCGGGTTCCAATAGACTGCATCCATTCCCACCGCATTTGATGCCGCACCACCTCCGGAGAGATATTGTGCACCCTGCGCAATCTGCAATTGGGTTGAAGATGCCGTACCCATTCTTGATCCTTGTGCCAGGATAAAGGATGAACACAATAACAAAGCTATTATATTTTTAGTAATATTAAATTTCATATTATCAATCTCCGTTAGTATTTATTGATTTTTAATAGTATTTAAGCACTTGTGTTTCCTGAACAACTGCCAATTTAAGTACTTTCGTTCCAAAATCTGTCTCAACATAAACAATATAAATCCCACTTGCCACTGGATACCCATATTGGTTACTCAAATCCCAAGTAGCAAATTGTGAAGTATCATCTTTATTGATCTCCCTAACCATTATACCACCCAATGTAAATACCCGTATTGTTGCTTTTTCAGGTAAATGATTAAATGATACATATTTTTCTGACCTACTGGTTTCAAGCTCATGAAGACCATAGTATGGATTTGGATAGACGCTGATTAAATCAATTTCGCTCTGATCTATAGTAGAGGAAGTATTTTCCGGCGATGCAAAAGACCAAGCGTCTACACCTTGTTGAATGGGATTAGCATATATAAATAGAATCTCATCACCTGCTGTATAAGGAGCTCCCCACCATACTGTATTCCATGTGAGATATGCTTCATTTGAAGCAAAGTCTGCTAACGTTTCATCATATGGTCTATTTACAAATTCCGTATACATTCTATTAAATGGATTAAATGCATAATAGGCAGGAGTACCATCAGCATCGCCGTCATAACTTCCATCATACCCTGTATCGGCAGCTTGTATTCGATCATATTATATTAAACTGATTTTATCTTGATCACCTCCTCCCTCTATTTCCATATCATATTCTTTAAATCCTACTTTTATTAAAACTTCATCACCTAATCCTGGATTATCTTCAGATG
>JACNLQ010000063.1 GCA_014381415.1 Fidelibacterota bacterium
TAAGTCTTTTTCATTCCAGCCATTTAAGCTGCTGGTTGCTTGAACGGAAGAATAGATTTCAGCACCCGGCAATCCACCCTCATCTTCAAATACTTTGATATAAAAAGCACCCCCTGAACCAAACTGGTACCATTTAAAGCGGAGAATGTCTTCTCCAGTAGGTCCTGCACTAATCCGAACAGCAGAGAAGTTACCGCTCCCAGCATTGAATCCAGCTTCAAAACTGCCATCATCATAGCCTTCTTCATGAACGGCTTGGGATGCTGGTGTTGCAAAAATAGAAGCAGACGGACTACTTTCTTCACCATCCGGATATACAGCACTTACGGCAAATTCATAGGTTTGGTTATTTGTAAGCCCTGTATCGGTAAATTGGCTTTCATCTAGACCAGAATCAATAACTGTTCCATCCCTATATACATTATAGGTCACAGCTATAGCACCATCACCACAGTCACCACCATCACACTCATAGCAGGTGAGATCACACCCATAAGCTTGATCGGAACAATCTGGGTAGCTGTCGCCAATCCAACTTGCTTGACAGCAATCACCATCTCCTGAACAATCAAAAACTCCATCAAATTCTTCACCATTGTCATTTGTATACACACATTCATCACCGGGTGTATTTTCTGGATCGCTACATGAATTCATATCCCTCCAGCTAAGATTAACTTCACTATCCCCTACTTCTGCTGAGAGACTTGTTGGAGCAGGATAGTTATCAATGAGATCTTTAGAAATATTAAAATCATCTATATACAAGCCTCCCCCCTGACCACCATCATGATTATCATCATAACGTGATTGTATTCTAAAAATAACATCTTTTCCAGCAAATTCAGAAATATCCATCATTATATTACCATTAAATGCTAAACCGGGAGTATATTCTTCCCATCCAGTAGAACCAGGACGCTCGCTTCCAATAGATCCATAATCATAGAATTGATCTGTCCAAACTTCACCACTGGGAACCATTTGAGACATATCATCTCCATTATCCAAAAATAGTATGCCAGAATCATCAGAAACAGTAATGGCATCTACCTGAAAACCAGTAATATCCGAATTATCAGCTGTAGAATATGCTGGATCAGAACCAAAAGCAAAACGAATTATAACATCCATTCCCTCATAAGAAGAAAGGTCTGCATTAAAATTACGCCAAATAAAGCTATCATTACCCCAGCCAGCTGCTAAATGATTGAGTGAACCCCCAATATCATATTCGGCATCATTCCAAATCCAACCATATCCACAATCAAAGTCATATGGTCGGTTTGGATCCTCTAAAAGGTCCCAGGTCATACCACCATCTGCAGAAATTCGAATATTGGCAGCATCCCAGCCATCCGTGCATGAACCTGCTATTGATGCGCCAGCATCACTCTCAATGGCATAATATATTTTGGAAGAAAAACTACCCCCACTTCCAACTGATATGCTTGGTGTATCCAAATACTGAATCCAGCTATCCAAATATCCACCTACTTCTTCATCACCACCCCAAAAATTATTACCACCAGCTGATCCCATCATTCCCCAATTGAAATCGGTTGAATGCCATGCAAGGGCTCCTAAATCAAGGAGAGAGACACTATAGTAATCATCCAAATAATCATCGCCATCACCATCGGAATCGGGGAGGTCGGCGTGTAGCCAAAAACCGAAGTTCATTATTTCATCTGGCTCTATTTCCGGGAGGCTTATGGCGGGAGATAAAAGATTAAAAGTTGCATTCAAATTGTCATCATCGTTGGGAGATACCGCACTATGAGTCTCACTATGATAGCTTGACTCTGTAAGCTCCCAGCCTGAACCCAAAGACCAGCCATTCGTACCACTTTCAAAATCTTCTTCCCAGAGAATTGTAATTTCCCGGGACTGATTTTGTGAAAACGATGTTTTATTTTCGCCTTCAACAGCAATTTTACTATTCGTTTTCACCTCTTTGTCTGCTGCAATGGTAATTCCAATAAAAACTACACAAAAAGCAATGATATTTATTAATTTAAACATTATTTCTCCTCCATTTGTATTCTAAAATAGTAGATTTTTTATTTAGACCGCATCATGGTATTGATTAATAATCAATTGCTACAATCTTAAAAAAAGCCACATACTCAACTACCTGTATTCCAATCTAGAGAGTAGTATCCATTGAAATTTACGGCAAATTCTATTATTATTAAAGCCTTTATCCTCTGTGAATTGAGAATGTGATCTGAGTCACATACTTAGTAATCAAGAAATGAACATTAGGGACAGTCATAATAAAAAGGTGAGAATAAATGTGAGAATGATCACATTTTTAATTTGTATGGAAATATTTTACAAAAAAAGTAATAGACGAATCGAGCTATAAAAATAGAAGTTATGGATTTACTATTGATTCTTTCCCAAAAAGGATGTCTTTAAACATTACCCAATCTCCCATAAAACTATATAAAGGGTAAGTAAAAGTCGCAGGACGATTTTTTTCAAAAAAGAAATGTCCTGTCCATGCAAATCCATAACCACACACGGGTACCCAAAATATTGCCTTAATATATAAAAAAGAAACTCCAATAAGGTATATAACACCAATCGTTCCAATAAAATGAAGTCCCCTACAAATAGGATTCATATGTTCGGATAAATAAAAAGGATAAAATTGTTTGAATGATTTATATTTCTTTTCCATGTTCCTTATTAGTTTTGACCCAGCTTTTATTATCCCTATTCCTCTAATTTTGAAATTTTAATCCAGAATTACACACTAATATTACTTTTCACTACTTTATTAAATTCGTCAATAAAGAAATCAGCCAGCATGCCCCAACCATCAATACCATAATCCTCCTTGAAACTGGCACAGAGGATTGATAATGGGTTGATGTCATAAATATACCATTGTCCGTCTACCCCTACTGTATATTCAATACCGCCACATTCCATACCGGCGTGTGACACAATTCTTTCCACAGCATAAACAACATCTTCTGGTGGATTATTGTAAAGCTCAAATCGTACACCTGAATCCGCTGTCGATGGACAATAACCCAAATCTTCTTCTGGCTTTTGTACACGGTCAATATCGCAGCCATCAGAGAGGCAAAGATTGAACGACCCGTCTGTGAATACTTTCATAGCATACACCAGCTTCCCATTGATCGTTTCCATACGGACAATATGTCCATCTTTGGGTTGTATAAATTCCTGCAGAATAAACAGTTGATTGGTGGGCAGTACAATTTCCTCACTATCTATAGCAGCCTGCAATTCATCCGGATTCCCAAATTTTTGAATTCCAGAGCCAGAGCCTCCGCAATTGGGTTTTATGAGGACCGGAAATTTAAATTTGGGAATAAATGAATCAATCTGATTAATATGGTTAAGAACCACCGTTTTGGGTTGGGAAATATTCAAAGCACTCATAATTGAAGCCTGCTTGGCTTTGCTGGTTTCAATCAAAACTGTATGTGAACCATTTACCACACGGGCACCCAGACTTTCTAAGTGAGTGATATAATCCATTGTGAAGGCAAAGGCTGATTCATGTCCACGATTTAATGCGCTGGGACTTAATCTATAATATAAAAAGGCAGGCACTCTTTCGACTGTGGACCATAGGAAAAAGTACTTATATCAATCTTTTTATAGGATACTTCCCGCTTATCAAAGGCTGAATATAACGGTTCAAGCCAATCTGGGTGCTCATCTAATACTCCAATGGGTGGGTAATTCATATAATTAATGTGTTTACATTAATTTTCTTCAGTACTGCAGTTATTCTTAGTTCCACAACAACCTTTACAGCACCAACAACGAAGGACAAATCCTAATGCAATTAGTGGTAGTCCCAAATATGTGAGACACCCACAACAGGTTGTACAGGTTACTCCAGTACAAGCAGAGCCAAATATTGCCAAGCTCAATAGTAATGCCCCGCCAACAAAACAAATAATGTCTGAGCATGCCATTAAATAACAACACAACTTTTTATTATTATCTTTTTCCATTTTTACTCCCTCTTTTAATTAATCTAAATAACTATTATAAATTGAACTTAAAATTAATACCAAAAACAATTATTTTATCGGGATTTATTTTAGTGAGGTCTTCTTTTTTATAGATATAAAATATTTTTATTGATTTCTTTTTAGGCAAGTCTATGGCCATTCCAATTGAAACACGATGCTCATCTAACTGATCATCGTCCGTATTAAACTGATGAAATATTTCACCTGAGAAAAAAGGTTCAATTATTTTACTTAATTTATACTTTATGGTAATTTTATTTCTGACTAAATCTTCTAGACTCTCACCCTTTTCATAAATCCGTTGTAATTTTGTCCTATATTTTATACTTATGGGTTTAATCCCATATTTATATGTTACACTTAGTGATTTCTTCTGCTTTATCTTATCCCCAAATACTGCATAGCGATAGGGAATACTAATATTCAGTCCATTAAATACTTTATAGGAAAGGGATACTTCCGAGAAAGTTTGACTAATGGTTGAGAGTTGATCTTTTAATCGAAGTTCCTGCTCGA
>JACNLQ010000070.1 GCA_014381415.1 Fidelibacterota bacterium
GGTTGCCGATACTGCGAGGTAATGCCGTAAGCTGATTGAAATAAATAAGCAAAATTTCCAGATTTACTAAATCACCAAAACTTTCTGGTAGTATGGTAATTTGGTTGTAATTCAAATATAGTTCTTGTAAACTTTTCAATTTACCGATGGTCTCTGGCAGCGTACTTAACTTATTATTATCCATACTGAGACCCTGCAATTTTGATAGATTTCCAATACTATTTGGTAAAACAGAAATTTGGTTTTCATCTAAAGCCAATTCAGTGAGATTTTTCAGATTTCCAATACTTTCTGGCAAAGATGTTAATGAATTATTATCCAGATGCAGTATTTGTAAACTGGTCAGATTCCCAATACTTTTGGGAAGAGATTGTAAGTCTGTATTATTTATTGCCAATGTTTTAATTCGTCCACCATTCCAGGATTGATGACCCACATCCACAGGCTCTATATTTAATAGTGCATTATTTTCATTTATGATATCCTGTAAAACGTCTAAATCAGATTTATAAAAACAGCTGCTTCCATCTGAAATGGTGATGTTTTCTGATGTATTAATTATTCCTATAAATCCCGGATCACAAATGATGCAATTTTGAGGTTCGTAAATAGGGAGTCCAAAATTGTCATATTCATAATTAAATCCGGGTAAATTTTCTACGCACTGGGGAACATTATCGCATAAATAATTATTTCCTGCAATTAAGCTTTGCATTTTGTTTTTGTCAAAATTTATACTGCAAATATTTTTCGGTAGTGATTTTAGTTCATTCTGATTGATCTGAAGCTTTACTAATCGCTTGAGTTTGCTAATTGATTCTGGCAGATAAGAGAGGTTATTTCCATTAATCTTCAACCTTATTAAATGTGATAAATTGCCAATACTTTCAGGCAAACCCTTAAGTTGATTATCATGAAGATTTAACTCAATCAAATTAGACAGTTTCCCAATACTATTTGGGATAGATGTAAGCCGGTTTGAATAGATGCTGAGTTTTTTTAATTTAGTTAAATCTCCCAAACCTGCTGGTAGTTTTTTCAATTTGAGATCATGAAGGGTTAATGAAGTAATCCGACCATTATTCCATATCTGTTTACCAATTTCCAGAGGTTTGTTTCCTTTTAAATTTTTATTGCTTTTGATTATCCTTTTTAAAACATTTAAATCATTTTTTGAATAACAGGTACTATTATCCAAAACTGCAACATTTCCGGGTGGATCATTAAATTCGGTATATTCTTTTCCACAGGATGAACAATTTTGAGATACAAATTCTGGTTTGCCTGAATCGTTAAATTGATAATTGAAGCCTGCAAAATCTTCAACACATTCAGGGATATTATCGCAAATAAAATTATTTCCTGCAATAAAGCTGTTGAAATAAATATTCAAATGAAGCAGGCAGATAGTCTTTGGCAAGTAGGTCATCTGATTTTTAGAAACATCCATATACTCCAAACGGGTAAGTGTACCAATACTCTCAGGGAGCGAAAATAGTTTATTATTTGAAATTTGAAGTCTTTGCAGATTTTCTAATTTGCCAATACTTTCAGGGAGGTTTTTTATACGGTTGTTATTACAATGTAATTCTGTGAGATTACTTAATTTCCATATACTTTCGGGCAAGGATGTTAATCGATTATTTTCCACTGTTAAACCAACTAATGAATGTAGGTCACCCAAACTTTCAGGCAAATCTGTTAATTGATTATTGTTAAATGATAAAACTTCAATTTTATTCAAATCCCCTAAATTATCAGGAAGCGTTGTAATTGATTGTTTATCCAGATACAAGTAAATTAGTCGTCTATTTTTCCAGCTTTGTTTCCCTATTCCCAATGGTTCTTTTCCATTAAGGCTATTATTTTGGTTAATTATTTCCTGAAGAACGGCTAAATCGGTTTTATTAAAACAGCGTTCATCATCAAAAACGGTTATTGTATTGGTGTTATAAGATTTTTTTAAGGAGCCATCTTCACAACATAATGAAGCATCACCGCCACAAATACCACAACGGTCAAACTCAGCGAATCCTCCCCAAATTCCATAGCAATCTTGGGCACAGTCATTACTTTCATTGGAATCACAGACTCCACAATTATCCAATTTTGCAGTTCCACCCCAAACCTCATTGCAATCAAAAAAACAATCGTTTGATTCATCCTCATCACATACGCCACAATTATCCAATGTAGCTGTACCACCCCAGACGTGGTTGCAGTCTCTGCTACAGTCATTATTAGGGTTATTATCACAATAATCACAATTGTCTAATTTTCCATCACCACCCCAAATTCCATTGCAGTCCTGAATGCAGTCATTTGCTGGGTTACTATCACAACTTCCACATTCATCCCGATACGCATTACCATTCCAAACTCCATTGCAATCTTTTTCACAGGAAGGAATACCTGTTAATCCACCACTGCAAATTCCACAATTATCAATTTTTGCAGTTCCATGGCAATCATCATTACAGTCCAAATCAAACAAACAAATACCCTTGCAATTATGATATTCCAGGGGACCATTTCCACCACAGACTCCACATTCATCTAAAACCAATGTACCGCAAAGGGTGCCGGCACAATCCATTTCATTAGATTCACAATAAATATATTCATCCAAGTCAGTACAGTCTTCCACCCAGTCCGCACCACTATCAGGACAAACTTCATCATTCATAAAACGACTACCCAAACCGTCGCCATCATTATCGTAGCAACGTTTTACTTTTCCAGAGCTGCCACAGATACCACATTCATCTAATTCCCATACCGAAATATTTTCATCATCACAATCATCACAATTGGTTACTAGTCCTTCCGGCACGGTTTGAGGGCAATAATTAAAAATCATTTCACAGTTGCCATATCCATCACCATCATCATCCATATAGAAAACTTGTTTTCCCAAACCATCACATTCACCACAATCATCGAACCCCATGGATCCTCCCCATTCACCGTTGCAGTCTTGAATACAATCATTTGTAGAGTCATTATCACATACATCACAATTGTCTGGTTTTGCATCTCCCCCCCAAACGCCACTACAGTCTTGAATACAATCATTCAAAGGGTTGTCATCACAATTTCCACATTCATCTAAATATGCCTTTCCACCCCAATCATCGTTACAATCTTGAGTACAATCATTATTGGGGTCATAATCACAATCGCCACATTCATCAAGGATTCCATCACCACCCCAAACTGCGTTACAATCTTGAGTGCAATCATTTTCAGGGTCATTATCACAGACTTCACATTTATCCAATGTGGCATCACCACCCCAAACTGCGTTACAATCTTGAGTGCAATCATTTTCAGGGTCATTATCACAGACTTCACATTCATCCAATGTGGCACCGCCACCCCAATCGCCATTACAATCCTGGGTGCAATCATTTTCAGGGTCATTATCACAAACTTGGCAATTATCTAGTACAGCGTCACCATCCCAAATTCCGTTGCAGTCTTCAACACAGGGTTCTATTCCAGTAAGTCCCCCTGAACAGGTATCACATTTGTCTATTGTAGCGCCACCACCACAATCATTATTGCAGTCTGGTTCAAAATTATTTTCATCTAATGGGCTGCAATCTAATAAATCGATGATAGAGTCTCCGTCATCATCATTATCACATGCATCTCCGATGCCGTCTCCATCATAATCCGCTTGATCTGGATTTTTTACAATTGGACAGTTATCATTTACGGAAATATCATCACCATCGTTCATATCAATATAATTTTGAAATTGCTTAGAAAATTTTACCACCATTTTTGAAGGACAGGCAGAATTATCCCCCAAATGTTTGATGCAGTCTTTTTTATTTTTAGACATCCAACCACCACCATTAAAGTAATCCAAGGTTACGGTTTTGTCATATAATTTTTCTCCATCCTCATAGACAATGGCATTTATTTGGTGGATTCGAACCAAATTCCTTCCCATCATGCGAAAAACAATCTCTCCATAAGGGTCGAAAGAATCTGTACAAAGATCCTCGAATTTTCTGTCAATTATTCCATGGCTTTTGGGGATGAGAGAGAGTTCTAATTCATCTGTGAGGTCCTCCTTGTAAAGCTCTTTTCCTGAAACTATATCCACAATGTAAATTTTATTTCTTTTTACTACATATTCCACTTCTTTTCCAGCAGCTTGGAATTCATGAAAGAGTTTGTCAATATTATGGAAAAAATCTTTCCCCGATAATGATATAGTAACGGTATCAAATTCGGTATGCTCATTCCATTTAATTTGCTCCAGAGATTTAAAATTGAATTTAACTTCTCCCCATAATGCTTTAATTGTACTGATTGTGCCATTATGTTTTCCATCCCATGAATTATAGTTGCAGCGGGGACTTTTTTCTTCTGTACCATCCTTGGTTTCATCACAGTCATATAATTTATTTGGGAGAGTAATAGCTAATTCAAGATTATATTTTTTTGCCTTTCCACCCCATTCTTTATTACAGTCTTGAACACAGGCAATTTCTCCTGTATAACCTTCTACACAGATATTGCAATTATCCAAATAAGCAGTACCACCCCAATCACCATTACAGTCCTGAATACAGTCATTTTCCGGTTTAATGTCACATTCCCCACATTTGTCTTCATAAGCAGTACCACCCCAATCACCGTTACAATCCATAACACAGGCCTCAATTGCAGTATTTCCTTCAGCACAAATTTCACATCGATCTATAAATGCTGTGCCTCCCCAATCACCATTACAATCTTGTATGCAGTCATTATGGGAATCACTATCACATACATCGCAATTATCTACAAGTCCAGCACCACCCCAATCACCATTGCAATCCTGTACACATTCATCTCGCCCAGTTAAGCCTAAAACACATTCACTACAATTATCGAGAATGGCAGAACCACCCCAATCACCATTACAATCCTCAGTACATGGTTCGATACCGGTAGAGCCACCGGCACAATTTCCACAATTATCTGCAAGAGCAGTTCCGCCCCATTCGCTGTCACAATCCTGTATGCAGTCATTTTCTAATATTCGGTCACAATTTCCACAATTATCTGCAAGAGCAGTTCCGCCCCATTCGCCGTCACAGTCCTGAATACATGGAATTATCCCTGTAGTTCCCCCTGAACAGATTTCACAGTTATCAACCTTTGCTCTACCACCCCAATCATTATTGCAATCTTGGATGCAGTCATTGGAGGGGTCATTATCACAATCACCACAATTATCAAGAATAGCCGTACCGCCCCATTCGCCATTGCAATCTTCTACGCAGGCAGATTTACCTGTTTTCCCTTTAAAACAATTTCCACAATTATCAGCAATGGCTGAGCCACCCCAATCACCATTACAATCAGGTACACATTCGGCCTTTCCCGTTGAACCCAACACACATATGCCGCAGTTATCCAATATTGCAGTTCCACCCCATTCGCCGTTACAATCTGATGTACAGGCAATTTCACCGGTGGCACCATTTACACATGCACCACAGTTATCAACATTCGCCGATCCACCCCATTCGTTGTTACAGTCTTTATCACAAGGAGGTTTCCCTGTATTTCCTTCTACGCAATTACCACAATAATCTATTTTTGCTGAACCACCCCAATCGTTATTACAATCTTGAACACAGTCATTTGAAGGGTCACTATCGCAGTAATTACAATTATCTACCACATCTATGCCACCCCAATTTCCATTACAGTCTTGTTGACATGCTTTTAAGTTAGTTAATCCCAAAACACAATTGCCGCAATTATCTATAATTGCATTGCCACCCCATTCATTGTTGCAATCCTGAATGCAATCATTAGTTGGGTCGTTATCACAAAGGTGACAATTATCAGCTAATTTTGTACCACCCCAGGTTCCGCTGCAATCCTGTATACACTCATAATTACCTGTTAAGCCTAAAACACATTCATTACAATTATCAAGAACTGCAGTTCCACCCCAGTCTCCATTACAGTCTTGTACACAATCATTTGAGAGATCACTATCACAAACTCCGCATTTATCCAGTACGGCATTGCCTCCCCAATCATCATTACAATCCTGAATACATGCAGTTTTCCCCGTTAATCCATTTACACAGTTATTGCAATTATCCAATTCAGCTATTCCACCCCAATCGTCATTACAGTCAATTTTACAAGGATTACTACTAGTGGATCCACCTGTACACTCTCCGCAGTTATCAATTTTCGCATTCCCACCCCATTCATTATTACAATCCTGAGTACATGCTAATTTTCCAGTCATACCATTTACGCAAATATCACAATTGTCAACTGTTGCTGTACCACCCCATTCACCATTACAATCTTGGCTGCAGTCAATTTCACCGGTATTTCCTCCCACACAATTTCGGCAATTATCTATAAAAGCAATTCCTCCCCATTCGCCATGGCAGTCCTGTACACAATTATTCCCAGGGTCATTATCACAAATTCCGCATTTATCAATTGTCGCGGTACCACCCCAGGTACCACTACAATCCTGAATGCATGGAGTTTTACCTGTGTTTCCATTTACACAAATAACGCAATTGTCAACTATTGCCAAACCACCCCATTTATTGGTGCAATCCTGAGTACAATCATTTGCATAATTATTATCACAAATTCCGCAATTATCTATTAATGCATTCCCACCCCAGTCACCTTTACAATCTTGTTGGCAGGGTTCAAGTTTAGTGGAACCTAAAACACAAGTTCCGCATTTATCCAATTCAGCAGTACCTCCCCAAACGTCATCACAATCCTTCACACAAGCCGATTCTCTAGTATTTCCATTTACGCAATTATTGCAGTTGTCAATTACAGCCGAACCACCCCATTCACCATTGCAATCCTGAATGCAGGCTGACTTATTTGTATTTCCTTGAACGCAATTTTTACAATTGTCAATGATTGCAGTACCACCCCATTCACCATTGCAATCCTGGATACAGTCGTTGGAGGAATCATTATCACATATCCCACAGTTATCTTGTAGGGCAAACCCACCCCATTCATTGTTACAATCCATTTCGCAGGAAGATTTCCCCGTATTTCCATTTACGCAATTATTGCAGTTGTCAATTACAGCCGAACCACCCCATTCACCATTGCAATCCTGAATGCAGGCTGACTTATTTGTATTTCCTTGAACGCAATTTTTACAATTGTCAATGATTGCAGTACCACCCCAATCATAATTGCAATCTTGAACACATGGAGATTTACCGGTGGTTCCTTCCACACAAATGCTGCAATTATCCAGCTCTGCAGATCCCCCACAAACATCTGTACAATCCATTGGAGAAATACATTCACCGGCACAATTAAAATTGGTCTCCGGGTAGTTACAGTCATTATCATTCCACTGGGCATTGGGGTCATAATTACAGGCGTCCAAATCAAAACAACCATGAAGTGCAGTATTTTCATACCAGACGATTAGCTGACTATTAAAGGATGCAGAAATGACATCATGATCACCATCACCATCCATGTCTCCGTGAGCAAATGCAGATATCTCTTGAACTTTGGTGATTATCTTATGGGTAGTTATTTTGCTGCTATCTACATTTTCATACCAGATTAATTCATCATTATTCCTTAATACGGGATAAATGTCTAAATCACCATCAGCATCAGCATCATAAGCGGATTGAGAAAAAATGGGGTCTGAAGAATGAATTTTGGATCCAGTGGAATATATTTCATTTCCAATATTTTCATACCATATTATTGTATCATCATCTTCAGTACCTGTGAGAATATCAACATCCCCATCAAAATCAACATCAACGGTATAAATGGTCCAGACATCTTCAACTTTTGTTACTACTGTATTGGCTTTAAAGGATTCATTTCCATTATTGGAATACAATACAATGGAATTATCATGCTCATTTACGGATAGGACATCCACATTTCCATCACCATCCACATCTTTTGCAGTTACTGCCCAGGGACCGTTAGCATCTTTGGTAACAAACTGTCTAAAAAATATTCCATTACCATCATTTTTATACCATGAAATTGTATTGTCGTATCTGGATGCGGACAGGACATCCATATTACCATCACCGTTTAGATCAACTGGGAATACTGATACGGATCCTTTTATTTTTTTGGAAATGGCATGGGAAACGTAGGAAGCATTTCCTTTATTTTCAAGCCAGGTTATGGTGTTGGATTCAATGGAGGAATATAAAAGGTCGGTATTCCCATCCCCATTTAAGTCAGTAGCGTGAAGGGAGAGAATACCCTTTTCCCCACCATCGATAGAGTGGGGGGTGAATACAATTTTGCCGTATCCAAAGCTGAGTATGATGGAAAAGAGAATTAATCTCATAGCTTATTCGGATATAAAGTTACAAAATTAATGCTAGAGAAATGAACGTGAAAAAAAGGATTTTAACTTAAAATATATCAAGTTAAAAGGAGGGGTCGAAATATTCAGTAACTCTGTCACCCCAAAGAGTCTCAATTATCTAAATGTAATGCCAATCCCTGCGTTAATTGCATTGCTTGTGCCTGTATTATAATCTACATACACATCCATAAATAACACCCGAATGCGTGCGCCAATGGTAGTTCTAAATTTATTTTCTCCCGGGAAATTGAGGTTTATATCAGTAGGTACACCTGATGCCCATTCTTTTGTACCTCCTGAACAGTTATCTTTATCAACATCTTCGAGATACGTTTTTGAATCTTCACTTCCTGTAAAACAACCATAAGCAATTGGGTTTGCCAAGGTATAACTCAAATTTAAATCAGAAGATTCGAGACCTAATCCACCATAAATTCCCATACCGCCCAAAAATGAGATGAAGGGTATATTAAATGTTTTTCCAGCCTGAAGAGATAATAAATTATTGGCTGAATTAATCTTGGCATCTCCCATGTCTAATATTAAATCATTGGTATAATAACCAAGAGAGACATCAATTGGCCATCCCTTAGGTTTGGATTTTTTCCTTTTGGGAATAGTTGATATTTTATCCAGCTGAGTAATGATATCATACACAGCCATAGAATCTCCAGAATGAAATTGATTGTTTAAAGTATCCAGCTCAGATAAATCCATACTGGTGTTACGTATTTCAGCCAGTGCGGAGTCTATATCTGCAGGAGTAATCTCTGACGGAAGTTCTCCTAATACATATTTTATTTTAGGCGAAATTTATATTTTCGGTTGTTTTTTAGGCTTTTTCTTAAAAAATTCACTAATACCAATTTTACCCCCAAACCCCCCAAACTTAACAGTTCCAAAAGATGGTATATCCTGAGCCACCGGGAGCCCTCTTACAGTAATTTCTGTATGAAAGGGCAAACCAAATGAAGCTTGTAGAATTGGTATAGGAATACCAAATGGAAATGGCAACTTTTCAAATTTTTCCCCAATACCACCAGGAATTGGGAGGCTAATATTCATAGCTGTTAATGTACTATCTAACATCCCATTTATATCTTCATTTTCTGCAAAGTCATTTCTAAAACTAATGCTATCAAATGCTGCTGGAATAATTGTAATTAACAATCCAGTGTTTTTATCAAATACCTCGTAATCTTTTCCTATGCCATCGATATTTTTGGCTACGGACCAAGTTCCAGATACAATCTGGTCAAATAATTCTTCCCCTGCAACACTGAAATCAAAATCAATATTAGATTCAGTACTATTGCCAAGTATATTCTGTGCAGGTTCTGTGGGTGCGGTTAATAATTTATCTAATGGCAAATCAAATCCGATATCGATATC
Organism: Fidelibacterota bacterium; assembly: GCA_014381415.1. Taxonomy (GTDB): domain Bacteria; phylum Fidelibacterota; class Marinisomatia; order SCGC-AAA003-L08; family D37C17; genus D37C17. Next base: position 9,770 of record JACNLQ010000070.1, read on the forward strand.
TTGAAATAATCCATCATCATTATATTGGGGATTTTCTTCCGTATTTGCATCAGGAATATTTTGTAATAAGTCGTTATCTCCGAGGGTTTTTAAATAACTTTTTGGGAATTCAAATTTGAAGTTATAAGCCAATGATTGGTCTGGTATTAAAAATTCATAGGTTGTTTGACCTGCACCAGTTGGTGTCATGGCATACACAATATCAATTGTAAAATCGAAACCTAAAATTTTATGAGGAGATGCTTTTCTGTAAAAACCACTATTCATATCCGTACCTAATATTGTGCCAATGGGACCTAAATAACCCTCTGCATTTCTACCAACCAATTGAGTTACAGCTTCTGTGGCCCCACCCCAAATGGTGGAAATTGAAAATAATAGTATAAATGGTATAGGAGTTATTTTTCTTTCCATAGCTGTTCCCTAATAATATTTGAATTTCCGTGTTTAACTGCTCCATAAATCTAAGAGACTTTATTTGAAATATTCTAATCGAAAAAATCTAAAGAATCCCACTAAATCTTTTATAATTTTCATATCTAATTTCAGGAGCAAAAATTGATTAAACGAACACATACTTGCGGAGGTCTCCGCAATCAAGATATTGGCAACACCATTTCCCTAAATGGCTGGATTTCAAAAAGTAGGGATTTAGGAGGTCTCCATTTTATTGACCTGCGGGACCGCTATGGTAAAACCCAAATTGTTTTTAATGAAGATATTAATAAGGATGCCTTTGACCGGGTTAAAAAGCTGGGACTTGAAGATGTAATTGGAATCACCGGAAAGGTAGTGGCAAGACCCGAGGATGCAGTAAATAAAAATATACCCACCGGTGAAATTGATGTGGAAGTAGCAGATCTTTTTATTTACAATGAATCCACACCGCCGCCATTTGATATTAACGACCGAAACTCCGCCTCTGAAGACCATCGCTTAAAATATCGTTATCTTGAGCTTCGGACGAAAGAGTTGCAGCATAATATGATCATACGCCATAAAGCAGCTATAGCCACCCGAAATTTCATGAATGATCAAGATTTTGTAGAAGTTGAAACTCCTGTTTTAATGAAATCCACACCAGAAGGTGCCCGAGATTTTCTGGTACCCAGCCGATTGCACACTGGGCGATTTTATGCCTTACCCCAATCGCCGCAAACCTACAAACAGCTACTAATGGTCTCTGGATTTGACAAATATTTCCAAATTGTGAAATGTTTTCGGGATGAAGATTTTCGGGCAGACCGCCAACCTGAGTTTACTCAAATTGATATTGAAATGTCATTTGTAGATCAAGATGATATCATTTATCTTGGTACCAACCTCACCCGCCATATTTGGAAAATAGTGAATGGTGTAGATTTGCCGAAAGAATTCCCCATATTGAATTATCATGATGCAATGGAACGCTATGGTTCTGATAAACCAGATATCCGCTTTGAAATGGAATTGCAGGAAATGGCAGGATTTGTAGAAAAATCTGACTTTAACGCATTTAAATCCGTATTAGATTCTGGGGGTAGAGTAAAAGCCTTAGTTTGCCACAATGCATCTACCTATAGCCGAAAAGTCATCGATGAGTTAACAGATTATTTGAAAAAATATTTTGGTGCAAAAGGATTGGCCTGGATGAAATGTAATGATGGCAAATTAGATGGGGGTATCAGCAAGTTCTTCCCTGAATCAGTTCAACAAGAGATGATAGCTCAACTTGGCATTGAAAGTGATTCTGTTATATTTATGGTGGGGGATGCTGCCAAAATAGTATTCGCTTCTTTGGGGGCTCTCCGTTTAGAGTTGGCAAAGCGTGAAAATCTCATTAATCCTGATACATGGGCACCGCTCTGGGTGGTAGACTTTCCCTTAGTGGAGTGGAATGAAGATAAAAACAGATGGGATGCCCTCCATCATCCCTTTACATCTCCTAATTTAGAAGATTTAGACAAACTGGATTCAGATCCGGGAACGGTCCGTTCTTTCGGTTATGATGTTATCATGAATGGGTATGAATTAGGGGGCGGGTCTATCCGTATTCATGACCGAGATTTACAAGCACGAATTTTCACACTACTTGGAATTTCTGATGAAGATGCTCAGGAAAAATTTGGATTTCTCATGGATGCCTTTAAATATGGCGCCCCTCCTCATGGCGGAATGGCATTTGGCTTTGACCGAATTGTAATGCTATTAGCTGGTTCCAACCAAATCCGTGATGTAATCGCTTTCCCGAAAACTACTTCGGCCTTATCGCTCATGGATAATTCCCCTTCGCCCGTTTCAGAAGAGCAGCTGGAAGAATTGCATTTGGAAGTGATTCGAGAAGAAGAGTAGAAAAAAGGAGGTAGGCTAGCAGGGAACAGGAAGAAGGAATATCGAATCCTGAATAGTGAGTAACGAATTCCACCCTCCAAATACTCCGCTCCCAAATTCGAAATTACTAGAATCCATGCTAAAGGCATGCACCTCAACTTACACTTTGCTATTTATTTATCGTAATTAGCTTCTATTGAGGTAGATGGACGCCTAGCAGGCAGCATTAGGTAGATTTACAATTAAAGATTAACGATTTTATATTTTGGATGTTTTTGAAAGTCACCTAGACCTCCAGCATCTAAAACCCATTTACCAAATCTTCAATATTCTATCTAAATTATTCAATTTATTAATCCCGAAGACTCATTGATATACATTAATTGAATGATGTAAATTACCGGGCTTTATGAAACCGATTTTTTTCAAAATTAAAACAGCTCTAATCTCCTTTGTGGGTGTTGGAGCTTTTTAATGTAATGTGGAGTAAGTCTGAAAAAGAAAATTGATATTTCCGGTGTTGATTCATTATCCTTTATGGGCGTTGGCGACCAAAATATAAAAACCATTCAGGAAACGGTAAAGACGCAAATTGTCGTTCGGGGGTCAGAGATGCACCTTGATGGCAATAAGGAGGATGTGAAGCTTATTGAAATGGTGGTAAATGAAATGATGCTCACCATTAACAATAAGGGATTTGTAGTTCCTGAGGATATCCGAGATTATTTAGCATCCTTGAATAACGGTGAACCTGCTAGCATGAATGAAAATAGTGAGGAACCGGTAGTTCTCTACACACATAAAGGATCTGTGAATGCTCGTACAAATGGGCAAAAACAATATCTGAAAGCGGTGAATGAAAATGACATCGTTTTTGCTATTGGTCCAGCTGGAACTGGAAAAACCTATCAAGCTGTAGCCATGGCAGTTTCCGCTTTAAAAAGCAGAGCTGTTGATCGTATAATAATTACTCGGCCGGCTGTAGAGGCAGGAGAGAGGCTGGGGTTTCTGCCTGGTGATTTAAAAGAAAAAGTGGATCCTTATCTCACCCCTTTATATGATGCCCTCAATGATATGATACCCCGTGATAAGCTCAAAAACTATCTAGATCAGCGTACCATTGAAATCGCGCCATTGGCGTATATGCGGGGGCGAACTTTGCACAATTCATTTATCATTTTAGATGAAGCTCAAAATGCAACCCCCATGCAAATGAAGATGTTTCTTACCCGTTTAGGTGTAACTTCAAAGGCAATTATTACTGGCGATGTTACCCAAATTGATTTGCCGGCGCACGATAAATCAGGACTAATTGATGCGGCCAATATTTTGAAAAAAGTGGAAGGAATATCATTTGTCCATTTTGATGAAACGGATGTAGTTCGGCATACACTTGTAAAAAATATTATTAAAGCATACGCAAAAAATGACAACAAAACGAAAAAGGTAATAAAGGATTAATTATATGCCCAAGAATTCAGTGATTACGGCTATTTCCCGTACAGCCATTGGAAGTTTTCAGGGAGTGCTGAGCACTATTCCAACTGTTAGATTGGGAGCTGCCGTCATAAAGTCTGCAGTTGAACGTTCAGGTTTAAAAGGTGACCAAGTTGATGAAGTCATTATGGGAAATGTATTGTCCGCTGGAGAAGGGCAAGCACCCGCCAGGCAGGCGTCTATTTATGCAGGACTTCCCAATTCAGTGGAATGTATGACCATTAATAAGGTCTGTGGTTCCGGTTTAAAATCAGTCATGCTAGCTGACCAGGCAATCCGCTGTGGAGATGCAGATGTCATTGTAGCAGGTGGAATGGAGAATATGAGTATGTCCCCTTATTATTTAATGGATGCCAGAGGCGGTATGAGGTTGGGACATAAGAAAACATTAGATGCCATCATTCAGGATGGATTGTGGGACCCTTACGGTGATATGCATATGGGTAATTGTGCAGAATTTTTGGCAAAAGAAGAAAACTTTAGCCGGGAACATCAAGATATATTTGCTGTAGAATCGTATCGCCGGTCTGTGGAAGCAATTGAAAAGGGTTATTTTTCGGATGAAATTACACCTATTGAAATTCCCCAGAGAAAAGGGGATCCTGAAATTATTGATACAGATGAGGAACCGGGAAGGGGTAAACCAGATAAAATATCCAATCTGAAAGCTGCTTTTGAAAAAGATGGGACTATTACTGCAGCAAATGCCAGTAGCATTAATGACGGTGCTGCAGCGTTGGTGGTAATGTCTGTAGATTCTGCCAACATCTATGATATTAAACCGCTATGTAAAATTATTGCCCAATCCTCTTATGCCCATGAACCGCTAAATTTTACAACAGCACCTGGCAAGGCAATCACTAAAGTATTAGATAAGGCAGGGATATCCATTAATGATATAGATTTATTTGAAATTAATGAAGCTTTTTCAAATGTGACTTTGGCAGCTATGCGAGAGCATGATATTCCTCATGAAAAAGTAAATATCTTTGGTGGAGCAGTTTCTATGGGGCATCCTATTGGAGCTTCTGGTGCCCGGATATTGGTAACCCTCATTTCTGCTTTAAAACAAAAGAACAAAAAATTGGGATTGGCAACCCTTTGTATTGGTGGTGGAGAAGCCGCAGCGGTTATTGTTGAAATGGTTTGAATAATAAATTGAAAATAAAATCGATCGGAGTAATAGGAGCCGGAACAATGGGAAATGGTATTGCTCATGTGAGTGTACTTTCTGGTTTTGATACGATTCTCATGGACATAAAAGATGAATTTGTTCAACGTGGACTTAGTACCATCCAAAAAAATATGGATCGACAAGTTAAGAAAGAAAAAATAAGTCAGTCTGATATGGATACATCAATAAACAGACTAACACTTTCAACGGATTACAATCAATTGACAGAATGTGAATTAGTAATTGAGGCTGCCACTGAAAATGAAGATATAAAATTAAATATATTTAAAATATTGGATGATATTTGTATCCCTGAAACCATCTTAGCCAGTAATACATCTTCTATATCAATTAATAAGATTGCGTCAGCCACACAACGACCAGAAAAAGTTATTGGGATGCATTTTATGAATCCCGTACCAGTTATGAAATTGGTGGAAATAGTTAAGGGAAAAGAAACCAATAATTCTATCACCAAACGAATCACCGATTTATCAACACAAATGGGTAAAATTCCTGTTGAATGCAATGATTCTCCAGGATTTGTTTCCAATAGAATTCTTATGCCAATGATAAATGAGGCTATTTTCTGTCTTGAAGAAGGAGTGGGTACCCCGGAAGCCATAGATACCATTATGAAATTGGGTATGGCGCATCCCATGGGACCCTTAACCCTAGCAGACCTTATTGGATTAGACATATGCCTGAGTATAATTAATGTACTTTATACAGATTTTGGGGATGAAAAATATCGTCCCTGTCCATTATTGGTGAAAAAAGTAAATGATGGAGATCTTGGAAGAAAAACAGGGAAAGGATTTTACAATTATAACACTTAATTATCAAATATAATGAATTTTCAACTCACAGAAGAACAATTACTCATTCAGAAAACAGCTAGGGAATTTGCAGATAATGAATTGGCTCCGGGAGCAGTTGAGAGAGATGAAAAGAAAATCTGGCCCAAAGAAAGTATAGCTAAGATGGCTGAATTAGGTTTTATGGGAATGATGGTTGACCCAATATGGGAAGGAGGAGGAATGGATTCCATTTCCTACACCATTGCAATGGAAGAAATATCCAGAGTTGAAGCTTCTTCATCAGTTGTTATGTCCGTAAATAATTCTCTGGTCTGCTATTTATTGGAGAAATTCGGTAGTAAACATTTAAAAGAAAAATATCTCAATATATTAGCTTCCGGGAAAAAGCTGGGAGCATTTTCTTTATCCGAACCCCAGTCCGGTTCTGATGCCTCAAATATGCGGACTTTCGCTAAAAAAGAAGGTGACTATTATCTTATTACAGGAACAAAAAACTGGGTAACCAATGGCATTAATTCGGATTTGGTCATTTTGTTTGCTGTAACGGAGAAAGGCATAGGTCACAAAGGCGTTTCTTGTTTTATTGTAGAGAAAGGCTGGAATGGATTTGAAACCGGCAAACCCGAAAATAAATTGGGTATTCGTGCTTCTGACACGTGTGAACTTTATTTTGATAATGTAAAAGTTCCAGCTGAAAACCTAATTGGTAATGAAGGTGAAGGCTTTAAAATTGCATTGGCAACCTTAGATGGTGGAAGAATCGGGATTGCATCTCAAGCATTGGGTATTGCCCAAGCTTCATTAAATGCATCTGTTTCTTATTCAAATGAACGTATTCAATTTGGTAAACCAATTGCAAAAAACCAAGCAATCCAATTTAAGATCGCAGATATGGGAATGGAAATAGAAGCTGCTAGGTTATTGATTCGGCAGGCTGCCTGGAAAAAGGATCAAAAACAGAATTATGGTCATTTAGCTTCTATGGCAAAGGTATATGCATCTGAGGTTGCCATGCGGGCTTCTACACAATGTGTTCAGATTCATGGAGGATTTGGTTATATGCGAGAATCAGGTATTGAAAGACTCATGAGGGATGCCAAAATTACCCAGATTTATGAAGGAACTTCTGAAATTCAAAGGGTTGTGATAGCCCGAGAATTATTAAAAAGATAAGAGGGAATATGGATTTATTTCAAGAATTAGGTGAAAGAGGGCATGAGCAGGTTTCATTTTTTCATGACTCAGATTCAGGATTAAAAGGATTGGTTGGTATTCATAATACTGTATTAGGTCCTGCTTTGGGCGGCTGCCGAATGTGGAATTATGAAAATGAAAGGGAAGCATTGGTGGATGTCCTACGGCTGTCAAAAGGAATGACTTATAAAGCTGCAATTGCAGGGCTAAATCTAGGTGGTGGTAAGGCAGTAATAATTGGGGATTCTAAAACTCAGAAAACAGAAAATTTATTTAGATCCTTCGGGCGCTTTGTTGAAGGATTAGGTGGAAGATATATCACCGCAGAAGATGTGGGTACCAGTATTCGCGATATGGAACATGTACGAATGGAAACCGACTATGTTACAGGTATTTCCCAAGCATTAGGGGGTAGCGGAGATCCATCTCCAGTTACTGCCTATGGCGTTTTTATTGGCATTAAGGCATCTGTAAAAGAGCGGCTCAATAGAACTGACTTGGATGGATTAAAAGTATCTGTACAAGGGCTGGGACATGTGGGGTTATATCTCTGTGAATATCTCCATAAAGAAGGAGCTAAATTAGTTGTCACCGATATTGATCAGGCAGCAATGGGGGAGGTTGTAGATAAATTTGAGGCGACTCCTGTAGAGCCGGATGCAATTTATGATGTAGATGTGGACGTATATGCTCCCTGTGCATTAGGGGCAACGGTAAATACAGACACAATTGATAAATTAAATTGTACCATCATTGCAGGGTCTGCAAATAATCAATTAATTGAAAACAATTTTGGAGAAGAACTGAAAAAACGAAATATTCTTTATGCACCGGATTATGCCATAAATGCCGGAGGTCTCATAAATGTATCAAATGAACTGGAAGGCTATAATAGAGAAAGAGCATTTTCTCAGGCAGAAGGAATATATGACACTTTAATGGAAATATTTCATCGGTCTAATAATGAAGAAATTTCTACAAATGAGGCATCTGATAGACAGGCTGAAGACCGCATCAAAAAAATCGGTGAATTAAAATCGTTTTATCTCCCTTATAAAAAATCATTTAAAATCAGGAATGTCTGACCTAAAACCCAAACAAAAACGACAAGCTCGTATCATTACATTGCAGGCAATTTATGCCCGTGAGTTGAAGGGGTCTGAATTGGATGATACTTGCAATTTCATGATGGATACCGAAAAACCACCATTAGAAAATGTGATTAAATATGGAAAACAGTTAAGTAATCTCATTTTTATGCACGCCGATGAACTTGATAATCTGATTATTAGTCGATCAAAAAATTGGGATTTTGACCGCATTACGCTAATTGACAAGTTAATTCTACGAATGGCTCTGGCTGAAATGGTGTATGTTGATGAAGTGCCACCAAAAGTTTCCATTGCTGAGGGCGTTGAAATTGCAAAACAATTTAGTACGGAAGATAGCAGTAGTTTTATTAATGGTATTTTAGATTCAGTCTATAATGAAAAAATTAAAGGAAAAGAGAAAACAATTTAAATATGTCAGTATTTGCAAAAATAGTAACGGGAATATTTGGTAAGAAATCGGAGAAAGATTTAAAAGCCCTTTTACCTTTTGTGGATGAAATCAATGCGGCTCACAGTCCATTGACTTCATTAACAGATGACGAATTAAAAATTCGATTTCAATCATTAAGAGATGAAATAAAAGATTTATCTATAAATTCGCGAAAGACTTTTAAAGCTGAGGGGCTTGAAGAGGAAGATCTTGATGCAGCAGTACTAAGAGCTGAACAGGAATTTTTGGATTTAAAAATGGCAGAAATTTTTGCAATTGTTAAAGATGCAAGCCGAAGAATATGTGGGACAGAATTCATAGTAATGCACCAAAAAATGAATTGGGAGATGGTACCATTTGACGTACAGTTGATGGGGGGTGTAGTTCTTCATCAGGGAAAAATTGCCGAAATGAAAACCGGGGAGGGTAAAACATTAGTTTCAACAATGCCAATCATTCTCAACGCCATTACTGGAAGAGGTGTTCATGTAATAACCGTAAATGATTATTTGGCAGAACGGGACAGCCAGTGGATGGGTATTTTGTATGAATACCTAGGTTTATCAGTTGGGTGCATCCTCAATCAAATGAACAATCAGCAACGCAAGGAAATGTATGACAGGGACATCACCTATGGCACCAATAGCCAGTTTGGATTTGATTATCTTCGGGATAATATGAGTATCCGCCCTGAAGATCAGGTGCAAAGAGGGCATGCCTATGCTATAGTAGATGAGGTAGATTCAGTTTTGGTAGATGAAGCACGAACACCACTCATTATATCCGGTAGTGTGGACGCTCCCTCAAACCAACAATACAATGAATGGCGCAACAGCATTGAAAATATAATTCGTAAACAAAACCAATTGGTAAGTAAATTGATAGCCGAAGCTGAAGAGGTGTTGGAAACGGATAATAATAAAGCTGCGGTCAATCTACTTATGGCATCCCGGGGTGCACCAAAAAATAAACGTCTCATGAAAATATTCCAACAGCAGGGAACTCAGCAGCTAGTACATAAAATGGAAAGTGAATATATTCGTGATAAAAAAATGAATGAACTGGATGAACAATTATATTTCAGCATTGATGAACGGGCACATGTAATTGACCTTTCAGAGATAGGTCGGCAGTATCTTTCTCCGGAACAACCAGAAAATTTTATCATTCCTGATTTAGGTGAAATTTTCCACGAGATCGAAAATACAGAGGGAATTACTCAGCATCAAATTTTAGAGAAAAAGGAAGAATCCCAAACTCTTCACATGGAAAGAAGCGATCGCATTCATGCCATTAACCAGCTACTTAGGGCATATTCTCTATATGAAAAAGATATAGAATACATTGTTCAGGAAGGCAAAGTATTAATTGTTGATGAACATACTGGCAGGGTGCTGCATGGACGGCGCTTCAGCGATGGACTCCACCAGGCATTGGAAGCTAAAGAAAAGGTTATTATTGAAAAAGAAACCCAGACCATGGCAACCATTACCATTCAGAACTATTTCCGAATGTACTCTAAACTTGCGGGGATGACAGGTACAGCTGTTACCGAAGCTCAAGAGCTTATGGAAATCTATAAATTAGATGTAATAGAGATCCCAACAAATCAAGATATAATTAGAAATGATACCGATGATCTGGTTTATCGCACCAAAAGGGAAAAATATAATGCGGTAGTTGAAAAAGTGAAGGAGTTAACTCAAAAAGGACAACCCGTTCTGGTAGGTACAACTTCGGTGGAAGAATCTGAAACACTTGGCCGAATGCTGAAACGAGCAAAAATTCCACATAATGTATTAAATGCAAAACAGCATCAAAAGGAAGCTGAAGTAATAACTCGTGCTGGACATACCAGTGCTGTTACCATAGCCACTAATATGGCAGGACGTGGAACAGATATTAAATTAGGGGATGGTGTAGTTGATGTGGGTGGATTATTCATTTTAGGTACTGGTAGGCATGAATCCCGTAGAATTGACTTGCAGCTTAGAGGTAGAGCTGGTCGGCAGGGGGACCCTGGCGAATCCGTATTCTTCCTCAGTCTAGAAGATGACCTCATGCGACTATTTGGATCAGACCGCATTGCCAAAGTTATGGATAGAATGGGCGTAGAAGAAGGGGAAGTAATTACCCATGCTATGGTAACCCGGTCCATTGAACGGGCACAAAAAAAGGTTGAGGGTAGAAATTTTGGAATCCGAAAACATCTTTTGGAATATGACGATGTTATGAATCAGCAGCGGGAAATTGTCTATGACCGTAGAAATTATGCGCTCCATGGTGCTAATATCAGTCGTGAAGTAGATGAAATAATGACCGATTATCTGGACAATCTCATTGAACTATATTGTGGAAATGGAAATAATCCCCGGGAATGGGATTGGGATGAATTTTCGAACGAAGTATTGAATACCTTTTCATTAGATATTAAATCGGAAAATGACAGAATAAGCTCCATTGATGAATTAAGGGATATGGTTGTGCAGGGAGCAAATGCTATTCTATCCTTCAAAAAAGAATCAGTGGATGAAAATATTTTTGATCAATTTCAAAAGTGGGTGGTATTTCGTACTATTGATGAAAACTGGCGGGAACACCTCGCAGCCATGGATCAACTGAGGGAAGGTATTGGACTTAGGGCTTATGGACAGAAAAATCCGCTCATCGAATATAAGCAGGAAGGATTTGGTATGTTTGCTGATATGATGGTTGATACCAACCGGGAGACATTGAAACGGATTTTCCGAGCTAATATTCAGCAGACAGGGCAAAGGCCTTCAGCACCGAGACCAGCACCAGCTAATTTAAAAATGCAGCATGATGAATCTGAAGGAATGGGATTCACTGCGCCGCCACAAGGAGCGAGACAGGGAGCACAGGCCCCTCCTCAAAATCAGCAGCAAAGACAGCCCATTTCGGTTGAAGAAAAAACAGGGAGGAATGACCCTTGTCCATGCGGAAGTGGAAAAAAATTCAAAAAATGCTGTGGTAAAGCAACTTAACTAGGAATAAGACTTAAGAACGAATAACTAAGGAATATTAAGATGAAATTTGATACAAAAGTAGTTCGCTCAGGAATTTCTCCTGACCCATCAACTGGGGCTATTGTCCCGCCAATTTATCAATCTGCCACCTATGTTTTAGAGGAAGTTGGTAAAGATAAAGGATTTGATTACACTCGAGCTTCCAACCCAACCCGTGCAGTTTTAGAAAATAATCTTGCAGCTTTAGATGGGGGTAAATATGGAATATGTTTTTCCTCCGGAATGGCAGCAGTTGATTCCATAATGAAATTATTTAATGCAGGTGACCATATTGTCTGCTCCGATGATGTGTATGGGGGGGTATCTCGATTATATAATAATCTCTTGGTGAATTATAATTTATCATTTACTTATGTAAATTCATCCAATCCCCAAGAAGTAGAAGATGCTATTCAGGATAATACAAAACTGATTTGGATAGAAACCCCAACAAATCCACTATTGAAAGTTACCGATTTGGATGCAGTTGGAAAAATTGCTAAAAAACATGGCATTTTATATGGAGTGGATTCTACCTTTTCTACCCCAGCATTATTACGACCCTTGGATTTTGGTGCAGATATTACCATGCATAGTACTACTAAATATTTGAGTGGTCATAATCAGATTATTGGTGGGATTTTAATTACAAATGATGAGGAGTTGGGTGAAAAATTTAAATTTATCCAGAAAACAGTTGGGGCAGTACCGTCTCCCTTTGACTGCTGGCTCACCTTGTTGGGAATTAAAACTTTATCTTTGAGGATGACCCGTCATTGTGAAAATGCACAAATAATTGCAGAATATTTAGAAGCTCATTCTAAAGTTGAAAGAGTAACCTATCCCGGTTTGCCCTCACATCCCCAATATGAGATTGCCAAAGATCAAATGGATGGATTCAGTGGAATGATTTCAATGGAATTGAAAGGGGGTATTCCTGCTGGTATTGCACTTATGAATGGATTAGAATTATGCTCACTGGCTGAAAGTCTTGGTGCAGTGGAAACAATGATCACCCATCCTGCCACCATGACCCATGCCGATGTACCGAAAGATGAGAGATTGGCTCGGGGACTTACAGATGGCTTGGTTCGCCTTTCGGTGGGCATTGAAGATCAAGAAGATATAATTGCAGATTTAAATCAGGCACTTGATAAAATATAAATTTAATTAGGACTGCAACAATCGGTGTTTAAAATAGTCACCTCTTGGGAGGAGACCATGGCTCTACTGTTAAAAAATACTTCTTCCTTTATTTTATAAATGGTGTAATTTTCATACTGTTCATTAAGACAAATTTGCACAGCAACCCGCATGTGCACAAGTTAATAAGTAGCAAACCAAAATAAATACGGAGATATACTATGTTAGGAAAAAATACTGCTATTAGTGGAATTATTACAATATTGTTCATTACAATAGGCTTCTCAGAAGTATCACTTGAGATAAAAAATGTAAATTTAACTGCTGGTACCTTAGACATTTATATGACAAATACTGCAGGCTGTAGTTATTGTACTGATGCAACTTATCAGCAAAAAAGCCAATGTGAACTATATGGTTCAGTAAATAATAATGGTGTTGTAGATGCAACTTGGATGTTTGATACTACAATAAATAGTGATGCCTGTGTGGAAATTAATGGTAATTATTTTAATGGAGAAATAGGTGGATTTCAATTTGAATTATTGGGAATTACTATTACCGACGCAACTGCTCCACCTGGGTTAACAGCAAGTACTTCTGCTACTACTGTATTAGGATTTTCATTAACGGGTGATACAATTCCTGCTGGTTCAAATGTACTGCTTACACAGGTAACCTTTACCGATTTTAATGATAGCGATATTTGTTTTGGTGAAGATACCGGTTCAGCAGGTAATACTGCTATTTCTGATGCGTCTGGAGGTTATTTAGGTGCTGAATGGGGTG
>JACNLQ010000036.1 GCA_014381415.1 Fidelibacterota bacterium
TAAAGCTCATATCTCTAAAGAGAAATTTATGTGATTTGAGTCACAGAAATACTATAAACTGGGTGCTGGGCTCTGGGTGCTGGGGGCTGGGCTCTGGGTGCCCCTAAGAGTAGCGGAGGGTCAATTTAATAAATGCTTATTCATAAACTCTTTAGCAAATATTTTAGAATGTTCTCGTGCATAGTCATTGCCCCCATAGGTAACACCTCTATCAGCACAAAACGCCAGTCCAATTTTCTGAAGTATGGGAGAAGACAAGGCAAATTCAGTGTTTATCGTCCGAACAATTCCATCTTCAGATAATGTTAAGCGACAGTCTGTAAAACTATAGGCAATATTAATTCTTTTCTCCTCTTGATCCCTATCAAAAGAATGGTGCGATTCCGGATAAACGGTTATATCTGCATCGTATCCCATGCCTTGCAATTCGTTTATAAGTTCGACGCAGGGTTCGGCAGGCACCCAGTTATCTAATTCACCAATTAATATATGCATAGGTGCATTGGTAAACTTCATTATTTCAGGCTTTACCATACAAGGAGGATAAATAGGCAAATGTGCTGAAAATTGATAGTTTGGTGATATTGCTTCTTGAATTGGCTTCCAAGCTGTAAACAGGGCAACACCCCCACCGAGACTCCAACCTGTTATCCCAGCCCTCTGGATATCAATATTACCATGCTGTGATAGTTCTTTTAAAGCCATAAAGGCATCATAAACCACCATTGCTGTGGTAACAGACATCTGCCTGCCAACGGTTGACTTTACTCCACGACTCTTAAAACTATGTAGGGTAAATACTGCAAATCCAATATCCAGATAACGCTGCTTATAGCCATAATGATGGTCAGCTCATCCATAACTCCCTGCCACACCAAAAATAACCGGTTGAGGGCGGTCCCCACTTGGTGTGGTCAAAATTCCATACACTTCCTGCTCTGAAATCTGAGCTAAATTTTGGAAGATGTCGTAGAAATTAAAGGGATTTTTACTGGAGAAGGTTATTATTTTCTGATCATCCTGAAGAGATTTTTCAACCTCTAATAATGCACCACTAATGTCAATCTGATTATAAGAGGGTGTAGCAAAGAAAATATACCCGGTAACTGCAAATAATACAGCTATGAAAATTAGGATAAACTTTTTCACTTTACCACAAAATTTACCAGACGCTGGGGTACCACAATTTCCTTTATTATTTCCTTCCCTGATAAATGGATATTTACATTTTCATTTTTCCTCACTTCAGTTAACAGGGCGGCTTTTTCAATTTGCTTAGATACTTCTACACTGCCCCTCAATTTTCCATTTATCTGCACCGCTATGGTCATGGTATCTTCTTCGGCTAAGGCCTTGTCGTATTCAGGAAATGCTTCTAAAAAGACTGATGCTTCTCCCCCATTTATTTCCCATAATTCTTCAGCAATATGTGGAGTGAGGGGTGCGATCATCTTAATCATATTCATTTTAAAATCTCTTCCAACAGCTTCATGAGTTGAGAAATGGTTGATAAATTCCATGAGACGGCTAATTGCAGTATTAAATTTCATTTGCTCTAAATCATCACTTACAGAGTGAATGGTTTGATGCAGAATCTGTAAATCTTTCTTTGAGGGAACCTCATCAGCAAGGGGCAGTTGACAGAACCGCCAAACTTTTTTCAAAAATCTATCAATCCCGGTAATACCCTGATCATTCCAATCCCCGCCTTCATCAAAAGGACCCATAAACATGAGATACGCCCGGAATGTATCTGAACCGTAGTTTTCTATAAATTCGTCAGGAGAGACTGTATTTCCTCTTGATTTGGACATTTTAGCCCCATCTTTAGTGATAGTGCCCTGGTGATAGAGTTTGGTAAATGGCTCATCAAAATTGAGATATCCCCCATCCCTCAATGCTTTGGTGATAAAGCGGGCATAAAGCAGGTGCATGGTGGCATGTTCAGCTCCGCCGATATAGCAGTCAACTGGGAGCCATTTTAAGCCTTCTGGGTCAAATGGACCATCTTCATATTTGGCATTTGGGTAGCGCAGGTAATACCATGATGAGCAAACGAAGGTATCCATGGTGTCTGCCTCTCTCTTGGCATTTTCACCACATAGTGGGCATACCGCGTTTATATACGATTCAGATGTAGCCAGTGGAGAAAGCTCATTTCCGTAGGTGGAAGACAATTTAATATCCTCTGGTAAAAGAACAGGAAGTTCATCTATAGGTATAGGCACAATACCGCATGCAGTACAATGAATAATGGGAATGGGTGTTCCCCAATAGCGTTGGCGGCTTATGAGCCAGTCGTGCAACTTAAATTGAATTTTGGCTCCCCCACATTCCAATTCTTCTAATTTTGCATTGACAAGCGTTTGCACTTCCACTGTTGGTTTTCCCGAATACTCTTCTGAATTCACTGAGATTCCATAATTAATGTAGCATTCATCAGTCCCATGCAATTTACCATCAATTGATACTACCTCAATAATGGGCAGGTTAAAGACTTTGGCAAACTCAAAATCACGTTCATCCCCTGAAGGTACTGCCATTATAGCGCCGGTACCGTAACTGCTCACCACATAATCCGCTACCCATATTGGTATTTCAGCTTTATTTAATGGATTAATGGCATAGACGCCGGTAAATACACCGGTTTTTTCACGATCCAATGACATGCGTTCAATTTCAGTTTTTGCTTTAGCTGTTTCTATATATGAATCAACAGCACCCCGAAATTCGGGCTGAATGATTTTTTTCAGCAGCGGATGCTCTGGAGCGAGCACTAAATAAGTTGCACCAAAAATAGTATCTGATCGTGTAGTAAATACCTCAATTTTATCTTCAAATCCATTTATTTTAAAAATAATATTTGCGCCAACCGATTTACCAATCCAATTTTGCTGCATATGTTTGGTTTTTTCAGGCCAATCCAATTGATCTAAATTCTCAAGCAGTTCTTCAGCATAATCTGTAATTTTAAAAAACCATTGGGTAAGCTCCTTCTTAGTAACCGGCTCTTTACATCTATCACAGATACCATCTTTAACTTGCTCGTTTGCCAATACCGTTCCACAACTGGGGCACCAGTTCACTGGTGCTGTTTTCTGATAGGCAAGCCCCATTTCATACAATTTTAAAAACAGCCATTGAGTCCATTTATAATATTCAGGTGTGCAGGTTCTAATTTCATTTTCCCAATCATACATGGCACCAATAGAATCCAGTTGTTTTTTCATGGTGTTAATGTTCTTCTCAGTACTCTCCGCCGGATGCACATTATGATGAATAGCATAATTTTCCGCAGGGAGTCCAAAGGCATCAAAGCCCTGGGGCTGAAACACATTAAAGCCTTTCATTTTCATGAATCGTGCATAGGTATCAGCAGGACCATAATTATACCAATGCCCAATATGCAGTTTATCACCAGAAGGATAACTGAACATAGTAAGAGCATAATATTTATTTTTGATATTTGTTAAATCAGGGGAATGAATTTCGGAATTATTCCATCTTTTTTGCCACTTTTCTTCTATTTTCTGAAAGGAGTAAGAGTTTTTCATAATGTATATTATTTACTACTTAAACTGTATTAGTTAAGGTTATACTTTAGGCGCATGATACTATGGAAATATTTTATTAAATTTTCCCATTTAAAAAGTAAGTTTCCATCTCTCCTTTACCTGGGATATCCATTTTTTTTCTTTTTGAAAAAGAGTATTGGCCTTTCAGTATTAAATAAGTATTGTGTGTCACGTGAATTTTGTCGTTTTCGCCATAGGTTTCCATGCGGCTGGCAACATTCACCGTATCTCCCCACAAATCATAGATAAATTTCTCTTTACCAATTACTCCCGCAGACACTGGACCTGAATTAATTCCAATTCTTACTTTTAATGATTGATTGGTTTTGGTATTAATCTGATCGATAGTATTAAGCATTTCTAATGCCATTCTCGCTACAGAATCAGCATGATTTGAATCTGGTTCTGGTACTCCACCCGCCAGCATGTAACAATCACCTATTGTTTTAATTTTTTCCAGTGAATACCTAATGAGCAAACTGTCAAATAATGAAAATATGCTATTCAACTGCATTACTACATCAGTTGCTGATATAGATGAAGATAATTTTGTAAATCCTGCAAGGTCTGCGAATAATACGGTTGAGTCTTCAAAATCATCTGCAATTAGAGATTCCCCATTTTTTAATCTTTCGGCAATACTTTTGGGTAAAATATTAAGAAGCAGTTTATCAGACTTTTCCTGTTCTATCTTAATTTGCTCCTGATATTTTATTTCCTTATCATGAAAAAACTTTTTTTCAAGAGAATTTTTTATGCGTGCATTTAATAAAACTTTACTAATTGGTTTGAATAGAAAATCATCTGCCCCATTACTGATACATTCTGCGGTTGCTTCAAGGTCATCCATTCCAGAAAGCATTATCACCGGAATATGCTGTAATGTATTTTCAGTCTTTATTGTTTTTAATAATTCCAATCCATTAATTTCAGGCATTATCAGATCCAACAAAATAATATCGATATTGATCTTTTTATCCTGAAGAATATCTAGTGCTCCCCTTGCTGAATATGCGCAATGGGTATTATGCAACGATTGTGAGATGATTTTATCCAATAATTCAAGATTACTTTTGTCATCATCAATTATCAAAATATCCCCTTTTTTAAAAGGAAATTCAATATTTTCAATATTATTATTTAATTTTAAGGATAAATCATTTATATATAATTCCGATTTATAATTATTTAGGAATTCTTCCACTGTGCTATTAGCATACATGCTTAATTCGTTTGTTTGGTTAATTATTGATTTCCCTGATAGATAAATTTTACCTAAAAAGTCATTAAAATCTTCTTTATGTTCAGACGAATTTTCAAAAGCGTCTTCCCTGAGTAATTCCGTAAGTCCTAAAATAGTAGAAATGGGTGTACGGATTGCAAATTGTAATTCTGGGATCTCAATGATATCACGAATATATTCATGATCTTCTTCTTTTTTGTTAGTAAAATATGTGTTTATTTTTTCATATAACAGGGTACCAGATTCATGTATTTTATTAACATCAGTTATAAATTGTTCCTCTTTCCCATCCTTTAAATAATCCATCATCAACTCAGCATATCCCAATATTGCATTTATTGGATTGGTCAAATCATGCTTTATATTGCTCAATAGCATTTTATAATTTTCAGATATTTGTTTGTTCATTTTTGATGGAATGGAATTGCTTATTTCAGGCATTATTAATAAATTGCTTAACCCAATCTAAGTCTTGGTAACTTTTCTTATTTTTTCTAGGAGCCTTTCGAAATTAACCGGCTTTGTATCATATTCATCGCAACCGGCATTTAAAGCTTTTTCCCTATCCCCTTTCATTGCATGGGCAGTTAACGCAATAATTGGGATAGATTTTGTTGCAGTGTCTGCTTTTAATTTTTTAGCAGCTTCCCATCCATCCATCATAGGAAGGCTAAGATCCATAATAATTAATTCTGGAGAATTCTGATTAGCTTTTTCAATTCCGCTGAGGCCATCTCCAGCTGAAATAACAGAATACCCTTTTCGCTCTAACCTTCGAGTAAGCATATCTAAATTCATCTCATTGTCTTCAATTAGTAATATTGTCATTTTAGGATCCCTTCAAGTACATTTTAAGGTTGCTTTCTTTTATGGCAACATCAATACGGTTTATGATTTCCTTTCTGGAATAATCTCCTTTTTGGATTACCCTGTCAACATTTGCTGTTAAAAAGGAATAGTCATCTGCAGTAAGATCTTTAGAGGTAATTACTATAATAGGTATATCAGCAAATAACTCTTCACTCTTAATTATCTTTAAGAAATTGAAGCCATCCATTACGGGCATTAGTAAATCCAATAAAATCAATTCTGGTTTCTCCTTTTTAATTCTATTTAAAGCAACTTTTCCATTTTCAGCTTCATCCACCCGCCAACCATCTTTCACCAACATTTTACGTAAAATAATCCGTGTTGCAGAATCATCATCTATGACTAAAATATGCTTAGCTTTGCTAATAACTTTATATTTTGATAAAATTATATCAAGATTTTTCCATTTAATTGGCTTAGATAAAAAATCTAAAACACCAAAATCTTTAGCCATTTTTTCATAGTCACCAATGGTAACTATAATTACAGGAATTTGTGATAGTAGGGGTGTTTTCTTTAGTTTTTGATATACAGTCCAACCATCCATATCAGGCATAACTATATCAAGAATAATTATATCGGGGATCAGCTTATTTGCCTTATCAAGACCTAACCGTCCATTATT
The DNA here is from genome assembly GCA_014381415.1 of Fidelibacterota bacterium. Lineage (GTDB taxonomy): Bacteria > Fidelibacterota > Marinisomatia > SCGC-AAA003-L08 > D37C17 > D37C17. The sequence continues at coordinate 6,314 of JACNLQ010000036.1, forward strand.
TGCAGTGAACACTAAATACCCCTCTTTAGACAATTTCCTATTTATCAAGTCTAAAAAGTTGATATCATCATCAATCACTAAAATTTTACCCTTCTGTGGAAAGGGAGAAATTGGCGGTTTTTCTATATTTTTGGATTTATCTAGTTTAACTTTATCTCTATAATAATCCTGCAAAATATAACTGGTGAAGGTTGACCCTATACCTTCCTTACTTTTCACATGGATATACCCTCCAAGAAGCTCTGAATATGTTTTTGAAATTGTAAGCCCTAATCCTGTTCCTTTCAATTTACTGTTATCAATTACATTTCCTTGATTAAAAGGCTCAAATATTTCTTTCATTTTATTCTTCGCAATACCAACACCAAAATCTTGTACTTTAAATACAATATAATTTTCCTTTTTTACAGTTTCCCTTGTTACACTTAGAATAATATCGCTTTCTTCTGAATTTTTACATGCATTTGTAAGAAGATTAAATAATACCTGTCTTATTTTTAATTCATCAGAATTAACTAAAATAGATTTTTTTGGTAAATTAAATTGAATGTTATTTCGATTAATTTTTGCGTAGGGCTCCAGAGTTGTTTTTACAGAATTCACTAAATCTTTCAATTCAAAGGATGAAATATTTATATCAATTTTTTTAACTTCTATTTTTGATAAATCTAATATGTCATTAATTAAGGCCAATAAATCTATTCCTGATGTATGAATTTTTTCAAGATCACTAACAACACCTTCTTGTTTTAATTCGGTTGCATCCTCAATTAATATCTCACAAAAACCAATAATCGCATTCAATGGTGTCCGCAATTCATGACTCATGTTTGCAAGAAATTCAGATTTTGCCTGGGCAGCACTTTCCGCTTTCTCTTTGGCAAAGAACAATTCTTTAGTCCGCTCTCTAATTTTCTGCTCTAAATTCGCCTGATATTCTAATTGTTCAGCTTCCAGTCGTTTTCTTTCTATAACCATTGCTACTAGTTCAGATACAAAATTAAGCAATTCGCGGTCATCATTTGTGAGCAATTTATTCTTATCATAGGTTTGTATAACGATGACCCCAATAGCATTATCGCCAATTTTTAATGGAGAACCAAGCCATACTTCGGAGATTGTACCAACCGGGTTGACTTCACCTAATTTTTTAAGATCTGTTATGTCCTTTTTCGTATATAAAAGAGGGACACCTAACTCCAGACAGTGACCTGTGAGACTTTTCTTCTCCAATTTAATATCATCAGCATCTGAACTTGCTCTATCTTGTTGGTCAACATAATATGGAAAATATAACTTATTATTTTCTTTGTCAAAAATGGCTATATAAAAATTGTCAGCGTACATGAGTTTGCTGATAATTTTATGGATAGCAGCGTATAAATCATGCAGACTCTGGGCAGAATGGGCTGCTTGTGCTATTTTATATAAGGAGGATTGTAGAAGTTCTGAGTATTTTAACCGATTTTGAATGTCTTTTATATTTTCAGGTGTGTTATTATTTTTCATATAAATAGTTCTCAAATAGTCAGTTGATGAATATTATAAAGAAATTAAAAGCATTCAATTATTATATCAATTTCATGAATAATAACTGAAGAACTCCTAAAATCTTTGGTACTAATTTAAGACAATATTTAAATTAATTCTTGATTGTATTTTCAGATTTTGGGAAGATATCAGGTACTGATTTAGAACTTTCATATATTTCCCGCTATAGGAATTTACATATGTCGAGGCGAGAGGAGCTATCTACTCCCCCGCATGGCAGTTACGATGGACAAGTTTAAACCTCCGACCCCTGCGTCACAAACATATTGCGGTACCGGACTGCGCTACGACTCAATATTATGGCAAAAGTAAAAGGAATTATAATTTTCATGTTATAATAAAAAAGGGTGGAAATCCACCCCTTTTTTTTAACTATTTAATTAGTTATCTATCCTTCTTCAACAACTTCAAAATCTGCATCTTCTACTTCACCTTCTTTTGCAGTTTTTGATTCATTTGCAGATGGAGTGTAAGCTGTTTTAGACTCTTCTTGAGAAGTTTGTGATTGAGCGGCTTGATACATCTTTTGCGCTACTGGCTCCCAAGCCTTATTCAGATTTTCAATAGCTGTTTTAATTGCAGCAATATCAGAGCCACCATTTGCCTGTTTTAACTGTTCAACAGCATCTTCGATTGGCTTTTTATCCTCATCGGTCAATTTATCCCCAGCTTCTTTCATTTGATTTTCAGTTTGATAAATCAATTGATCTGCAGTATTATGTGTATCTACAGATTCTTTTTTTGTTTCATCGTCTTTAGCATGCTTTTCAGCATCGTTTTTCATTTTTTCAATCTCATCTTCCGATAACCCACTTGAAGCTTCAATTCGTATAGATTGTTCTTTACCGGTTGCTTTATCTGAGGCAGATACATTGAGAATACCATTTGCATCAATATCGAAAGTAACTTCAATTTGCGGAGTGCCTCTGGGCGCTGGTGGTATGCCATCTAAGTGAAATCGACCGAGAGACTTATTATCTACAGCCATTGATCTTTCACCTTGCAGAACATGAATTTCTACAGACGGCTGGCTATCGGCTGCAGTAGAAAATATTTGGCTTTTCTTTGCAGGAATAGTAGAGTTTGACTCAATAAGTGGAGTTGATACACCCCCTAAAGTTTCTATACCCAATGACAATGGAGTAACATCTAAAAGAAGAATGTCCTCTACATCGCCTGCCATAACTCCACCTTGAATTGCTGCGCCAATTGCCACCACTTCATCTGGATTAACTCCTTTGTTTGGTTCTTTGGAAAAAATATCTTTCACAATTTTCTGAACCATAGGGATTCGGGTTGATCCACCCACCAGTATGACTTCATCAATTTCAGAAGGTTTTAAGCCTGCATCTTTTATAGCTTTTTCACATGGAGTAATGGTGCGATTAATTAGCTTTTCAATAAGCGTTTCATATTTTGCCCGTGTCAAGCTGATATTCAAATGCCGAGGACCAGATGAATCTGCTGTAATAAATGGTAAATTAATATCCGTTTGTTTAGATGTACTAAGTTCGCATTTAGCTTTCTCAGCTGTTTCCCTTAATCGTTGTAGTGCCATTGGGTCTTTGCCTAAATCAATACCGTCAGATTTATTAAATTCTCCTATGAGATAATCGACCAATGCTTGATCAAGGTCATCTCCACCAAGATGCGTGTCACCATTAGTAGATTTCACCTCAAAGACACCATCACCAAGCTCTAGAATGGAAATGTCAAATGTACCTCCACCAAAATCAAAAACGGCAATTTTTTCATCTTTCTGTTTGTCCAAGCCATAAGCAAGGGCTGCTGCTGTAGGCTCATTAATAATTCTGCGTACATTTAATCCGGCTATAGCACCAGCATCCTTTGTCGCCTGTCTTTGTGAATCATTAAAATATGCTGGAACTGTTATTACTGCTTCAGTCACCTTTTCTCCCAAATACTCTTCAGCAGTTTGTTTTAATTTTTGAAGCACCATAGCACTTATTTGGGGCGGGGCATACTCTTTATCTTGTGCAAATATTTTAACTTCACCATTTTTACCCTTTATTGTTTTATAGGGTAATTCTGAAATTTCTGTACCAACTTCAGCGTACATGCGGCCAATAAATCTCTTTGATGAAGAAATTGTATTTTCTGGATTTGTGACAGCTTGACGCTTTGCAGGTTGCCCAATGAGCGTTTCACCATCCTTAGTGAAAGCTACAACGGATGGTGTGGTTCTACCACCTTCGCTATTAGTAATAACAGTTGGGCTCCCACCTTCCATTACCGCAACACATGAATTGGTCGTACCTAAATCAATACCTATAATTTTTGCCATATCTAACTCCTTTGTATAAATTTAATTGTCAAAATATTACCGGCAAAACTATAACAATAATAATGCCGATAATAAAAATACGTCTATATGGCAGAGCTTTTAGTTTTCAGCTGGTTCAGTTTCTTTAGCCGATTTTTTATGCTTAGATGTTTTTTTCGGTTTAATAGGTTCTTGGGAAAATTCTAATTGTTTATTTTTTGATTTCACTGTAATTATACCATTTTCTGTAAATTCACCCGAAAGAAATTTTGTTGAAATTTCATTTTCTATTTCATTTTGAATCATTCTCCTTAAAGGACGAGCACCCCATTCTCTATGAGCACCGTCCCGAATAAGAATTTCTTTTGCAGATTTTGTTACCCGCAAGGTATTATTTTTCTTTTCGAGGTTTTCTCGAAGATCATTCAATTGAATATCAATAATAGCTTGAAGATCTTCCATAAGAAGCGAGTTGAAAATTATTACCTCATCAATTCGATTTAAGAATTCAGGTATATAATATTTTTTCACCTCCGCCATAATGTCTGCATAATGATCATTATTTTCTTCTTCTTTTGCTGTTTTAAATCCAAAAGAGGTTGAACTTATAGCTTTTGTACCTATATTAGAAGTCATAATAATAATTGTATTCCTGAAATCAATGGTGCGGCCAAGACTATCGGTTATTCGCCCCTCATCTAATATCTGTAAAAGAATATTATAAACATCTCTATGTGCTTTTTCAATTTCATCAAAAAGTACAACTGAATAGGGTTTTCTGCGAACACGTTCTGTAAGTTGGCCCCCTTCTTCATATCCAACATATCCTGGAGGTGCACCAATTAATCTGGAAACATTATATCTCTCTACATATTCACTCATATCTATTTTAATGAGAGATTCATTATTTGAGAACAAATATTCAGCCAATACTTTAGCCAGCTCGGTCTTACCAACACCAGTAGGTCCAAGAAACATAAATGAACCAATAGGTCTATTGGGGTCTTTTAATCCCGCTCTGGCTCTTTGGGTAGCAAGAGTCAATTTTTCTATTGCATCATTTTGACCTACAATACTTTTTTTCAATTCATCGTTCATGTGAAGAAGTTTTTCTGTTTCAGATTCAGCAACTTTCGCTAATGGGATGCCAGTTACCATTGAAACTATATCTGCAACATCTTCTTCAGTAACTTTTGGACGGGATGATTTTTCCGAACTATCCCATTTTTCTTGGGCAACTTTCAGCTTGGCAATCATTCTTCTCTCTTTATCCCGCATTTCTGCCGCCTGCTCAAATTTCTGTTTTGCAATTACAGACTCTTTCTTCTTTCTGAGTGCAGAGATATTATTTTCCAATTTGACGATTTCGTCAGGAACATGAATATTATGGATATGGACGTGTGAACCGACCTCATCCATTACATCAATTGCTTTATCTGGAAGATATTTATCTGAAATATATCGATCACTTAACTCCACGCACGCCCGAATAGTATTGTCAGATAGTTGAACCTGGTGATGCTCTTCATATTTTTCTTTAATTCCATTAAGAATCTCAATTGCCTCTTCCAAGGATGGTGGATTAACCATTACTTTCTGAAAACGACGCTCTAATGCTCCATCTTTTTCGATATACTTTCTAAACTCATTTAAAGTGGTTGCACCAATTATTTGAATGTCTCCCCGAGCCAATGCCGGTTTAAACATATTAGCGGCATCAAGAGAGCCAGAAGCACCACCCGCACCAACGAGGGTATGCAATTCATCGATAAAAACTATTATTTCAGAACAGGCTTCTAATTCTAACATCATCGTGCGCATTCGTTCTTCAAATTGTCCTCGATATTTAGTGCCGGCTATTAATCCAGCTAAATCTAATATAATTACCCGTTGACCCCATAGTATATGTGGAACTGTCTTTTCATAAATGCGAAGCGCTAAGCCTTCTACAATTGCTGTTTTTCCAACACCAGGTTCACCAATTAGAACAGGATTATTTTTCTTTCGCCTGGATAATATTTGGGCTAGCCGTTCCACTTCTACTTTTCTCCCAATGACGGGGTCCAATTTGCCATCTGAAGCCATTTTTGATAAATCCCTACTGAATATATCCAAGGTGGGTGTAGGTGATTTCTTAGGAGTCTTTTTTTCCTTTTTTACCGGCGATGATGATGTTAAAGTGCTTAATAGTTCATAATCAACTGTATAAGCATTTAATACTTCGGTTGCCAACCCCTCATCTTCTCTTGCCAATGCCAGGAGAAGATGCATTTGGTTTGCAACCTCCTCTTTATAATTTTGTGCTTCACTGAAAGTTGTACGTAAAATTCGTTCCGCTCTCCTGGTTAATGGAAGATGACCCAAAGTCATTGTTCCTCCGCTAGGCTTGGCCATATCTTCAACCATTACTTTCATTTCCTGGATATCACATCCAATAGAAATAAGAATGTTAGCAGCTTTTCCGTTACTGTCTTTTATGATTCCCAGGAGCAGATGCTCAGATCCTACATAGCTATGACCTAAACGTACGGCTTCTTCCTTTGCAAATTTTAATACTCTTTGAACTCCCTTTGAAAAATTTTCCTTCATAGTTTTAGTTATATTTCCTTTTTTATTTTTCCATCCTTCAAATACAATACTCTATCAGCAATATCTAAAATTGACTGATCATGGGTCGCTATTATGAATGACTGTTGATATTTTTCCTTTAATTCAGCCATTAATTTTAACATTATTTGACTATTTTCTCTATCTAAATTTCCTGTGGGCTCATCTGCCAATATTAAACAGGGGTTGTTAACCATTGCCCTCAAAACTGCTACACGCTGCCTTTCTCCTCCTGATATTTCATTCGGGTAATGATTCATTCTATCTTTCAGGCCAATAATTTCAAGCATATCAATAGCAACCTTTTTAGGAATGTCTGAGCAATTTGTAGCAATCATTTGTGGAATTAATAGATTTTCAAGGATCGTAAATTCAGGAAGGAGATGATGAAATTGAAATATAAAACCCAATTTATGCCTGCGAATATTGCCTAAATCTACGGCTTTTGTAATAGGTAATTCATCTATTATTAGGTTTCCTGAATAATCTGAATCTAAAGTACCTAAAATATTGAGTAGTGTTGACTTCCCAGATCCAGATGGTCCCATTAATACAAGAATTTCTCCTTTTTCGATAGAAATATTAAGTTCGTTTAGAACTGGAATTGCTTCCTCCGTTTTATAATAGGTTTTTGAAATATTATGTGCTTCAAGTATGGGCATTATCTTCTAAATCCTATGGCTTTAATTGGATCAATATGTGCAGCTTTTAATGAAGGATATAATCCAGCTAAAACCAATAATATAAGAGACACTGAAAATATTAAAATAATATAAATATTCTTTAATATTAATGGGAAATCAAAAAATAGACCTCCAGGAAAAAGTAAATGGATCAAATTAAATTGATTATCAAGTTGAATAAATGCCAAAGACAATAGAATTCCGATTATGCTGCTAATTATTGAAGTTGAAATTGCTTGAAAAATAAATATATTTTTAATATCCACAGCCCTCATCCCTATCGCGCGCAAAATGCCAATTTGTGGAATTTTCTGCATTACAGACAGGCTCATTATACTCATAAGTGTAAAACCTGCAATGCCAACTATTAGGAATCCAATTATGGAATAGGTGTATTTTTCCAATTTCATGGCTGAAATAAACGAACCATGATTTTCTTCCCAAAAATTATATCTAATTTCGGGAAATATTTCCTTTACGTTACTTAATAATTGGCCGTCCAAAGGTTTATCTAAATTGAGTGTATTTTGTTTTTCCGGAAGAAAATCACTTATTAAATTATATTGACAGAAAATATGTTTTTGATTGTAATCCAAAATTTCTACATCGAAAATTCCCCCCACAACCATTTGTTTTCTATTGGGTAATCCTGTAAAGATATTGATCCGCTCAGGATGGGCAATTAACACTTCATCTCCAAGTGTTAAATCTAATCGTACTGCTAGAGACCTGCCTATATAAACCTTAGAATCATCAATCGACTTATCAATTTCATTTAAATCAGGCGAAAATACATTTTCCCTGAATGCCCCGAAATTCTCAATACCATGAATAGTTACCAGCCTGAATTCGCCTCCGTTCATTATTATAATCTGATCTTCAATTCCTCTTTGTGACTGGGTACCATTTGCAAGAAGATAATCTTCTAATTCTTCAGAATTTATTGAGTTTATATTCATCAATTTTCCTGGAAATGATATATTTTCTAATTTTGTAAATATGGCATATTCCATACCTTCCATAACAGCCAGAGTTAAAGCCACCGTTAAACAGCCAATTATTACCCCGCCAAAGGGAAACAGTAAATTCCAATTGTATTTTCCAGTAGCCTGTTTACTCACAATAAATTTAAATATGAATTTGAGCCTATTCATAGCGCAGAGCTTCAGATGGGCATATTTTACAGACATTCTTAGCAGGGATATATGAAAAAGCAACTGTTATTAAAAAAGTGATTATGGGATATGAAAAAAAATATGTTGATGATATTTTAATAGGTAAATAATTCATAAAATAAATATCATTGGGCAATTGAATAAAATGATAAACTGATTCCAAATATAATACAGTGAAACTTAATAATATTCCAAAGATACTGCCTGCTAAACCAATAATTGTGCCTTCTTTTATTATTATTTCTCTCATTTGTGATTTTGTGAGACCCAATGATTGAAGAATTCCGAACTCTCTGGTCTTTTCAAGGATAATCATCCACAAGGATGCTCCAATATTGAATACTCCCACAGCAGTAATAAAAAACATTATTAATTTAATTGGAATGTCATAAACATTTAACCAATTCAATAAACTTGCGTGCCTTTCTTTCCATGTTGTTGTCATGTACGGCAGCATTCCTAATGATTCAGAAATTATTAAATCTGCATTTTCTACATCGCTTGGATTGTTGACATTCATGATTAATCCTGTCATTTGTGATTCTAATTCAAAGTAACTCTGTGCTTTTTCAATTGGTATAAAAGCCAATAATCTATCATACTCTGGAAAATCAGTTTGGAATGTATTTATAACTGTAAATTTTTCAGCCTCAAGAAGTTGATGAGATAGCATTTTCTCCGGATTTAAAATAATGACACTGTCCTTTTCAGAAATATCCATTAAATCAGCCAATCTTTTTCCCACAATAATGCTATTGTTCTTTTCAAATACAGGTTGAGTGTTTGTAAATTGATTTAATTGAAAAATATCATTTAAGGCTTTTTCTGGGACACCATATAAAATTATGCCTTCAGAATGGAAACCTTTCCTGATAATTGCATGCTTTTCAATATATGGGGTTGTAAATTTTAAATGAGGATAGGCTACATGGAAAATAGAATCAATTTCATAATATTTCTCTTCAACGATTTCATCGGTCAAATAGCTATGAATTCTAATATGTCCATCAATTCCAGATAATTTATTGTTAATTATATCATTAAAGCCATCTGAAATACATGATATAATTATAAGAGAGGAAATTCCAAGCATGAGACCAATAATGCTGAGAATAGTAGAAAAAGAAATGAATCCGAAGTTATGTCTTGATAGTAGGTGCCGGAATGCGATCCGGGTAGTGAGGTTCATTTGTTGTCGTGGCGCATAGCCGGAAATAATATAACATCCTTAATTGATTCTTGTTGCGTCAGAAGCATTACAAGCCGGTCAACTCCAATACCAACCCCACCCGTTGGAGGCATACCAATTTCCATCGCCTGAAGAAAATTCTCATCAACTATTTGAGCCTCTTCATCCCCAGAATCCCGCAGTTTTGCCTGAGATTCTAAGCGGCTTCTTTGTTCGATTGGATCATTTAATTCACTAAACGCATTTGCAAATTCCATCCCTGCTATAAATAATTCAAATCTTTCAACAATTTCCACTATACCATTTCGGTCTTCCTTAGCAAGCGGTGAAATGGCTTTTGGATAATCGGTCACAAATATGGGTTCGATTAAGTACGGTTCAACCAATTCTCCAAATATTTTATCTAAAACCTGCCCATAATTCATTCCTTCAATGATGTCTAAAGATTTGGTTTTTGCAAAGTCAGTTAATTCATTTTCATTCATTTCAGACAAATCTTCCTTGGTATACTCCTGTAAAAGATCAAACATAGATTTCCTTTGGAATGGTTTTGATATATCAATCGTATGTCCCCCAAAATCCAGGGCATTATCATCTATTACCTCTGCAACGTGTTTAAATAGTTTTTCAGTAAATTCCATCATTTCATAGATATCGGAATATGCCTGATAAAACTCTAAGGATGTATATTCAGGGTTATGATTTCTATCCATACCTTCATTTCTGAAATTTTTCGCAAGTTCATATACTTTTTCAAATCCACCTACAATTAATCGCTTTAAATACAATTCATCTGCTATTCTCAAATACAGGGATTGTTCAAGTGTATTGTGAAAGGTAGTAAATGGTCTAGCTGATGCTCCCCCATAAACAGGCTGGAGAACTGGTGTTTCCACTTCAATAAAATTATGGTCATCCAAATATTTTCTAATTGATGAAATAATTTTGGCTCGTTTTTTGAATACAGCTTTTATATCAGGATTGGCAATGAGGTCTAATTGTCTATGGCGATAGCGTAATTCTTTATCCTCAAATGTATTAAATGATTCCCCTTCTTTTTCTTTCATATTCGGAAGGGGACGAATGTTTTTTGATAAAATACTAATATTATCAGCTTTTATTGATAATTCGCCCATTTTAGTAACAAATAACTCACCAGTGCATCCAACTATATCACCCAAATCAAGATTTCGGACAACATTATCATAAATAGAATCTGGTAATAAATCATTTTTTAAATATATCTGAATCTTACCACTTTCATCCTGAATATGAGTAAAACTGGCTTTACCCATTTTTCTAAAGGACACCATTCTGCCGGCCGTCATAACTTTCTCGCCAACTCCATTTTCACCTTTCTGATTTAAAGATTCTATTGAATCTTTTTTGTCAAAATTATAGGGATAAGGATTAATGCCTGCATTTTTTATTTTTTCCAGTTTTTCTAAACGAAATTTAATTATCTCTTGTAAATTTTTGTGTTCGGTTTCCAATTATTGTTCCAATTTTTCTAATAAATATGCTCTGATAAAATTATCAATATCTCCATCCATTACAGCTTGGATATTTGACGTTTCATGTTTGGTTCGATGATCTTTTACTAAATTATAGGGGTGAAAAACATAAGAACGAATTTGACTTCCCCATCCAATTTCTTTTTTTTGTTCAGACAGATGCTCTTGTGAAGCTGCTCTTTCATCCAGTTTAAGTTGATATAATCTGGCTTTCATCATTTTCAGGGCCGTGTTTTTATTTTTTAATTGACTTCTCTCGTTTTGACATTGAACAACAATTTTGCTTTCGATATGGGTAATCCGCACTGCAGAATCAGTCTTGTTCACATGCTGTCCCCCGGCTCCACTTGCTCTATAAGTATCTATTCTAATATCTTTGTCCTCAATTGTAATTTCAACATCGTCATCAATTAAAGGAAAAATAAACACAGAAGCAAAGGATGTATGACGTTTAGAATTGCTATCAAATGGAGAAATACGTACCAAGCGATGAACACCTCTTTCAGCTTTTAAATTTCCATATACATAATAACCAGAAACTTCCATGCTCACATCTTTTAATCCCGCTTCATCGCCATCTTGATAATCTAAAATTTTAACTTTGTAACCAGTTCTTTCACACCATCGGGAATACAAGCGAAATAACATACTTGCCCAATCCTGAGATTCTGTTCCGCCAGCACCAGGATGAATAGTTAGAATTGCATTACGATGGTCATCTTTACCATTTAGAAGTTTCCGAATCTGAACTTTTTCAATGAATTTTCCAAAAGAGTCCAAGGCTTGGTTAGCATCTTCCGCCACATCCTCTCCTTCCTGAAGTAATTCTAAATATGACTCTACTTCTTCATATCGCTCATCAAGATCTTTCCACATTTTCAATTCATTTTCAAATGAACTGATTTGTTTTAAAATCTTTTGTGCAGAATTATTATCTTCCCAAAAGTTTTGTTCCGTAGTTTTTTCCTGAAGTTTCGCTATTGACTCTTTAAGTTTTTGCTTGTCAAAGGTACCTCCGCATTTCCTGATATTTGGATTTAGAAAGGTTATATATTTCGTTGAATTCCCGTGGATCGAACTTCATTTATACCATTTTCTCTTTGATAAGATTTCTTTGTAATATTCTGGAAATTACAGAAAGCATTCGATAATTTGCTTCAACATCATGAACCCTGATAATATCTGCACCATTTTTAACAGCTAAAGCAGTAGTACCTAATGTTGCCGGCAATCTATCTTCGGCTTCATCGTCATCAATGCTTAAAAAAGATTTTCGTGAAATTCCAACCAACACTGGCATACCAAATTGTTTTAGATCACTCAGATTATTAATAATTGCATCGTTATCGATAATGCGCTTTCCAAATCCAATGCCAGGGTCAATTATAATTTGATTCTCTTTTAGTCCAATATTTTTGGCAAGTTCAATTTTTGTATCAAAGTAGTTTTTTAATTCATCCATTATGTCTTCATAAAATGGTTTATTTTGCATTGTGAGAGGGTTTCCCTGCATGTGCATCAGAACAATAGGACAATCAAATATTGCGGCAATTTCAATCATTTCCCCACTTTTTCCACCTCCCCCAATATCATTGATCATATTAAACCCATTTTCAAGAGCAAATTTGGCAACTTGAGGTTTATATGTATCAATAGAAAGTGTTTGCTTAAATATTGAAACATGATTGAGAAAATCATTTAATCTATTGATTTCATCAAATTCAGAAATGGGATTCGCTCCTGGCCTTGAAGATTCAAATCCTATATCTACAATATCGGCATGTTTATATTTTTGAAAATCAATAGAATTGATATCTATCATTCTACTTCCAGCAAAAAATGAATCTGGCGTTGCATTCAATATACCCATTATTTTAGTGGAATTTTGGTAAGAATCAAACATATCTATGTAGCCGGCTTTGTGATTATAGGCTGAGAACCATCATTTTTTTTGGGTAAATTTTCTTCGGTTTTTTTTCGACGACGAACCCTTTTCTTTTTCTCTTTCTCTTTAGGTTCTGTTCTAACAATCAATTCTCCATTAATAACCTGTTTCATTTCGTCACCACTTATTGACTCATATTCAAGTAACGCATTCGCAATATTTTTTAAATCATCTATATTAGTTTTAAGAATATTTTCAGCATTTTCTTCAGCATTTTTTACAAATATGGAGATTTCCTCATCAATTATTTGCGAGATTTCATCGCTATAATCTCTGGAATGCGATATTTCCCTTCCTAAAAATACTTCTTCAGATTTTTTCCCAAATGTTAATGGACCAATTTTGTCACTCATCCCCCATTCACAAACCATTTTGCGACTAATATCTGTTGCTGTGGCGATATCGTTTCCCGCTCCTGTAGATGTGTCATTAAATATAATTTTTTCTGCACATCTGCCTCCCATTAAAATATCCAATCGTCCTAAAAGATAATTTTTTTGGTAATTGTGTTTTTCCTCCTCAGGTATCTGTGCCGTAATACCCAGAGCCATTCCTCTTGGAATAATTGTAATTTTATGAACGGGGTCTGCTCCCTCAGTTTTATAAGCCACGAGAGCATGCCCGGCTTCATGATAGGCAGTGACTTCCTTTTCTTTTGGAGTAAGAATCATACTCTTTCTTTCAACACCCATCATCACTTTGTCTTTGGCATCTTCAATATCAGACATGGAAACTTTTTTCTTATTTTTTCGAGCCGCTAACAAGGCTGCTTCATTAATCAGATTTTCTAAATCGGCACCTACCAAGCCAGGTGTCCCCCTTGCTAATACCTTTAGATCAACTGTTTTATCCATGGGGATTCCTTTTGAGTGGATTTTAAGAATTGCTTCTCTTCCCTCAACGCCGGGGACATCCACAACAATTTGCCTGTCAAATCTTCCAGGACGAAGCAAAGCTTTATCCAATACATCCGGTCTATTTGTGGCGGCTAGAAGAATAACACTATCATCTGTATCGAAACCATCCATTTCAACTAATATTTGATTTAAAGTCTGCTCACGCTCATCATGCCCTCCTCCTAAACCAGCACCTCGATGTCTTCCTACAGCGTCAATTTCATCAATAAATATAATACTGGGTGCATTTCGTTTAGCTTGATCAAATAGATCTCTTACCCTTGAAGCACCAACACCAACAAACATCTCTACAAATTCAGCACCGCTGATAGTGAAAAATGGTACGCTTGCTTCACCGGATACCGCTTTAGCAAGAAGAGTCTTTCCCGTTCCCGGAGGACCTAATAACAATGCCCCCCTGGGGATTTTTGCACCTAACTTCTTATATTTTCCAGGATGTTTTAAAAATTCTACAATCTCTTGCAATTCAACCTTGGCTTCATCACAACCCGCCACTTCTTTAAATGAAGTTTTGGGTGTATCTGGAGAAATTATTTTTGCTCGACTTTTAGCAAAATTAAATATTCCGCTTTGTCCACCGCCACCCTGCATTTTTCTCATGAGGAAAAACCAAAAGAATATTATTAATAACCAAGGTGAAAATTGAATAATATAGTCAAATAAACCCAGAGTCTGCTCTTCAAACCTGTAAATTATTCCCTTTTCATTCCAAGATTCAGTCATATCAAGGGTAACCTCAGGGAGTACTGTAGTAAAATTACTCACTTCTTTTGGATTATTCAAATTACCTGTTTCGATTGTAACTGGTTCTTTAAATTTCCCTTTAAATGTTCTACCGATTATTCTCCCAGATTCAACCAAATCTTGATCAACATAATCCTGAAATTGTGTATAATCAATTATTCGCGGTTTATAATCTGTAGAGAAAAATTGCAAGGCGGTAATTGCCATAATAATTATTAATACCCAAATTAATAAATTACCACCAAGAGTTTTCCAAATGTTTAAAGGGTTATTTTTACCTTTTTTGTTTTTCTTATTTTTTTTCACTTTTTATTTATCTTCCTCTTTTACTGCATAAATTCCCGGCAATCCTCGATATATTTGCTTAAGGTCTAAACCATATCCAACTACAAATTGATCTTCTATGTTAAAGCCAGCCCAATCAATTGATATATCTTTTGAAGCAACATCCGGCTTATATAAAAAGGTTGCAAATCGTAAGGATTTGGGAGATGCTTCTTCCATTCGATGTTTTAAAAATTTTAATGATAATCCAGTATCTACAATGTCTTCCACAACCACTACATGCCTTCCAGTAATATCTGCACTAATATCCTTTAATAGCCGAACAGTTCCGGTGCTTTTTGTTCCATCTCCGTATGAGTCTATTTTTAAAAAATCTACCTCGAATTGAATGTCAAGATGTCTTACTAAATCTGCCATAAATAGAAAAGCACCGTTTAATACTCCTATAATAATAGGTACTTTCCCTTGATACATTACAGATATTTCACTGGCAATTTCAGCAACTCTTTTTTGAACTGAATCGGGAGAAATAATTTCCTCCAATTTATTTCCAGCAAACGGAAACCCCTGTGGTATTATTATCTCTGAGTCCATTTTATCAATTTTTTATTACTATAGGAATAATCTATTGGCAATTTAGCATGAGCTAATCCGGGAACCCATACTATATTGTCCTTTTTATCAACGACAATCGGCTGTATTAATTTACCCAATTTTGATACTTTATTATTTATAAATAAATTACTCAATAATATATGCTGCGCAGAAGTGGAGGTGAGAATCTTGTCGCCTTTTTTCCATCGCCTTAAATACAAGCCATCCTCTAAAAGGTTGTCCTTGATAGAAAATTCATTTCTATCATTAGAAAATACAGGATGATTACAATTATTTATTGTAAATATTGAATTAAACCATTTTTCATATTGGGTTAGTCTTATCTTTATAGGTTCCTCTAATAATTGTAAATAATCTGAAATAATAAGTATTTCTTCCCTATTTAAAATACTGGTTAGAGGTCCCAAATTATAAATTGATCCGGTTTTAGATGTTTGTAAATAATTACTGAATTCTTTCCAAAATTTACGTGATTTTTCCGGAATGTTAATTTTGAAATATTTAGATGAAAACCAATAAGTAAATATTTTAAGTTTTTCAATTTCAAAATATTTTATTTTTTCTAAATTAATTGATATAAATTGTTTAGAATTATTTATAATTAAAGTACCATTATTAAATTCAGATAAATAGGAACTCATTTTTATTTTGTGGACACGAGATTCATTTAAAAGTGTTTTCTCCAATGTAGGATCTGTCTTAATTGCTTTTGGTAAAAGAGATTTTCTCACATGATTTCTTCGAAAAGATAAATCATTATTAGTGGGATCTATAACCCATGAAAGATTTCTCCTTTTTACTCCTCATATAGTCACGTCCTTTCGTACAGTTAACAGAGGTAGTTGTATTTTATCTTCTTTTTCACGAATTCCCTATTTAGCTATCCAATATGAATTATCCAGTTCTTCCTTCAATAATGTTTCAATTTTATTGACCAGTTGGTGGCC